>JABGPZ010000013.1 GCA_018644725.1 Phycisphaerales bacterium
TGAGCCCCCGTCAATTCCTTTGAGTTTTAGCCTTGCGACCGTACTCCCCAGGCGGTCTACTTACCGTTTTCATTTCGACCAAGAATCCGTCAGAGAACCCTCGATCTAGTAGACATCGTTTAGGGCGTGGACTACCGGGGTATCTAATCCCGTTCGCTCCCCACGCTTTCGCACCTCAGCGTCAGTACAAGCCCAGCAACCCGTCTTCACCTCTGGCGTTCCTCTAGATATCTACGCATTCCACCGCTCCACCTAGAGTTCCGGTTGCCCCTACTTGCCTCAAGACTGCCAGTTCACCAAGCAATTCCTCGGTTGAGCCGAGGGATTTCACAAAATGCTTGGCAGTCCGCCTACGTGCTCTTTAAGCCCAGTGATTCCGAATAACGCTCGCTCCGTTCGTCTTACCGCGGCTGCTGGCACGAACTTAGCCGGAGCTTCCTGTGGGTCTGTTCAACTAAGAAGGTATTAACCTCTTTCGCTTACTAAACCCTGACAGTAGTTTACGTCCCGAAGGATTTCATCCTACACGCGGTATTGCTGGATCAAACTTTCGTTCATTGTCCAATATTCGTTACTGCAGCCTCCCGTAGGAGTCTGGGCAGTGTCTCAGTCCCAATGCGCCGGATCGTCCTCTCAGACCCGGTACCCGTCGAAGCCTTGGTGAGCCGTTACCTCACCAACAAGCTGATAGGACTTGGGCCGCTCCAATGCCGGAAGGTCTCCGAAGAGGTCCCCTCCTTTGATAGTCGCATCATGAAATGCAACCATATCATAAGGTATTACCTGCAGTTTCCCGCAGCTATCCCTAAGCACTGGGTACGTTACCCAAGCATTACTCGCCCTTTCGCCACTCGAGTGCTTTTCTTCATCCCGAAGGAATCCGGAAAGCCTTTCCGTTCGACTTGCATGTTTTAGCCATACCGCCAGCGTTCATTCTGAGCCAGGATCAAACTCTTCGATTATGTATCGTTGAACTCCCGAAGGAGATTCGTTTGATTCTGGTTGTCGGGTCAGTTTTTGGGGTTGACCCGACGTGGTCATTAATGTTGACCAAACTCAAAATCCTGTCATTTAAAGGGCCATACACATATTATCCTGTATGTTTTGCAATACATTCTAATAGGCATGGTTTCAAATTATCACGAGGATTTCGAGCGGCTCTCCCGTC
This sequence comes from Phycisphaerales bacterium, assembly GCA_018644725.1. Taxonomy (GTDB): domain Bacteria; phylum Planctomycetota; class Phycisphaerae; order SM23-33; family SM23-33; genus JABGPZ01. The sequence goes on from JABGPZ010000013.1 coordinate 1,169, forward strand.
GCAAGAGGGGAGAAGCCTGGATATAATACCCTACCATCGCATGCGTGAACATGACTTGATGAAGGGTCACGTCCTCGTGACAACTCGCTATTCAATTTCCAAATATCGTCCGCCGGCAGAGCCGGTGTCCCTCGTTGGCGGCGTTTTGCGTCGCGTTCGAGGGTGGAGAAGTTTATCGTTTTGCCCTCCCGTTGTCAACCCCTTTTTTCGATTTTATTTGTTTTTCTTAAAATCGCTGTCGCGGCGCTTGGCGCTCGCTCTCGGTGTTGCAATGGCGGGTGGGCTCTGTGTTTGTCAGTCAGCGTCACGCGGTCTGTTCCGCGTTGGGAGAGGGAATATACGGATGTCTACCCATTCGGTCAAGCCCTTTTCCCGCTTTTTTCCTCTTTTTCTCGCGAACGTGAGAATCGCCCCTGTTTATAGGACTTTGCTGAAGCAATTATTCTTCGGTTTTTGCCCGATACAACAGCACACTACGCCCAATGAGTCCCACACAAACCGCCTTTGCACGGTTTTCGAGCTCTTCGGCCACCTGTTTCCGTGCACTACCGCTCTCGGAAATCTTCACTTTTACCAGTTCCGACTCCTCAAACCGACGATCAATTTCACCGAGGACACCTTCAGTAATCCCAGATCGACCGACCTGAACACCCACAGCAAGGGTCTGACCAACTGCGCGAAGGGCCTTTTTTTCTTTTCCGGAGAGTTCCATATTGCTTCTTTCTTCTGTTTCGGGTTTCTATTGCTCTGCCGCGACAGTATACTCGAACTCTCCAAAACCTCAACATGAAATTCAAAACATGAAATCCAAACGATTGCATTTTGTTCTTCTCGCCTTCAAGCTCGCCCTCGCGGCGGGTCTACTTTGGTGGGTGGTCTCCCAGGTCCACTTCCATGACTACACCGACCCGGGCTCCAGCGACACCCGCGATGGGGTTCTCTCGGCACTGGGCAAACTACATTGGGGCGTGGCCGTCGCGGGGGCAATGGGATTTGGCATCAGCCTGATCCTCACGGGCGTGCGCTTTTGGCTGCTCCTGCGCGCGGTGGAAATCCGCATCCCCCTTGCGACGTCCATCCGCCTGACCTTCCTCGGCCAGTTCTACAATATGATCGTCCCGGGCACCATCGGCGGCGACGCCGTCAAGGCCTGGGAAATCTCCCGCCACACAGGCCGAGTCGCACCCGTACTGGTCACCGTCGTCACCGACCGCCTCATTGGCCTGGGCGATTTTGTCCTCCTCAGCCTCCTCAGTGTAACCATTTGCCTGGGGTTCGACCTCGTCCCCTGGAGTGAACTCCGCCTGGGCGCGATGGCCACATTCTTGGCGGCCGGACTCTGTGGCGGCGGATTGGTGCTGATGGTTTCCCCGAAACTCCGCCGAGCACTCCGCCTGGACCGGCTCTATCGGCGAACGTCCATCGCCCATCATTTCGAAGCAGCCGGCGACAGTGCCACAATGCTCGCAACCCACTCGCGCATCCTCCTGCTCGCTTGGGCCATCAGCACGATCGGCCACATCTTTTTCCTCGGCGGCATTGCGCTGCTCGGCATGGGCATGGGCCTCAACGTACCGTGGTGGAGCTATTTCATCTACCTGCCCCTGATCCAGGTCCTCGCCGCCATACCGATTACTCCCGGCAGCGTCGGCATCACCGAAGAACTCTACATCCGCTCATTCGTCTCTGCGGGTGGCACGGCGAGCATCATCCTCCCGATGGCATTGCTGGCGCGCATCATTCCGATGCTCTGGGCGTTGCCGGGACTGTGGGTGGTTCTCCGCGGCAGCACTCTCCCCAAGGCCGACGAGCTTGCCGCCGAGCTTCACCAGCGCGAAGAGCAAGAATATCATGCCAACCACCCCAACGAATAAGATCACCCTTGCCGTCCGCACCTTCCCTCTGGGGACCATGGGCGTCGCGATCGCCAACAAGACCATCATTCACGTCGCGCTGCTGGGGGCCTCCAAGCGCGCCGCACTCGATCTCCTCCCCGAAGGCCAATGCTGCGACACGCCTCTCTCCGAGGCATTCTGGAGACTCTGTGACACCTATTTTGCATCGGGACAAGATCTGTTTGCGTCCCTCCCCGTCGCCATGGCGGACAAAGCAACCTTTGCCGGAAAAGTCTACCGCGCCCTGCGCACCATCCCGGCCGGGGACACTATCACCTATGGCGAGCTCGCGCGGCGCATCGGCCAACCCACCGCCGCACGCGCCGTGGCGGGCGCACTCGGGCGAAACCCCACACCGCTGATTCTCCCCTGCCACCGCGTCGTAGGTAAAACATCACTCGGGGGGTTCAGCGCTCCCGGTGGCGTAGAAACCAAAAAACGATTGCTGGCACTCGAAGCGGCCGCACGACAGGACAAGGGTCCATCTTCATAACACACCCTTCGCGAATTGTCGGTGAGGTTAGAAGAAAAAACCTTTTGCGACGACGATCAGCAGGCCGATCCCACCGAGAACCGCAAGACTGATTTTGTCTTTAAACGTATACACGATCGGATCGTCGGTGAGCTGGCCGCGATGGGCAATCACCCACAAGCGCGTCAGCCAGTACAGTATCATCGGGGGAATGGGCCAAAGCACAAAGGGATACTCATAGTGGACCCGGGCCTGAGATTCAATGTAAAGGCAGAAAATCACGAGCGAGGCAATTGCGGCACTGGTCCCGATCTGGCTGACAATGGCCATGTCATCCACGAAATAATCACGCCCTTTGACGCGATCTTTATTCATGGTTTTGGGCATATGCATTTCCTGATACCGTTTCGCCATCGCCAGCGAAAGGAACAGGAACATGGAAAACGCCAGCATCCAGTGAGACAAAACCACACCCGTCGCCACGATGCCCGCCAGAATCCGAAATGTATACAAGCCCGCCAGCACGATGACATCAATCATGACCTCGCGCTTGAGCCACAGAGTATACAAGGCAGCGACACCCATATAGACCAAACTGGCAAGCGCCATCTTTGGACTCTGGAAGATCAGGGGAATCAATACGGCCAAACACGCCAACATGCCCGACAACAACACGGCATCCATTGGCAAGAGAGTTCCCTTGGCAATGGGACGATTTTTCTTTCGGGGATGCTCCCGGTCCGATTCAATATCAAACAGGTCGTTGATGAGGTAGACCGCCGACGAGGCCAGGCACAAACTCGCAAACATCAACCCCGCCCGCAACCAAAGATCCAGCGCAATCCACGATCCCGAGAGAAACAGCGGGAGAAAGACAAGGGTGTTTTTCACCCATTGGTATGGCCGAAGCGCCTTGAGGGCTGGCGGAAAAACGCCGGGTGATTTTTGTGCGGGGAACAGGAAACATTCTTTGGACTGTCCGCGCCAAGTGGACTCGTCCTTGGTCGCACCGCCGGCAAGGCCGACGACGGAGGCCTCGGCCCAGATCGGAGAATCGGCTCGGCTGTCGCCGATATATTCAAACTGATCCGCGCCATGCGAAGCGCACCATTCCTGAATCCGAAGAAGCTTGGTCTCCCCTTTGAGATTCTCCTCGGGCGTCGAGGTAAGCAGATCATCAAACAACGGCAGATGCCCAGCCACGCCCTCGGCAATCTCCCGAGTGCTGGCCGTAGCCAAAATAATCGGGCGCCCTTGTTCGCGTGCGGCGCGGAGATACTCAATAAGACTCTGGCGATAAGGCAATTGGGTCACATCGAGGGAACAGGGAATTTTGCTCTTCAAATGAGCCTTACCCTGCCGCAGCCACGACACGATCTCCCAAGCCCCCTTGATATGGCGAGACCGAATATGGCCAAGCATATTTTCCACCAGGCTATCCGACGTGATCAAGGTTCCATCCAAGTCGACAAACACAGGCATCGCGCCAGCCTCTGGGCGGGGCTGTTCTCTCGTTGGCTCTACGCTATCAATTTTATCCATGACAACCTCAAGTTCCGGACGAGACAGGTGATACAATTCGGCGCGAAAACGCACCACACAGCACATCATACCACTTCCGGGAGATTAGTGTCAAGCATTTCCGCGCCCACAGACCACTCGCTTCGCCCAGATCCTATGTAGAAGCCGTCTCGCTGAATTGCTGGCGGTACCGCCCTGGGGACACGTTGTAATTCTGTCGGAACAATCGACTCAGGCGATGGGCATTGCCCAACCCGCTCTGGCGCGCGATGTCGCCGATCGAAAGAGAACTCGTCCGCAACAGCAACCGCGCATGGTTCAGCCGGAGCCGCAACAATTCATCAAGTGGTGTGCGCGAGACGTGCTTGCGGAACAGGTCCTGAAGGTGGCGGCGCGAAATCCCAATCACCGCGTCGAGGTCGGAAATGGTAATCGGGCTGGTAAAGTTTTTCCGGAGAAATTCCATCGCCCGGGCAAGTTCGGGATGTGTCAACGCGATGGCGTCGGTCGATTCGCGCTGGCTGATGCCCACCGGTTGAAGGCGGACCGGTTCCGTCGGTACAGCCGCGCCGCCGAGCAATTCGTCGAGGAGTCGCGCGGCCTTGTAGCCCTTGCCCTCGGGGTCGGTGTTGATGCTACTGAGAGAGAGGTACGACGCATAGGCCTGCAGCTCGTCATCATCCACACCCAACACCGAACACTCTTCGGGGACACGAATTTTATACTCGAGACACAACTCCAAAAATCGAATCGCCACCAAGTCGTTCCCTGTAAGAAGTCCAACGGGCCTCGGCAGGTCCATCATTTTTTGCGCCACGTCATCCTCGTCCAGCCAAATCTCGTAAAAGTCGCATTCGTGCGTGCGAGCAAATTCCTTGAGGCCCGTGCAGCGATCGAAAATGTTCAACGCCGTGGGGGTCATCCCCACAAATCCCAAGCTCCGATGGCCTCCACCAAGGAGGTGTTCTCCAGCGAGCTGGCCAATGGCGAGATCATCTTCCCATACCTTTGGGAAGGAGTTATCCTTGCGGGAGAGGTCCACAATTGGAACCCCCCGGGCGGCAAGCTCGCGAACACATTCCGCCAAAGGCGAATCGTCCGAACGCATGCTGACAACCGCGCCATCATAGACTTGCCGCGGATTGATCTGGTGCGAATACGCATAGGTCCCATCGAGCATCCACCCCGCACGGCGAGCATACTCCACCACGCCACGGTGGACATCCGCCATGTAATATTCAAGGGCAAACAGAATCCTGGGACGCTTTTTTCCGAGTTGTATGAGTTCCATAATTTATACAAACGGGTCACAATCAGAAATATTGCGCCAATTCTGTCCCTCTGCATATTTTTCTGATTATTCCAGATTTCCCATTTTGAGTCGAAAATTTCCCAATATGACCCTTTACACACTACATTTATATGGTATCATGTATTAACCATTAGGCGGTCAATGCGAATTCTCGTTCACATTGGACATTTCGAAGATAGACTCGAAACCCCTCGCAGGAGCTCAGAATGAAAAAGGCAATTCTCGCGACACTCATGCTCACTATGACATCGCTCTCCACGTTTGGTGCCACCACCAGCTTCACTGGTGGCGTCGGCGGCACTGAAACAAACTGGAACGTCGAGACCAACTGGGACAACGGCCTGCCACGCTATGAGGGCGGAAACGTCAACGCCTCCATCGGTGACGGCTTTGATGTAGTCGTTACGGCGGACTATACTTGGGACCATGCCACCGAAGGCACCGGCAAGTACGACATCTACGTCGGCGACGGCGGGACGAGTTCGCTGACTGTTTCCACAGGAACCACCCTCAGCAGTGGTAGCAACAAGGATATTTTTATTGGTAACAAAAACGTTGGCGATGGCTACGGTACCATCAACGTCGAAGGCACGTTGATCGCGGGCGATGAGATGCGAATCGGCCAAGTGAACTCGACCGCAGTCGGCATTCTCAACGTTGCCAATGGTGCAACACTGACCGCAACTGCTACGGCCGTCCAACTCTACCGTGGTGAAATTCATATCGGTTCGACCGCCAATGTGTCGATAGGGCAGAAACTCCGCCTCTACTCAAAGAACGATACCTACGAGGGCGAGCTCAACATGACCACCGATGGCACCGCCATCGGTACCATTGACGGCCTCGGTACGCTCGACGTGGAATTCGACAACAAAGCCACACTCGTCCTGACCCACGCTGGCGCGGAAAACGTCGGCGACAGCTGGACGGTCATGGAGAACGTCGAAAACTTCTACGCCTATAACACGACCACGGCCGGCGGCCACTTCGCCTATATCAAAACCCAGGATAATGATCCGGGGGACGCACAATCGCGCATCTACTCGGCCGACTACACCGACGACGGCTCGGTCGTGGTGACTCTGGTCGCCAAAGACTCCGGCGGCGTCAACTACACCATCAATCATGACGTCGTCTACCAAGGTGGCCACACCACCATGCTGCCCGACAATATCAACCTCATAAATGGCGCGGAGATGACCGTCAAAGAAGGTACGCTCATCCTGGACGGCAAGGTCGCGCGCATCGGCGAAAACTCCGGCGGCGGTACGCTGATCCTCCAAGGCGGCAGGATCACCTCCGACGGGCAATTTGCCAGTTTCAACATCGGTAATGGGAGCAACTATGGCACCGTAATCCTCGAAGGCGGGACGCTCGACTTGCAAGACAATGTCAACATCAAAAACGGTTTCCTCCACATCAAGGACGGCGTAACCGTGACCGATAACAACGGCAACTTTATCGTCCTGGACCCCTCGACCGTCAAGTTTGACATCAACACCTCCCTCGGTGCCAATCCCGAAGACGCCCTCTCGGAGTGGACCTCCAACGGTAACGATATGAAACTTGAAAGCGGTTCGACGCTCGACCTGGACTTCCTCAACGGTGCCGACACCGGAACGGTCTTCACCCTCTTCTCTGGCGTGCAAAATATCTGGGACGATGACAATTTCGCGGGCGAATTTGGCATGGTCGACGTCACCGGCCTCGAGCTAGACCAAAGCATTGTGATGACCTACACCGCCGAGTCGGCTGGAGGCGCCGCCGACGGCACGATCACCGCGACCGTCGTCCCCGAACCCGCGACCATGAGCCTGCTCGCACTCGGCGGCATGGCGATGCTCCGCCGTCGCAAAAAGTAGACCACCCAAACACGACAAGCGCCCGCCGGAATTCAATTCTGACGGGCGTTTTTTATGGCAATACTCCCCCTCGAATCCCGTTCTCCATACTACATAACCATTTATCCGGAGATCCCCATGAACCCGACCCGCCGAACGTTTCTCAAGAATGCGTCGCTGACCGCCCTCGCGGCGGCTGCCCCTCGCGCACTGGCCCACTGCGGCAGCTGCGCTGGGGACACCACCCCCAAGCCCAACATCCTTCTGATGATGGTCGACGACCTCGGCTGGTTCGACGTCGGCTTCAACGGCAGCAAATATTACCGCACGCCGAACATCGACAAACTCGCCTCCCAGGGCATGATCTTTACGCGTGCCTACGCCAACGCGCCGAACTGTGCGCCGACGCGCGCGTGCTTGCTGTCGGGGCAATACACCCCCCGCCACGGTGTGTTCACGGTCAAAAATTCTGACCGCGGCCCGGCCTCCCAGCGCAAAATCATCCCCATCAAGACCGAGACGCTCCTCGATCCGAAATTCGTCACCATCGGCGAAACGATCCAGGCCGCCGGCTATCGCACGGCCTCGATGGGCAAATGGCACATGGGAACAGACGAGTACGGGCCGAAGAACCAGGGCTTTGATGTCAACATCGCCGGCAACCACTCCGGTAGCCCCAAGGGCGGCTATTTCAGCCCCTACAACAACCCCCAGCTCAAAGACGGCCCCAAGGGCGAACACATCACCGACCGCATCGCTCAGGAGGCGTGCAAGTTCATCACCGACACCAACTCGATGAACAAGCCGTTCTTCCTCTACCTGCCGTTCTATGGTGTTCACACGCCCATCCAGCCCAAGAAGGAACTCGTCGGGAAGTATGCCGCGTTGCCGAAGAAGGAGCAACAAGGCAAACCGGCCTACGCCGCGATGGTCGAAGTCACCGACAACGCAGTCGGCACGATCATGAAGACCCTCGACGAGCTGAAGCTGGCGGAGAATACGATTGTGATTTTCTTCAGCGACAACGGCGGCCACGGCAGCGTAACCACTCACGGCCCGCTGCGCGGCTCCAAGGGAATGATCTATGAAGGTGGCATCCGCGAGCCGATGTGCGTGCGCTATCCCGGCGTGGTCAAACCTGGCACGAAATGCGATACGCCCGTGATCGGGATCGACTTCCTTCCGACGCTGACGAAGCTCGCGGGCGGCAAGCTGCCGACGACCCAGCCCGTCGACGGGACCGACATCATGCCGCTGTTCAAGGGCGGCACGATTGACCGGGAAGCAATTTATTTCCATGAGCCGGTCTACCTTCAGGGCCACATCGCCAACGCCTCCCAGCGAGACAGACATTTTCGCATCCGGCCTTGCAGCGCGATCATCAAGGGCGACTGGAAATATGTCCAGTACTACGAAAACCCCGGCGACGTCGAGATGTACAATCTCAAGGACGACCTCGGCGAGAAAACCAACCTCGCCAAGAAAAAACCCGCCAAGGCCAAGGAACTCGCTGCAGATCTGAACAAGTGGATCAAGGACGTCAAAGCGCCCATCCCCACCGAACCCAATCCCAAATACGCCCCCACCGCCGCAAAGTCCAAGGGCGAGGGCAAAGACAAAGACAAGAAGAAGAATAAGAAGAAGGACAAGAAGAATAAGAAAGACAAGGCCGTCGAGACCGAACACTAATCCGGCCTGGATTCCCTCAATAGAAAAAGCCCGAGCAGTTGCCCGGGCTTTTTTATGTCCTCTATTTTCTGCGTCCTGTTTTCTGTGCTCTGTTTTCTGTGTGCGTAGGGGCGGAAAATCTTCCGCCCTTCCTTCGTGCCCTACTTCAATGCTTCCTGGAGGCCGAGGACTTCATAGGCGGTCACCAGCACTGGCGAGCCTTCTTCCCAGCGGTCGGCGGGGTTCATCCACGAGCCATCGCCGCGCACCAATTTGGCCAACTGGGCGACGAGGTCGTTACGCCAATTGTGCTTGACGGTGGGATCGTCGACATCGGTGATTTCGTCTTTGCCGAACGCGCGGAGGCCCTTGGCGAAGACGTTGTAATAGAAATAGCGGCCCTGCTCGGGACGGTTGGTGGCCATGTTGGGGTTTTTCTCGAGGGTATAATTTTTCCGTAGCCAGAGGTAGGCAGCTTTGACGCGCGGGTCGTTTTTGGTGAGCCCGGCATAGAGCATGCTCTTGAGGCCGACATAGGTCATCGAGCCATAGGGCGCGAGGCCCGATTCGGCGAGATAGGTTTTGGCCTGTGTGTTGGCTTTGGACTCGGCCTTGGTGATGTCCCGCCCGGCGGGCGCATAGATAAACCCGCCGCTGTTTTCGCCGTCTTCCGCCCACGCCATGGAGTTGGATTCCTTGCGGTCCTGATTGCGCAACACGAAGCTCAGGGCGCTCTGCATCGCAGGATCGTCGGCGGGAATGCCCGCGTCTTTCATCGCCTGCATCCACCAGCCGAGGTTGTTCAGGTCCGGCCGACCATGCTTGCCATAGCTCACGCCGCCTTCAAAGGGATGGCCCTTGGTGATTTTCTGGCCTTCGACTTCCTTGTCGCGGCTGACCGTGCCGGGGAGGATCTGCAGCGTGCGCAGATGGGCGACGGCCTTGTCCATGTTCACTTTGAGCGCGGGGTCTTTCGAGGCCGCCAGCGCGCACACGGCAATCGCCGTGCAATAGTTGTCACGCCCTTGCTTAGGGTCATAAATCGCGCCGTCGTCCTGCTGGAACGTCAGCAGCCGCGCATAGCCGCGCTTGACCATCGGCGTTTCCATCGTGATCGACGGATGCTGAATGAGGCATTTGAGCACCAGCGCGGTAATCGCGGGCTCGAAGCGGCCTTGGATGTCCCAGCCGCCGTTGGCGTTGACCTTGCTCGCGAGATACTGCACGCCGCCATTGACGAGCTTGCTGGCCTCGATGGCGGCCTCTGGCGAGATCGCCGTGTTGCCTGGGGAAACCGCCGCGAGATCCAGCGTCGCCGGGGGCGGAGTGAGTTTCACCACAGCCTTGGTCGGGGCCTTCACCGTTTTGACGGGCGTTTGAATATCGCCCTCGGTGTTGGGGCCTTCGGTGGTGGGCGTTACGGGTTTCTTTCCGCCGCCACAGCCGAGGATCATCCCAGCCACGATCATCATTGTCATTGCATACTTCATCGTTCAGTCTCCAAAAGTGTTGTCGTTTCGTCGCGGGGCGATACACCAACCCCTACCTCTTAAACACACTCCCTGCGATTTTGTTCTTTTGCTCGCCTAAAATTGGCCGATCTCTTTGAGCTGGGCCGTGCCCCAGACCTTCACCTCTTCGATGACGGTGTTGGCCGGAACGTCGATGCAGTGGACCAGCGTGCGGGCAAATTCTTCGCTGCCGGGGAACTCGTCGGGCATCTCGAAATCCACGCCACAATTCTCGCAGAATTTCGTTCGCGCCGCGCCGGGGGTAAACATCGTCGCCTTGCCGCCCCACTCGGCCATCTCCAAATGCAGACACCGCGTGAACGTCACCAGCCCCGCCTTGGCGGCGGTGTACACGCTCCAATTCGCCCACGCGTGATCCGCGCAGGCGCTGGACACATTGATAATGTGCCCTCTGCCATTGGGCTTCATCGCACGAATCGCCTCGCGACAACCCAGCAGCACGCCGGTCAGATTGATGTCGAGCGTGTTGCGAATATCGTCGTCAGACTGCGTGTCCAGCGGCGCGATGGTCCCGCCGTGGCCGTGACAATTGACCAGCACATCAATCCGGCCGAAGGTCGAAACGGTTTCATTGATCAATCGGTTCCAGTCGTCACTGCTCGTCGCGTCGGCCGAAATGGCGATACAATTTTCGCCGCCGTCAAGATCCCCGAGCGCTTCCTGGAGAATCGATTCGCGTCGGGCAGCGATCACAACCTTCGCGCCGCATTCGAGAAGCATCCCCGCGGCCGCCTTGCCAAAGCCGCTGCTGCCGCCAGTAATCACAACGACCTTGCCGTCAATATAGTGCTTCATATCACGTATCCTTTTGCTCGGTCCCCAGCAACCGCGGGGACATCGTTTTGATGAGAATTGCGCCCAGCGGCGCGGTAATGACGATGCTAAGCACCGCGATGGCGAGGATTTCTTCCCCGACCGCGCGGCCATGGGGAATGGAAATCGTCCCGGCCGTGACCTGCAAAAGTACGACACCGCCGATGGCCGCCTGGACGGTCGCCTTGGGCCAATACGCAATCACTGCAAACAATTTTTCGCGCGGAGTAAACCGCGATCCCGCCAACGACATCCACACTCCCGCACTGCGCCCCACGAGCCCCAGCGCAATCACGCCCAGCGCAACCGGGCCTATTCCGCCGAGAACCGACAGGTCCACCACCGCGCCGATCATCACAAACAGGACCAGCTCGGCAAAGACCCACACGCCCTTGAGCGTCGTGGCGAGTTTGTGCGCGAGGGCCTCGTTTTTCTCGAAGACCACAAAGCCCATCGTCATCACGCCCAGCAGCGACGCCAGCGGGAACCACTTCAGCTCGCCGAGGTGGTGCAGGAAGATTGCGACGAGAATGAATTTCAACGTCAGCCGCGCGGGGTGGGACTGGCTGGAGCGGACGATGCGTTCATAGGCGAACCCGCACAGCCCGCCGAGGACAATCCCCGTGAGGATCGAAATCGGAATGCTCGCCGCTGCGCCCGCCAACGACGCACCTTCGGTCGCGCCCGCAAAACCGAGGCAACACGAAAACAGCGTGATCGCCACGACGTCATCGACCGACGCGCCCGCGAGAATGAGTGTCGAAACGTCCTTGGCGCGCGGGGAGGCCGACTCGCGAATGTCGAGCATCGCGGGCACCACCACCGCCGGTGAAACCGCCGCAAGCACAAACGCCAACAGCCCGCCTTCGAGCCAGCTAAAGCCCAGCCAGCACACCGCCAGCGACGCGACCACGCCCGCTTCGAGCAGGCACGGAATGCATGCGAGTTTCGCCGCGGGAATGCCAACGCGATTGAGCGTCCCACGGTCGATGCCGAGTCCCGCACGCAGCAAAATCACCAACAGCGCGGCCGTGCGCAACTCGCCCGATACCGCCAAAAGATCACCGGAAATGAAAATGTAGTCGCCGAGAAATTCTTTCACACTGGCCGAAATCCCCGCCATGTCCAACACGGTCGATTTCGCAAATTGGCCCAACGCCACCCCCGCCAGCAACATCCCCACCAGCGACGGTAAACGGAATCGCTCGAACAGTTTCGCCAGCGCAATCGCCAGAAGAAATACCACCGCCAAATTGACCAGAAGTGTTCCGTGCATCTAGGCCTCGCCCTCCACGCCAAGCGCCGCCGACAGCGCATCGCGCAACGTCGCATCGCTCCCGGAAAACTGCATCTCAATCGCGAGCTGCCACAACGGCATGGTGAACCACGCGGGGTCCAGCTTCACGCCGTCCTTCTCCGTAGTCACCAGCGACGTCGCGCCGGACTCGGCGGCAACCGCTTCGAGCTGGGCCATCAATTCGGGCGTATAGTGCGCGTGGTCCGCGCAGTGCGTTGTACCCGCAAGCTCGACACCGACGGCCTCGAGGGTTGCGAAAAATCCATCCGGGTTCCCCAGTCCGCAAAACGCGACAGCCGGGGCAGTCAGCGAATCCAGTGGCGCGGTTTCGCCCGTGAGGCTGCGGAACTCTTTCGGCGCGTGGTGCGCAAAGAGGATCGGCACACTCGTGCGACGACGAACCGACCGTTCGAGCTTGGCCAGCGCGGCCGGGGCGACCTGCGCCCCTCGCGTAATCACTACCAGGCCCGCCCGCTTGAGGCCGGACACCGGCTCGCGCAACAGCCCCGCCGGCAGACACCAGCCGCCGCCGAATGGGTTCGTCGCGTCGATCAGCACAATGTCCAGATCGCGCCGAAGCCGTAAATGTTGAAATCCGTCGTCCATCACCAACACATCCGCGCCACGACCAATCGCGGCCACGGCGCCGTCAACGCGGTCGGGATCGACCACCACAGGCGCGCCGGTCAGCTTTTCCAGCAGCATCGCCTCGTCACTTTGGCCGTCCTTGGATTTGTAGCCGCGCGAAAGAATCATCGGCCGACGCCCCATGGCCTGGAGCAGGCTCACCACCGTCGCGACCACTGGCGTTTTGCCCGTTCCGCCGACCGTGAGATTGCCCACGCAAATCACTGGCACACCCGGCGCGTAGCTCCGCCGAAGACCAATCCGAAACGCCAGCGCACGCACCCACATCGCCGCGCCATAACACAACCCCAGCGGCAACAGCAACCCGCTCAGCCAAGTTGGAATCCGCGTGGCCATCACAGCTCCTTCGGGCGACGGACATAGTCGAGCACCTCGAACAGCCCCTCGCGTTTGTCTTCGTAATCGAGTCGGCCGACCCACTCGTCACCGATCTCGGGGAAATAGACATCGCCGTCGTGGGTGCCTTTGACGTGCGTGATCAGCATGCGGTCCACCACGCCCGAGGCCAGTGCCATGGCGTAAATTTCGCGCCCACCCATGATGAAAATCTCGCGTGTCATCTTCTGAATGGTTTCGCGGCTAAACGCGACGGCGGCTTCGATGGAGTCGAAGAAGAACGGCCCGCATTCCTCGTCGCACCCGTCGGTGGACGACTCATACTTCGCCGGATCGCGCGTAATGACGCAGTTGATGCGTCCGTCGAGATACGGCTTACTCCCCGGCAGCGACTGCCAAGTTTTGCGCCCCATTATCAGTACGCCACCCATCGTGATCTGGCGGAAACGACGCAAGTCGCCCGACAGATGCCACGGCAATTCATTGCCCCGGCCGATAAGGTGGCCCTCGTCCATTGCGACAATTAGTGTAATCATCCCGACAGCATACCACAGCCGCGCGCGAAATTCCACTTTCCCGCGGCCACACAATTCGCTATTCTACTCTATGTAGTTTCACCCACACCGGAGACCGCCATGAACGAATATACGATTTGCCGCAAACCCGCGCCCGCTGGACCCGGCGAGTGGACCGACGCCTACTGGGCGGATGTACCCGTGGTGGCGATTGCGAATTATCATCCCGACTCCTCCGACCACCACCCCCGCGCCGAAGTCAAGCTCACCCACAGCTCTGACGCGATCCATGTCTTCTTCCGCGTCGAGGACCAATACGTCCGCAGCGTCGCGACGAAACGTAACGACCCGGTCTGCTGCGACAGCTGCGTGGAATTCTTCCTCGCCCCGCGCCCGGACGCGGGGAGTACCTACTTCAACTTCGAATTCGCCGCGGGTGGCGTGCTGCTGGCGAGCTATGTCGAAGACCCCAGCCGCGAGCCCGGCGGCCCGCTCGCCAAGTACACGCTCTTCAGCGAAGCCCAGGCCAGCGGGATCACTGCGGCCACGTCGCTCCCGGGAATCACCGACCCCGAGATCGCCGAGCCGACGACCTGGACCCTCCAATACACCCTGCCGCTGGCGGCGATGGAATCGTTCGTCGGCCCACTCGCCCCGCTCGACGGGCGGACGATGCGCGCGAACTTCTACAAATGCGGCGACGACACCTCCCACCCCCACTGGGGCGCGTGGAACTCCATCGGCGACGAGCTGAACTTTCACCAACCCGCGCAGTTCGGCCCGCTGAGATTTGAATAGCATGACAAACGAACCACTCATTCTGGCCTCGGCCTCACCGCGGCGACGCGAACTGCTCGCAGAGATTCTCGGCGAGGGACATTTTGACGTGATCCCCTCGACACTCGACGAGCCGCGCTGCTTCGGCGACTTGTCACCCGCGTTCGAAGCGCAATCGCTCGCCCTGTTCAAAGCCGCCGACATCGCCGCCCAGCACCCCGGCCGATGGGTTCTCGGGGCCGACACCCTCGTAGCCTGCCGATTTCCCCGCCACGCCGTCCTCGGCAAACCCCGCGACGAAGCCCACGCCCGCGAAATGCTCCACAACCTCAGCCGCGCTCCCCACGAAGTCATCACCGCCATGGCACTGATCGACCCCGAGGGCCAATCCACCGTCGTCGCCGACACGACCCTCGTCTACATGCGGGCGATGAGCGAGGCCGACATCGACGCCTACATCGCCACCGGCGAGTGGCAAGGCAAGGCCGGCGCGTACGGGATCCAGGGCAAGGCCGACCGCTATGTTGAGCGCATCGAAGGCAGTTTTTCCAATGTCGTCGGCCTGTGTGTCAAGCGAACCAAACTCCTGATGAACAAATTTGGCATTATTTCGGCAAAACAAGAAAAATAATTATTCCCTCATTGACTCTGCCCGAAATGTCGATACTATAGATATAGGCTCCTCGGTCACTCTCTCAACACCTCCAAGTTGACCGAGATTTTGGACGCTGGCACACCCCTCAGCCGGCGTCCTTTTTTTTATCTACTTGTCCCCTACTGCTTGAACTTTGCCAGCAGATCGCCGAAGGGATTGTTGCGGTCGGTGGGTTCCTCGCGACGCTGTTGCTGCGGCGGACGCTTGGCTGCGGGTTTGCGGTCCCCACCGCCCCCGGTGCGCTTGGGTGCGGCATCGGGATTCGCCCGCATCGACAATGCAATCCGTTTGCGGTCGATGTCGACCTCCATCACCGTCACCTGAACCTTCTGCTGGACCTTCACCACGTCGTGGGGATTTTCGATGAACTTGTCCGCGAGCTGACTGATGTGAACCAGGCCGTCCTGATGGACACCGATGTCCACAAACGCGCCAAAGTTCGTCACGTTGGTCACCACGCCGGGCAGCTTCATGCCGACGGTCAGGTCGGTCATTTCATTGACACCCTCGGCGAACGAGAACACCTGGAATGCCTCACGCGGATCGCGGCCTGGCTTTTGCAGCTCGGCCATGATGTCGTTCAGCGTCGGCAGTCCGACCGTGTCGGTGACATACGTCGAAAGCTGAATCTGCTTGCGCTTGGCCTCGTCGGCGATCAACTCGGGAACCGTGCAGCCAAGGTCGGCGGCCATCTGCTCGACGATGGCATAGCTTTCGGGGTGGACGGCCGAAGCGTCAAGGGGATTGGCGCCGCCAGGGATCCGCAAAAAGCCGGCCGCCTGCTCATACGTCTTGGGCCCCATGCCGGGGACCTTGAGCAATTGTTTCCGACTGGCGAACGGGCCGTTTTCGTTTCGCATCGTCACGACGTTGCCGGCGATGCGCTCGCTGAGGCCGGAAATGTGACTCAGCAATTCCTTGCTGGCGGTGTTGGTGTCGACGCCGACAGCGTTGACGCAGCTTTCGATTACGTCGTCCAGCGAGGTCTTGAGTTGGCGCTGATCGACGTCGTGCTGATATTGCCCTACACCGATGGATTTGGGGTCAAGCTTGACCAGCTCGGCAAGCGGGTCCATCAACCGTCGGCCAATGGAGACGCTGCCGCGGACGGTGAGATCGTGGTCGGGGAATTCTTCGCGAGCGACCTCGGAAGCGGAATAGATACTCGCGCCCGATTCGTTGACCATCACCATCGCGACGGTGCGCGGGAACGGGATCGCCTCGCAGAATTTCAGTGTCTCGCGCCCGGCCGTCCCGTTGCCGATGGCAATCGCGTCGATGTTGTAGCGGTCGACGAGGACCATCAACTTCGCGACGGCCTCGGCGGCCTTCTGCTGGCCGGTATGGGGATAGATCGTGTCATGGTGAAGGAGCTTGCCCTGGGGATTGAGGCACACCAACTTGCAGCCCGTGCGGAATCCGGGGTCGAGTGCGAGGACCGATTTTTGCCCCAGCGGACTCGCCAACAGCAGCTCGCGCAGGTTCGCGGCAAAGACGCCGATGGCCTCGATATCCGCCCGTTTTTTCGTCATCAGGCGCATCTCGGTTTCCATCGACAGCGACAACAACCGCTTGTAACTGTCCGCCGCCGCAAGGCGCACTTGATCGGCTGCGGGCGAGCTGGCTTTGAGATAGCGCTGCTGAACACGCGCGATGGCATCGTCTTGCTCGGGCTGAATGTGGAAGGCGAGGAAGCCTTCTTTCGCCCCGCGACGCACCGCAAGAATGCGGTGGCTGGGCGCGCCCTTGGCGGGCTCGGACCAGTCGAAATAGTCCTTGAACTTCGCGGCCTCGGGGGTTTCGGCCTTGGTCTTGATGACGTGACTGGCGAGCGTGGCGCGGGTTTCGTACAACTCGCGCAACTCGCTGCGCAGCTCGGCGTCTTCGGAAATCCACTCGGCAATAATATCGCGCGCACCGGCCAACGCGGCGTCGGTGGTTTCGACTTCTTTCTCTGCATCGACAAACGTCGCTGCCTCGGCCTCGACATCGAACGCCTCCTGCGCAAAAAGCTTCGTCGCGAGCGGTTCGAGCCCGCGCTCCTTGGCCATCGTGCCGCGCGTACGCCGCTTGGGCTTGTAAGGGAGATAGATGTCCTCAAGACGCGCGAGAGTTTCGGCGGCGAGGATCGTTTTCTTCAGCTCGGGCGTAAGCTTGCCCTGCTCGTCGATACTCTTAAGGATCGCGTCGCGGCGCTTGTCCAGCTCGCGAAGTTGTTCGAGGCGGTCGCGGATCGCAAGGATCGCGACTTCGTCAATGCCGCCGGTGGCCTCTTTGCGATAGCGGGCGATAAACGGAACGGTGGAACCGTCTTCCAGCAGCAGCGAGACGGCGAGAATCTGTTTGGGGGCGAGGTTGAGTTCGGCGGTGAGTTTCGCGACGTAGACATCCATGCTCATGCGGGGTAATCCTTTCGGGACAATCGGTGGGAGATCAAACTTGAGCGGACCATTGTACGGATTTGTCGCGCGAGTCTCAAGCGCCGAAGAGCAGCAAAACCGCCGCAAGCGAGCCGGCCGAAAGGAGATGACTGAGCACGACGCATCCCGCGGCGAGTTCCGCGTCGCCACCCAGGCGGTCGGCCATAATGTAACTGCTTACGGCCGTGGGAATTGCCAGAAGAATGATCGCCACGCGCCGCATGTCACCCTCGAGGCCGAACCACACACACAGGCCATAGCCGATCAGCGGCATGAGCGCCACCTTCGCCAGCGATGCCGTCACCGCCAGGCGAACCTTGTGGCCGATGGGGACGGATGCGATGTTCGCGCCGACGCAGATCAGCGCGGCTGGGAGCGCCATTTCGCCAAATTCGCGAAGGGTCCTGATGAGGAATCCCGGCGCGGCGAGGTCCGGCAATGCCTGACGTGAGAACACCCAAACGATGCCGAAGAAGCACGCGATCAGCAGCGGGTTGCGCACGATCCCGCCCAAAAGCGGACGAATCGATTCACGTCGGAGCGAGTGTTTGCCCGCCAGCAGCAACAACACCGAGACTACATTAAAACCCAGGACCATCGGCCCCATCGCCAAAACCATCGTCTCGATCACTTCAGGCTTTTTGGCAAAAACGCTCTGGATCACGGGCAGGCCGACGAATGCCCAGTTGCCACGATAGGCCGCCTGGAGGAAGACCGCCGTCGTCGGGCCGGTGAGTTTAAAAATGCGGCAGAAGACAAACGCCACCGCCAACATCACGACCATCGCGACCAAAAGCACCTCCAGCAGCCGCCACGATTCAATGGAAAAGCCCTTCGCCGTGAGCATCGATCCGAGAATCAACGCGGGCAGCGCAAAGCGGAACACCAGCGCGGTCAGGCCAGCCTGGACGTCTGCGGTCATGATCCCGCGATGGCGAATCTCGAACCCCAGCGCGATGATCAGGAAGATCGGCAACAATGTTTCGGCAACGAACATGCCCGTATCCTAAGGGCGCACGGGAAATTTATCAACCCACCGGGCCACTCTCCATAAAAAAGGAGCGCTCCGAAAAGCGCCCCTTGGGGAAATTTCTTCTGTGGTCTCTCAGTCCCACTCCACCTCAAACTCGGTCTCGATGTAGGCCGCTTGGATCACGTCGCCGGCAGGCTCGATGATCTTGGTTTCCATCGGGCCAGGCTCGATGGGTGCGGTTTCTTTGGGCGTCTTGATCTTGATGGCCACCTCCACTTCAGGCTCCAGGCCGATCGGCCCGGGCTCCACCGGTGCGTGGGGATCAACCTTGACCAGCTCCTTGGGCTGAAGCGAAGGGATTTTTACCTCAGGATCCTTCACAGCAAACTCGGACCCTTTGGAATCAACTTCAGGAATCTTCACTTCGGGAACCTTCACTTCGGGAATCTTCTCCTCAACCTTGGGCAACTTCGCAGCGATGGACGCAGCAAGAGCAGCATCGGCGTCGCGTTGTTCCTGTTCCATTTTTGCGGTGGCAAGAGCAGCGACACGTTGTTCCTCCTCGGCCTTGGCAATCGCAGCAAGCATGGCAACTCGTTGCTCTTCTTTGACCCGGGCAGCTTCGAGGGCCGCGTCGGCGTCGCGTTGTTCCTGCTCGGCCTTGGCGATCGCAGCAAGCGTAGCAATCCGGTTTTCCTCTTCGGCCTTGGCAACGGCAAGGGCCGCGTCGGCATCACGTCGTTCCTGTTCGGCCTTGGCCAGCGCGGCAAGCTCGGCAATGCGGTTTTCCTCTTCGGCCTTGGCAGCGGCAAGAGCATCAGCGTCTCGTTGTTCCGCTTCGGCCTTGGCAGCGGCAAGAGCATCTGCGTCTCGTTGTTCTGCTTCGGCCTTGGCAGCGGCGGCAAGCGCAGCAAGGCGTTGTTCATCTTCGGCCTTGGCGGCCAGTTCTTCGGCCGAGGGGCCCGTGGTTTCCGGTGCCTTCGCCGTACTGTTGAGGGCATCACGCAGACGCCTGAGTTCGATGGCGGTGGGATCAATGGTCCCCTTCGCTTCAGGCTCCTTCGTCACGGTCTCCGGCAGACCCGGCATCTCGCTTCCGGCCTCGGGGGGCACGATTGAAATCTCGATCCCCGAAGGTACTTCCTCTGGGTGTTTCACTTCCGGTTCCGTGGCAGCAGGGGTCTCGCCCTTGCCAGCCTCATCCAACAAGTCTCTGACCATTCCAGCCATTTCTTTGCCAGCAGGATCTTTGACCACACCCGGTACATCGATCCTCGGCGTTGCTTCCTGCACTGGCGGCGCGGGAAGATCAGCGAGCTTGGTGGCACCAGGATCGATGACGGGGCCTTCGGGGAGCTTGGCCGCAATGGTCGGCTCGACGGTGAGCGAATTGATGCGATCTACGCGCG
>JABGPZ010000043.1:0-5550 GCA_018644725.1 Phycisphaerales bacterium
GAACGAGCCACCTATGACATGACAAAAAATTTACAGAAAAAAACTTGCACAGCCCGGCGGCGGGGACTCGGTTTGAGGGGATGGAGGTAAAGTTGTGGGACGTGACCACGGGCAAGTGTATTCGGACGCTCAAAGAGCACACCAAGGGGGTATGCAGTGTTTCCTACAGCCCCGATGGAAAGCACCTCGTCAGCGCCAGCGAAGACAGGACGATTAAACTTTGGGAGGTGGCGACGGGGAAATGCCTCCGCACCTTCACAGGGCATGATCGATTTGTATATGGTGTGTGCTTCTGTCCTGACGGACGCTATGTGTTTTCGGGGAGCGTGGATGAGACCCTGAAGCTGTGGGATACGGGCTTGCCCGCAAAGCCCGTGGCGGAAACGACGAACCTTCCGGAGACACCCACGCCCGTTGCGGAAAAAGCTGCCAAGCCAAATTCGCCGAAGGGCGGCACGACACCCAAAAAGAAATGGGAAAAGAAGGCGAAAGACGGGAAGGGAAAGAAGGCGAAGAGTTGGAAGAAAAAGAAGGCTCCTGCCAAGTCGAAATAACGATACGACTATTTTACCTACTAAAAGAACGCGTTCCAATGCGGCCGCGTTCTTTTTTATTGAATTGGAACTGAGGTCTTACTGCCCGAGCGCTTCTTCGGCGGGGGTGTAGGGCAGGGCGCACTACGAATCGGTCAGTGGTTTCTTGCTGTGAAGGATGACGGTATTCCCATCAGGGTCTTTGAGTGAAATTGTTGGCAGGTTGGTGTGGTCTGTTTCTGGACCAGCAAAGGGGATATCGTCTTTTTTCAGCGTGGCGATGATCGGGGCGAGGTCTTCCACCAAGAAGGAGATGGCGACCGCATTGTCTTTGCTTCCGTGCTCCGAGGTGTTGAAATCAAGCCAAGAATCTTTGTCAGCGGAAAACACATTCAGGCCGGGGTTCGAAGCCTTCTCATTGAGTTTAAGGCCAATGACATCGTGATAAAATGTTTGACTGGCCTGAACATCACTTGCGTAGAGTTCGACTTCGTGCAATTTCATCCCATTCTCCTTGTTGCCGCGAATTCCTATTTCACGCCAGTGATATCATTCTTGGTATATTTTTCGAGCGCTTTGACGAGGTCGACCTCGGCGATGTTCGCCAGCGTACACAGCCACGCGATCACGTCGGCGAACTCTTCTTCCTTGTTCGCGAAATCATCGCCCATCAGGCCGGTCGCCAGCTCACCGATCTCTTCCATGAACCACATAAACGTCGGCGCAATGCCGCGCGCGGCGTCGGTTTCGTAGTACTTGTCCCGAATGAATTCCTGAAATTCGCGGATGGTCAGTGTCATGGCTGGTCCTTTAGAAGTTCGCGAGGCGTTGTGCTTTGTCGTGGGTGACGAGCGCGTCGATGAGGTTGTCGAGCTCGCCAGCGAGGACGCGGTCGAGGTTGGAGTTGGCCCCCTCGGAGCCTTCGCCCTTGAGGCGGTGGTCGGTGCAGCGGTTCTGCGGGAAGTTGTAGGTGCGGACGCGCTGGGAGCGGTCGCCCGAGCCGATCATCGCTTTGCGGGCGGCGGCCTCTTCGGACTGCTGGGCTTGACGGTGATATTCGGCGACGCGCGCGAGCATGATCTTGCGGGCCTTGGCGCGGTTTTTGTGCTGCGATTTTTCGTCGCGCATCGACACGCGAATCCCGGTCTCAAAGTGTTCGAGCAAAATGGCGGATTCGATTTTGTTGACGCTCTGCCCGCCCGGCCCGCCGGCGCGGCTGACGTGTTCGACGGTGTCCTTGTCCCAGTCGATCTGGATGTCCAGCTCTTCGGGCTCGGGCAGCACGGCGACGGTTGCGGCCGAGGTGTGTACGCGGCCTTGGGATTCGGTCTTCGGCACGCGCTGGACGCGGTGGCCGCCGCCTTCATAGCCCAAACGCGCCCAAACGCCCTCGCCGCGAATGTTGATCGTGACGTCTTTGTAGCCGCCCATCTCGGTCGGCGAGCCGTCCATGATTTCGAATTTCCAGTGGTGCTGCTCGGCATAGCGGCGATACATTTCCAGCAGGTCGCCGCAGAACAGCGCCGCCTCGTCGCCGCCAGTCCCTGCGCGCAATTCCATGATGACCGATCCGACGTCCGCGTCGTCGCCCATGACCAGTAGCCCCTTGACCTCTTCCAGCGCGTCGTCGGTTTTGTGGCGCAGCTCGTCGATTTCCTCGTGGGCGAGTTCCTTGTATTCCGGATCGCTGTCGGGGTCGTCGAGAATTTCCTGCGCCTCGTCCCGCGCGGCGGCGAGTTTGGTAAAGGCGCGGTAGGGCGTAACAATCCGCGAGAGGGCGGCGTGTTCTTTGCTCAGTGCGACGATTTTTATGCCGTCAGAGGCGATGGCGGGATCGTTCATCTGCTCGCCAATTTCAGAAAATCGGCGGTCGAGTTCGTCCAGTTTGTCCGTCAGGGTCGATTGAGTCATGGGGTGTATTTCTGTGGGTAGGGGTGCGGCGGTGTGTGTGGGGATCGGATTCAGCCCAGCCTTTGCTCTCGGCGCGGGGCTACTTCCGAACCGGGATATCGCCGTTTTTGCGGCCAATGGCGATGGCGCCCTGAATCATTTCGTCGGTGAGTTCATGCCCGGGCAACAGCGGGAAGCCTTCCCAGATCACAACTCGCCCGGAGGGCTCGATCAGCAATGCGTGGGGGACGCCATAGACGCCGATGATCTCTTTCATCACGTTCTGGGTGTCGATGGCCTGAGGGAATGTGTAGTCTTTGTATTCCGGCTTCTGGAAAAATTTCGTCTGCACATCGCGCGATTCATCACAGATGGCAATCACGACGAGATCTTTGCCGAATTTTTCCTGCCAGTGTTGCAGCTTGGCCAGCGAACGACGACAGGGCGGGCACCAGGTGTTCCAGAACTCGATCAGGACATATTTCTTGGTCATGTCGGGCGCCGTCTTGCGGTTGATCCAGCCTTCGACGACGAACTTTGGCGCCTCGGTCCAGAGGTAGGACGTCTTGGCCCAGATGCGTTTTTTCCCTTTGCTGATGATGGGCTTGGTCGGCGTGTTTTGGCCGGGCGTGGCGCAGGGCTCGCCCGTGGCGGCGACGGGGACAACGGGGACGATTTCGATACCGTCCTTCGGTTGGGACGTCTCCACTTTGGCATCCGGCTTGGATGTGTCGGCCTTGTAGGCGGGTTGTTCGCAGCCAGCGAGAGCGACGGTCGCGAGGATCAGCAGGCTCAGTGTCAGATGTTTCATCGGGATCTCCTTTCGAGAAGAAATTACAGCGGGGGAATCGGCTTGCCTGCGAATTTCGCAAGGTCTGCCAGCCGCTCAATAATTGGTAGATGTTGGGTGCAGCGTTGTTCGCACGCGCCACATTGAATGCATTCGGTGGCGGTGTCGGCTTTGAGGTCCCAGTGGTACCACAGCCGTTTGATGATGGTCGATTCGATGTCGCCGGTCGCCAGCGCGTTCATGTTCCACGCGTCCATCAGGCCGGGGACGTTGAGCCCGACCGGGCAGGGCAGGCAATAGCGGCAGCCTGTGCAGAGCGCATCGAAACTGTCGAGGATGTGTTCTTCGAGGGCGAGCTGTGTGTCGTGGGCATAGGGCGTGAACCCTTCCATCGCGTCAACGGCTTCGTCGACGTGGGCGGTGTTGGCAAAGCCCACGAGTGCGGCGGTGATGGCCGGGTGGGAGACGTTGAATCGGAGCGCGGCCTGGACGACGCTGGCGGGTTCGCCCTGACGGAGAAAGTCAAAGCGTTCAGCGTTCTGAGGAATCAGTCCGCCGGCGAGAGGGTTCATCGTCACGACGCCGAGGTGTTTTTCGCCCGCGAAGTCGACCGCCGCGCGGCGATAGGGGAAGTTGATCGCCGAGTAGCCCAGCGTCACGCCTTCGAAGGGGTAGCGCGCGAGAACCTGCGCGAAGTCGTCGCCGTTCATGTGCCCGGAGATCACGACGTGCTTGACGAGGCCTTCTTCCTTGGCGCGGAAGGCGGCGTCCACGGCACCGCCGTCGATGCGGGATTGAAAATCGTCCAGCGAATAGACGCACCAGATATGCTGGAAGTCGATGCTGTCAACCTTCAGGCGCTCAAGCGAGGTCTCCAGCTGGGCACGATAGTCGTCGCCGTCGGGCTTGGCAGACTTGGTGGAAATGTAGTATGAATCGCGCGGGAGCGTCGACAGCGCGTCGCCCATGATCGATTCGCTCAGGTCGCTGCTATAGCCCGGCGCGGTGTCGAAGTAGTTGATTCCGCGGCTGTGGGCATAGCGCACCAGCTCACAACACACGTCGTGGTCGGTGGGGTCTTCAAAACGCATCCCGCCGAAAGCGATGGCGGAAACGTCTTTGCCGGTTTGTCCATACGGTTTGTAAAGCATCGTAGTATTATAGCGCTTCTGGGCTGTGATGCCAGTGCGAAGGTGTCTTGTCTTGCAATTGTGCGGCGATTGCGTATGATGGGGCCATGATCGAACTCGACGCCATTCCGCATCTGATTGCCGAACTCGCCACGCGCTGTGAGGGGATTTGTGCCTCGCTGGACCTCCCCAGCCGACGCGATGCCATCGCCGCGCTCGAAGCGAAAATGGCTGAGCCCGGATTCTGGGACAATCCCGAGGCCGCCCAGGCGACCGTCGGCGAACTCAAGGCCAATACCGCCATCGTCAAGCCGGCCGAGGACATCGCCCAGCAGGTCGAAGACGCGGGCGTGCTGTACGAACTCGTCAGCGAAGAGGGCGACGAAAGCGATCTGCAGGATGTCGGCAAGACGGCCGAGGCGCTCATGAAGAAACTCGAAAGCCTCGAACTCAAGACGCTGCTCTCCGGGCCGTACGATGCGGGCAACTGCTATTTCTCCATCCAGGCCGGCGCGGGCGGGACCGAAAGCTGCGACTGGGCGGCGATGCTCATGCGAATGTACCTGCGCTATTTCGAACGCCACGGCTACAAGTGCGCCGAGGTCGACCGCACCGACGGCGAAGAAGCGGGTGTCCGCTCGATCACGCTCTCGGTCTCCGGGCCGTATGCGTATGGCTATCTCAGCTGCGAGCGCGGCGTGCACCGACTCGTGCGCGTGAGCCCCTTCGACAGCCAAGGCCGACGCCATACCTCCTTCGCCGCTGTCGATGTTCTGCCCGAAATGGATGAGGTCCAAATCGACATCGACTGGGACAAAGACGTCCGCGAAGACACCTACCGCGCCAGCGGGGCCGGCGGCCAGCACGTCAACAAAACCGACTCGGCGATCCGCCTGACCCACCTGCCGACAGGTCTGGTCGTGCAATGCCAGAACGACCGCTCCCAGCACAAGAACCGGGCCGAAGCGCAGAAAATGCTCGGCGCGAAATTGTACCAATACGAATCGTCCAAGCGCGATGCCGAACTCGCAAAAATGTATGGCGATAAGGGCGAAATCTCCTTCGGCAGCCAAATCCGAAGCTACGTACTCTATCCCTATCAGCTCGTCCGCGATGAACGCAACGAACTCAAAAACGCCCAAACCGATAAAGTCCTCGACGGCGAAATCCAAGAATTTATAGATGCGCAGTTGCGCCACCAAGCGAA
>JABGPZ010000043.1:5650-21048 GCA_018644725.1 Phycisphaerales bacterium
AAAGTCGTAATTGGGTTTCGGTTACGCTCCGCATGAATCCCACCTGTAGTGATGCGCAGTTGCGCTACCAAGCGAAAAAGTCGTAATTGGGTTTCGGTTACGCTCCGCATGAATCCCACCTGTAGTGATGCACAATTGCGCCACCAAGCGAAAAAATCGTAACAGGGTTTCGGTCTCTCTGCGGCGAGGGTATACTTTTATACAATGGATAATAAAACATAAGTAGTTTTTTGTTCGGCAGTTACACTATTTTTCATATGGGAGAAAATTAGTTTTGCTTTTGGCGTTCTTCAGGTCCATAATGAAACGATGACTATTGCTGAACCTATCGTCTCTGCGGAGCTTGTCGCCTGGCCGTTTCAGATTGCTTGTGCATTGCTGTTGCTGTGTGTGGTGGTGCTGGTATTGCGCCTGATTCGCCAGCGCCGGGTGATTTCATTTTCCCGCGAGCAACTTCGTCGAGAGGCCCCATCTGCCGAGCATGAAGCGGGGGCGAGTGTTCCTTCTTCACGTCCTGCCCCAGCGTCGGCAAAGTCCGCGCCATCGACTCCGGCCGTGGCCCGAGATGCTTCGCGAACGCATGCGTCCAGCAGAGAAATGGAATATGAAACACTGCTGAATTCGGTGCCGTTGGGGGTGGCGGTTCTCGACACAAACTTTATGTACAGCCAGTGCAATGGATTGATGGGTTCGATTTTCGGACTCGATTCACAAGACCTGGTCGGCCAGCATGTCTTCGAGACCTTTGCGGGTTCGAATCAGGATGTCGATTTTTATCCGGGCAATTGGTGCCGTACCACGCGCCGCGCCTCACAGGCGGTGCTGGATATGCTGCGTAGCAATGGCCAGCGGCTGGTGGCGAATTTATATGTCGCGCCGATGTTTTCCCAAGGCGACAGCGGCGATATTGTTGGATATCTCCAAGTGGTGGAGGACATCACCCTCCGCTTGGAAAGTC
This sequence comes from Phycisphaerales bacterium, assembly GCA_018644725.1. Lineage (GTDB taxonomy): Bacteria > Planctomycetota > Phycisphaerae > SM23-33 > SM23-33 > JABGPZ01. The sequence continues at coordinate 6,609 of JABGPZ010000043.1, forward strand.
AGGAACAAATCGCGCGCACGACTCGCCTGGCGACCGCGCAGAGCCGCCAGTTCCGCAGCATGTTGCTGGGCTGCAAGGAGAAGATTCTCCTGGAAGGGGCCCAGGTCGCGACGATTTCGGTCGGCGAAGGCGGAAGCGATTTCGTCGAGTTTGTCCGCTATGATGAGAAGCATCTTGATGTGTTGATGGGTACCTCCGGGGAGTCACCCGAATCGAAACTTCTTTCCGCGAGCGTCAAGTCGGTATGGATGCGAGAAATCTGCAACACTCTCTTGAGCACACAGGGGACGATGTGGCCCACGCCGGGTGAGTTGCTGGGCTCTGTGCAGGAATCGTTGAATCGTCGCCCGCTGGCGGGGGCCGAAGTGCGCCTGGCGCATTTGCGGGTGGACCTCAAGGCGGGACGGTTGGTGCGCGGGGATATGGGCCATCACGCCACACTGCTCTATCGCAGTACCGAGGGCCTCTCTACGCGCCTCGAAGCGCCCAATGAATCACTGCCTCATGACGATCTGCCCGAACAAATCGGACACGATCTCCAGGCGGGTGATGTCCTGTTGGTGGTTTCGCCGCAGGTGATCGAGCTTACAAATTCTGCGAAGGAAGCATTGGGCGTGATGCGCCTGGGCGAGTTGCTGGAGACGCTTTCGGATTTGCCGCCGCGTGAGATGCTGATGCAAATTCGTACTTCGCTGGAAGAGTTTTCTGGTGGGCGGCTCTCGCAGGGAGCGATGATGTCGGCCATTTGTCTCACGGGCGAAACGGAACGTTGTGCGAAACTCTCCGAGGTGTGCAAGGCACACGCGGATGTGTCCAACTTGCCAGAATTCCGTGCGGCGGTGTGTGCGATTTGTGCGGAAGCCCCTCCCGTGGACCCGATGGCAGTGACGCATCTGGAGCTGGCCGTCAGCGAGGTCGTGACAAATATTGCCTCGCAAATCGATGATGAGGAAATGATTGAATTGTGTCTGGATCGCTATGACGATTCCTTGGTGGCTGAGATGCGGTACCCCGGTCGATTGCTGGAAGGCGAAAAGGCCGTGCCGGAAGTGACGGGAGAAGGTACGCAGGAATTTGGCCTGTTGATTGTTCGCAATTGTGTGGATGAAATCGAGTTCCATTATGGCCCCGACGGCCGGGCAGTGGTGCGGCTGACCAAGCGAATTTGAGGCCCCGATGCGTGCATTGATTCAACGAGTACTTCATGCGGCCGTGACGGTCGACGGCGAAACCGTGGGCGAAATCCAAAATGGCCTGCTGGTGTATGTCGGCATCGCGCCGAGTGACACGCCCGCCGATGCGCAGGCGCTCGCGGCGAAAGTGGTGAATCTGCGAATCTTTCCCGACACCGAAGACAAACTGAATCTCTCGGTGAAACAAACGGGCGGCGGAATTTTGGTCGTGCCGAATTTTACACTCTATGCCGATGCGCGCAAGGGCCGGCGTCCTGCGTTCAACAGCGCTGCGCCGGGCGAGGTCGCACAGCCATTGACCGATGCCTTCGCCGAGGCGATCGCCGCAGAGGGCATTGCCCCGCAAACTGGGCAGTTTGGCGCGGACATGAAAATCGAGTCCGTCGCTGATGGCCCGATCAATTTGATGATCGAAATTCCGGCTGTGTAATTATGCGTAGTTTTTGATCGCGTCGATGAGTGCGTCGATGGTGTGTGGGCTGGCCTCGAGGGTCGGCTCGAATCCTGCCGCGCGAAGCGTGTCGGACGTGACCGGGCCGATGGACGCGATCTTGGTCGCCTTGAGGAACGACGTTGCCTGCTCGCCCGTGAGAGTCAGGAAATTGTCCACCGTCGAGCTGCTCGAGAACGTGATCCAGTCGACCGTGTTTTCGGCAAACGCATCGGCCGCCGCGGCGGGAAGTGCGTCGGGTTTGGCTGTGGTGTAGATTGCGAGGTCTTCGACAATCGCGCCGGCTGCGGTGAGTTGCTCGGGGAGAATCTTCGGGGCGATGTCACTGCGCGCGAGGAGAATGCGCTTGTCGGTGAGGTCGAGTCCGCAGAGGGTTTCTCCGAGTGCCGCCGTGGTGAAGGTGGCCTCGGGCATGAGGTCCGCTCGCAGGCCGAAAGCCTCCAGCGCGGCGGCGGTGCCTGGCCCGACCACTGCGATTTCCACGTCGGCGAGTGTGCGCGCGTCGAACCCCAGCTCGAAGAGTGTCGCGAAGAAATGGTCCACACCGTTGGGGCTGGTGAACACGAGCATGTCGAACCCGCCGATGCACTCGACGACTTCGGTGGAGTGTTCTGCGTCGGCGGCGGGGCGGATGTCGATGGTGGGTACTTCGATTGCGAGTCCGCCGAGAGATTCGATTTCGCGCGCGACGCGGGAGGCCTGGGTGCGCGAGCGGGTGACTGCGACGGTTTGGCCGTGGAGGGGGAGCTGGCTGAACCAGTCGATGCGGCGGTCGGGGTCGATGGCGGGGCTGACGATCAGCAGTGCGGGCGGGCGGATGCCTGCGTCCTGCGCGGTCTGGTAGATCGTGCCGAGTGTCGCGGTGAGCGTGGTTTGTTCCGGTCGCGTCGCGCAGCGCACGAGGGCGGCGGGGGTGTCGGGCGATTTTCCGGATTCAATGAGCTTGGCCGCGATTTGTTCCAGCCGGCCGATGCCCATGTAGAACACGACCGTGTCGATGCCCGCGAGGGCTGCGTAGTCGATGGTGGATTCGTCTTTGGTGGGGTCTTCGTGGCCGGTGACGAGTGCGAGGGTGCTCGCGCAGCGGCGGTCGGTCAGCGAGATGCCCGCGTAGGCGCCCGCGGCGATGGCGGCGGTGATGCCCGGGACGATGCGGAATTTGCATCCGGCGGCGGCGAGTGCGTCGGCCTCTTCTCCGCCTCGGCCAAAGATCAGCGGGTCGCCGCCCTTGAGGCGTGCGACGAGTTTGCCCGCCGAGGTGTGCTCGACGAGCAGTGCGTTGATTTCGTCCTGGGTCTTGGCGTGGTGGTCGGGGCGTTTGCCGACAAAGATCCGCTCGGCCGAGTCTGGCACGAGCGCCAGCAGGGCGGGGTTGGCGAGACGGTCATAGAGGACGACCTCGCAGCGTCGCAACCAGGTTTCGCCTTCGCGTGTCAGCAGGCCCGCATCGCCGGGGCCCGCGCCGATCAATATCGCAAGTCCATTGTTCGTTGTAGAAGTCATGGCGACATTGTAGGCAAGGGCGGCGTGTGGCGAAAGTAAAAAGAAAAAACGTGGGATAGGGTGTAGGTGATAGGTGATAGGCTATAGGAAAGAAAAAGAAAACACCCTCGACGTCGTTGGAGAATTTTTGAGTTTCGTTATTGTATTAGGAGAAGGCACCGTTGTATGATCCGATGATGCGAGATCATAACAAATTACGTGCGTTTGAATTGGCCAATGAGTTGGCGGTGTTGGTTTACCAGCACACCCGAGGGTTTCCTACTGAGGAAAAATTTGGGCTACAGTCCCAGATGCGCCGAGCCGCAGTTTCTGTTGCGTCCAATATTGTTGAAGGCTGTGCACGCAATGGAATGAACGATTATCTTCGCTTTTTAGATATGGCCTATGGTTCAGCCAAAGAGTTGGAATATCAGATATCGTTATCTGGCCAGCTTGGGTTCCTTCCCTCGGAATCTTCAATGGCGCTGGTTCCTCTTTGCACGGAAACATGTAAAGTGATGGGTGCACTGATTCGAAGTCTCCGACCACGGCCGGTTTGATTTCATTCTTTTGTTCGTTTTTCCTATAGCCTATAGCCTACAGCCTATCGCCTATCACCTCTTCTCCATTTTCCCCTTGCACTCCCGTCTCCCATCGGGTATATCTCTTTCAATCGTACTCTGCTGTATGTGGTGGCGGGACGTTCCGCAGCAAAACGCTCATTCCCTGTTTCAGGTTCAGTCGTTGAATGGTCCCCGCTCGCAGTTCCAGCGCATACATCGCAGGCGCGGTCGAAGAATAGGTCTTCGGCAGTTCTCCCACGAGATCGCGCTTCATCTCCGCCATCGAGACAATTGCCCCGTCTGGATCGAGATAAAGAAGGTCGATGTCGATCAGGCATTGGCGCATGCAAAAGTTGAGCGCCTGAGGCTGGGGATAGACAAACAGCATTCCGGCATTGACGGGTAGAGATTCTCGGCCGCTGAGCCCGCGAAAGCGCTTTTCTCGCGTGGCGGCGATTTCAAGGCGGAACGTTTCGCCGGCGATTTCGACATGGGCAAATTGCGCGCTAGGCGGTTCGGACAGCAGATACAAGTGCAATGCCAGTGCGAGCGCGCCGACGGCACCGATGATAAAAAACGTGTTGAGTGTGGCGGAAGACATAGATTAGAGATCGATGGATTCTTCGATGGATTCAAACAGGCTGCGCGCGGTTTTGCGGTCGGCGGCAGAGACGGTCAGCAGTTTGGTTTTGGCGTCGTCGTCCGGCAATTGCGTGGCGTTGATCCGCACGTTGAAGTCGCACAGGTCGCACGTCGCGCTCGCCAGCGAGGCCGCCGCGAGCAAGTCGCTCAGCAGCCACTTGGTGCAGCACGTCGCGAGGGATTCGAGATTACTCAGCAGCGACAGCGTCAGCCGGGCCATGGTGCGCGGAATCTCGATCGAGGCTGCGAGAGCGCTGGATTGGGCTTCATCGCGGTCGGGCCCTTCGGGCATTTCGGTCGCGGTCTGATAGGCGCCAAAGGCTTCGATGTCTTCGGTGACGAGCTTGAGGAATTGTTCGCGCAGGGCCGAAAGGCGCTCGGCGAGTTCTTCCTGAAGGGCGTTCTGGGCGGAGAAGGATTTCTTGCCGCGGGAATAGCTCAGCGACATTTCGCCCAGGGCCGTTGCAAGCGCACCGGCCACGCCCGCGACACTGCCGCCGCCTGGGGTGGATTGCTTTGCGGCCGTCGCTTTGCAAAATGAGACCACGGATTGATCGAGAAGATTGGACATGATTACTCGCTGTTTTGCTTGGCTTCCATCGCGTCGATGTACGCGAGGGTGCGTTCGAGTTCGCTTTGGAGGTGACTCACGCGCAGAAGGCTCTTGGCGCGTACGATCAACTCGAGGCGGTTGACGGGCTTGGTGACAAAGTCGTCCGTGCCGCATTCCACGCCACGTTCAATGTCGCCGATTTCGTTCAGCGCCGTGACCATGATCACGGGAATATTGCGCGTCTTGGGGTCGGATTTCAGCTTCCGGCAACATTCAAAGCCGCTCATGCGCGGCATCATCACATCGAGGAGAATCAGGTCCGGCAGATTTGCCTGGGCCGACTCGAGGCCCTCCACGCCATCGACGGCGGTGAGGACATTGCATTCGAGCTCGTCAAGATATGCGACGATCAACTCGAGGTTTTGGGCGTTATCGTCCACGATCAGAATCGTGGGAGTCTTGGTGTCTTCAGTCATCAGAATCTCCCGAAAGAGGAATGTACAGCGTCGTCCACAGCGTATCGGATTGGCGGGGCAATGACAAGAGTACATTTTGAAAAATCAGCGGGTTCTTTTGCTCGGCCAGTTGCCGGCACGCCCGCAGACCAGAAAATTGAACAAACACTGTCAATCGACAGGAAAGGATACTATAGTAATGAAACATCAACAAACCACTTTGAAAGGAGCACGCAGTATGGCCGATGCGTATGCCCAAGAAATTTTGCAGTTCCTCGCGGAAAAAAAGAATATGAAACTCAAGCCGCGCCAGCTTGCGCGGCAGATGGGGATCGGCGAGGCCGAATATGGCACGTTCCGTGAAGCGATCAAACAGTTGCGCGACGAAGGGCGTGTGGTGATGGGAGCGTCGGACGCGATGACGTTGCCGGACCTCGGCCGCTGGGTCGTGGGCTATTACCGCGCCAATCCACGCGGGTTCGGGTTCATCATTCCCGATGTTCCCAACAGCCACGGCGATCTGTTTATCCCGCGCCACGCCTCGGGCGGCGCGCTCAGCGGCGACACCGTCCGCGCGAAGGTGATCTCCGAAGGAAAACGTGACGGCCAAAGGCGCTATCGCGGCGAAATTGTCGACGTGCTCGAACGGGCCCGCAACCGATTCGTCGGCGAGCTGCAAACTGCAGGCGGCGCGTTCTTCATCGAGCCGGAAGGCAAGAAGTTCCAAAAGCCGATCGTCTTGCGCGATGTCTCCACCGCCGCCGGGCCGAAGCTCGGCACGAAGGTCGTCGTCGAAATTACCAACTACGGCGAAGACCGCCCCGATTCCATGCCCGCCGGCGTGGTCGTCGATACCCTCGGCGAGCCGGGCGTGCTGGATGTCGAAATTGATGCCGTGATCGCGGCCAACGGCCTGCGCGATGCGTGGGAAGACGACGTTCTCGAATGTGCCCGTCAAGCCGTCGCGAACTATGACCCAGACAACCTCGACCACGAGCGCGACCGCCTCGAGGGGCGGACCATCATCACCATCGACCCCGACGACGCACGCGATTATGACGACGCGATCGAACTGGTCCGCGGCAAGGATGGCACGTGGGAACTCGGCGTGCATATCGCTGATGTCGCGCACTTTGTTCAGTCGGGGACCCCGCTGGACCGTGAGGCCAAGGCGCGTTCGACGAGTACCTATTTCCCGCGTCGCGTCGTGCCGATGCTGCCGGAAATTTTGTCCAACGGCGTGTGTAGCCTGCAAGAAGGCCAGCCGCGTTTGGTCAAAAGCGCCTACATCACCTACGACAAGGACGGCAAGGTTCTCTCCACGCGTTTTGCCGAGTCGATCATCACCTCTGCCAAGCGGCTGACTTATGGCCAGGCGCAGGACATTCTCGAGGGAAAAACCGACGGCTTCGAACAGGACGTGATCGACCTCGTGAGCGACATGAGCACGCTGGCTAAGGCCATCGAAGAACGTCGTCGCCGCAAGGGGATGATCCACCTCGACCTGCCGGAAATCGAACTGATCCTCGATGAGGACGGCAAGGTCGTCGGCGCGGAACCCGAGGACACGAGTTACACACATACGATCATCGAGATGTTCATGGTCGAGGCCAACGAGGCCGTCGCGCGGGTGCTGGCGGGGGCGAATCGTCGCTTCCTGCGGCGCATCCACCCCGACCCCTCCGAAGTCGAAAATGGCGGCGTCAGCCGGTTCGTCGAGGCGATGGGCTATAAAGTCCCCGCCGAGATGTCCCACCGCGATATCCAGAAACTCCTCGAAGCCGTCAAGGGAAAACCCGAGGCCTATGCGGTGCATCTGGCCGTGCTCAAAACGTTCCAGCAGGCGGAATATTCGCCGACGAACGTGGGACACTTCGCGCTGGCGAGCGAGTGCTATTGCCACTTCACCAGCCCGATTCGCCGCTACCCGGACCTGACGGTTCACCGCCTGCTGAGCCTCTATGTGCGCGGCAAACTCGACGCCGAACCCATTACGGACATGGCCGAGATGATCTCGCAGGGACGCGATTGCTCGGCGGCCGAACGACGCGCCGCGACGGCCGAAGACGAAGTCCGTACCGTCCTGATCATGCAATATCTCCAGACGCTCGGCCAGGTCGAGTTCGAGGGGATCATCACTGGCGTGACCAACTTCGGGCTGTTCGTGCAGTGGCCGGAATTCCTCATCGACGGACTGGTCCGCCTGGAAGATCTCGGCGATGACTGGTGGCAGGTCGTGCCCGAACTCGGCATGGTGCGCGGCGACGTGACCGGCAAGAGCTATCGCATCGGTGATACGCTGGAAGTGGTCGTGGCCAACGTCGACGTCGCACGGCGGCAGATCAACCTCGTGCCCACCGCGACGCTCGAAGGGCGTTTTCGCCAGGACGGCGAGAAGAAGTCCAAGCCTCGCGCTCGCTACAGTGACAAGAAAAAGGCCAACAAGGGCCGCGGGAAGAAATCCAATACCCGTCCCCGTCGCGTCAAACGACGACGCAAATAAACGGTAGTTTTGAATCATGAACCGCCCGGTGTGCATATCGCATGCCGGGCGTTTTTTTATCCCCGCAGGATTGTCGTGAGGGTTTGGTGCGCAGCGGGGATGTCGCCGGATTTAATTTTGTCGGCGGCGGTCAGGAGCAAATCGCGTTGCCGGGCGGTGAAGGCCATCGGCGTGGCGGGGTCGATCTCGCCAAGGCCGACGCGGGAAAGAATTGCTTCGGCGAGGGCGTCCAGTCCGGCATCGGTTTCGACGCTGAGGGCGATTTCGAACGGGTCGATCGGCGCGGCTGTGTCAGACTTGGTCGCGACGCGCAACACGGGCCGGTCGAAGTCGTCGGGCAATTGCGACAGCGTTTCGGCGCTGGTGAGCACGACGAGGTCGGCGCGGGAAAGTTGCTCACGGGCAATTGCGACACCAGCGGCATCGAGGCCGGTCGCTTGGTCCCACAGCCCGGCGGTATCGGTCAGCCACACGGCGCGGCCATCGAGGTGGGCTACTTCGCGGAGATAGTCACGCGTGGTGCCCGCGCGGGCGTTGATGATCGCGACGCGTCGGCCGACGAGGCGATTGAACAGTGTGCTCTTTCCCGCGTTGGGGTTGCCTGCGAGGATCACTTCCGGCGGATGGAGCAGGCGACGGGCCATGTCGAATCGGTCGGCCGCCGCGGCGAGGGCGGTTGCATCGGGCGCGGGCGCGTTGAGCATCGTTTCGACGAGTTGACGCAGTCCGCCGCTCCACTGATGGCATAGGCATTGCACGGCAAACAGGCTGGTGAGGTGCCGGAGCGCTTCTTCGAGTTCGGCCGTGATGGCCGGCGCGCGGTCGGCCCCGAGCGGGGGTGTGTCGGTGATTTCGCAGCCTTGGGATTCGAGCAGGGCGAGGGTTTTGCGCATCACGAGCTCGCCGCCGTGGACGTTGATTTCCCATCGGTCTGCCAGGCGCACGAGGATCGCTTCGTCGATGGGCTCGCCGGAATCGTGCAACGTTCCCAGCCCCAGCTCACCCACCAAGGGGAGCGCAGCACGGCGGGGGGTAAAGATCGCTTCTGCCAGCGCGTCGCAGCCAGGGCCCCAGAGTTGCAACACGCCAATCGAGCCACTGGAGGGGGCAGTGAGTTGGCATACCTGCGGCGCGGTCACGAGGGGGGATCCGATTTGGGTGAGGATGAATTCGAGCGCGGTGCGTGAAGATTCGCCGACCAGTCGATGGCGGTTTTTTTCTGAGCGTGCTGCTTGGCCCGGGAGGCGATTTTTCGGTTCTGCTTTTTGTTGCGGAGGTCTTCCACCACCGTCATCACGAAATAGCTCCCCACGCAACTGAACAAAAGCGTCAGGAAATAGCGCACGGTGATCACTTGGTGGAGGCTTCCACGGAGCAGGCAGCGGACAAGAAACAGGCCCACCGTCAGGAGGATTCCCGATGCCAGTGATACCAAGATATTGCGGGTCAATTTTGCTTCAAGAGATTCAGGCATAACTCTCCGGAGTCGGAAGGGAAATGGATTGGGACATGGCCCTTTGCAACGGCATTGGATCACCATCCGCCAATTTTGGGCTTGTCTTTCTTGTCATCACTCGTGTCGGCCTTCTTGTCCCCCGGCGTTTCGGGAGTTTTTTCAGGAGTTTTTTCGGGGGTGTCGGTCTTGGGGGCAGGTTTGGAGTCATTCGTTTCGGGCGCCTCCTCGTCGGAGGAGTCAGGTTCTTTGTTCTTGTTATTCCCTTTATTCTGTTTTTTTCTTTTGCGTGCTACCGCAATTTGTTTTTTTTGTTGTTGTTTTTTCCGGTTTTCACCCTCGATGCGAAGCTCTACGCGCCAGAGGCGGTCTTTGACCTTCTCCTTCTGGATCGGGGTCAGCAGGCTGTCATAGATGAGATCCTGAATTTTCCATGTGGTCACAACGAACGATTTGTAGCCTTTTCTGGTCGCATTAGAAAAATTGGTACGTTTTTTCTGACACCCTTCGTGAAGCTTGGCAATCTGCTCTTTGCCCATGACGTGACGGAAGGGGAGCATGCTCCATTCGACGATGACGTGGGTGCGCCAGATAGGGGCCTGGCCTTTGGCGAGGCCCGTTTCGAGCTTTGTTCGGAGTTCCTGATCCATCTTGTAAATTTTCAGGAATCCCTCTTTGGTGTGGGCGCGCAGCTTGTTGGTTTGTAGCAGGATGGTTCGCTGGGTCCCGGCCTGTTTCTCGATCTCCAGTTTTTTTAACAGCTCGTCGCGGGTGTCCCGATACGTTTCCGCTTCGGTTTGAATGCCTTTGCGATCCTTGAGCCAAATCTCTGTGAGTTTGTCGAGGGTTTCCTTGGGCAGTTTCATGGCCACTGCGGCGCGGCGATAGTGCATCGGGAGGGCGGTGTCTCCGCCGGTGTGTGCTAGGGCTCTGCGGTCCTTCCAGTAGAGAGAAAACAGGGCATCATCTGTGAGGGGGGTGGGGCGGTAGAGTTTGTCGATCCACACATCCTCTGCAAACAGAGGGGCGGAAAAAAAAGTCAACGCCAACGTGGTTATGATCCATTGTTTCATGTCGTCTCTCCCTGATGTAGTGCTTTGGGTACTGGCTATCCGTAGCCGCAGTGCCCATTCAATAGGATCAATTATAGTTTTCTTCTGAGTGAGTGCAAATCAAAAGTGCCGTGGGATCGGAAAAGCCGAGGCTGGGTTCGGTGTGCTTCTGGGTGGATTCTGTTGGAAGCATTCCGCCGAATCCGTTATGATGTGAAGTCTCACCGCCAGAGACACTACATCAGAGAAATGAACGATTGGGGACATTGGCACATGCAAATTATGATCATTGCAATTTTTATTTTGATGGCTTCGGTGCCGCCGGTGTGGTTGCTTTCGCCCTGTTGGATCGTGGTGAGCGCGTGGGTCTATCCGTTGTGGGTGATGGGGTTTTCCCGATTGCATACGCGCGTCGCGCTGGGCCGGTCCGGCAAAGGAGTCCGTTTGCTGGGAATGTGGGCCAAGGCGCAACTGGTGCTGGGCTTTGGGGTGTTGTGCGCGGTGGGGTGGATGATGCTGATTCGCGGCCTGCCGCTGGGGCGGGGGAACCACGTCGATCAGAGTCGTCTTCTCACGTTGTTGTTGGCGATTGGCCCGGTGATTTTGGCGATGATCGGGTATTGGGCGCTGCAATATGACCGGGTTCTCCAGATTCGCAAAGACTTCAATCACGCGCGCAACGCCGTGGGCCTTGGCCCGTTGGTGCTTTGGTCGCGTCGCGGGTTCTTGGCGTGGCAGTTGCGCAGCGGGCTGCTGTTCGTGCTGTTGCCGCTGCTGGCGATTCAGCTCGGCGGCGATTTGGTCACGTTGGCAACGCATCCGTGGGCGAAGCATCGTTGGCAATGGGAAATTTTGACTGGCGCGACGGCGGTGATGATCTTCGGGGTGTTTTTGATTGCGCCGCGAATTTTGGTCTGGGTGGCAGGTGCGAAAAAAATGGGAAAAACGCCCATTCGGATCCAGCTTGAAACGCTCGCCAAAGAACTGGGGATCCGCTATCGCACGATTCGAATTTGGCCCAGCGGCCAGGCCGTCGCCAATGCAGCCGTGATGGGCATCGTCGGTCGATTGCGCTACATCCTCATTTCCGATTCGCTTCTGCAACAATTTACGCCGCCGCAAATTCGCGCGGTCTTCGGCCATGAACTTGGCCACGTCCGCCGCCATCACATCCCCTATTTGATGTTGTGCCTGATTTCGCTGATGCTGTGGGCGTCGCTTGTGACCGATGGCGTGTGGTGGGTGTGCGTCCAGATCGCCGCGGGGGATTCTCTTCCGATCCGCGTGAGGTCGATTCTGGCCATCAAAGAAGCGCTCTCGATCCTGATCATGGTGGGGTTTTTGGTTGTGGTTCTGGGGCGATTGAGTCGGCTCTTCGAGCGACAGGCCGACATGGACGGGGCCTATTGCGCGTCCCACCCCGACGGGGTCGACCTCGAGGACGACTCGATCAGCTCTGAGGGCATCAGCGTGTTCAGCGAGGCGCTGGAGCATTTGGCCTGGGCGAATGCCGTCCCGCTCGACCGTCACGAATTTCGCCACGGTTCGCTGGGCTCGCGGATTGACTACCTCGTCAAGCAATCCCACCATCCCCACAGCCTGTCGCAGTTGACGCGCCGGGTCCGGTGGGTAAAACGGTGGATATTGCTGTCGCTGGTGGTGGGGGCGACGGTGGGGTGGCTGGTCTGGATGCGTTGAATTCCGTCTGGAACCGAAAAAACGAATACAAAGTACACAGAATGACACAGGATTGAACTTGCCTTTTTATGCGGTTTGTCGTATTCTTTTGCCCGACTAAAACCGCTCTATGACAGTTTTCGGCAGTATAGTGAGGCCAAGCTCCTTGTGAAGCAAGAGCTTGTGCAAGACACGATGCCGAATTTCGGCCTTTCCGTGTTATAAAACATACCGTTTCTCACAAAGGAACCCGCTATGACCTATCAACGTGACGCATTGCCCGCCGACTTGGCAGGGTCCATCGCCAATACGATCCGTTTCTTGTCGGCAGACGCCATTCAGGCGGCCAACTCTGGCCACCCCGGCCTGCCGATGGGCTGCGCGGACATCGCCACGGTTCTGCTGAGCCGTTTTTTGCGCGTTGACCCCGCCGATCCGACATGGTTCAACCGCGACCGGTTCATTCTTTCTGCGGGCCATGGCTCGATGCTGGTCTACTCGATGCTCCACATGCTGGGCTATGTGTCGCTGGACGACATCAAGCAGTTCCGCCAGTTCGAAAGCCTCACCCCCGGCCACCCCGAACTTGGTGACGTCCCGGGCGTGGACATGACCACCGGCCCGTTGGGCGCAGGCTTCAGCACGGCCGCCGGGCTCTCCATTGCCGAGCGGATGCTCGCCGAGCGCTTTAGCTCCGATGTGATCGACCACTACACCTACGTCCTGATGGGCGATGGGTGTCAGATGGAAGGCGTCACCCAGGAAGCGGCATCGCTGGCCGGCCACCTCGGCCTGGGCCGCATGATCGCGATCTATGACGACAACGAAATTTCCATCGAAGGCGACACCGACCTCGCCTTTACGGAAAACGTCAACGCACGCTACGAGGCGATGGGCTGGCACGTTCAGGATATTGATGGCCACGACCACGACGCGATTGCCGCTGCGATTCTCGCCGCGCAGGAAGAAACCGCCCGCCCGAGCCTGATCGTCGCGCACACCACCATCGGCAAGGGCGCACCGACGCTCGCCGGCAGCGAAGCCTCCCACGGCGCGCCGCTGGGCACTGACGAAATTATCGCCGGCAAGGCCGCGATTGGCTGGAGCGAGGAAACCTTCCAAGTTCCCGCCGAAGTCGAAGCCTGGGCCGCAACCCTCCGCGAATCGCTTTCGCCCGTCCGCGCAAGCTGGAACGCGGCGATGGCAACCTATACCGCCGCCGACCCAACCAAGGCCGCCGAGCTTGGCCGGTTGATCAAGGGAGAATTGCCCGCCAATTGGGAAGACGCTCGCCCGAGCTATGACGCGGATGAAAAGGGCATCGCTACCCGCGCTAGCGGTGGCAAGGTCCTCAACGCATTCGCTGCCGTCATCGACGAACTCGTCGGCGGCAGTGCCGACCTCGCGCCCAGCTGCAAAACTGAAATGACCGCCGGCAACAACGCTGGCTTCGTCGCACCGGGCAGTTTCGCCGGTCGCAACATCCACTTCGGCGTTCGTGAACACGCTATGGGCAATGCCCTCAATGGCCTCGCGCTGCACGGGCTTGTCCCGCTGGGCTCGACGTTTATGGTCTTCAGCGATTACATGCGCCCGCCGATCCGCCTCGCGGCACTGATGGGGCTGGGTTCGATTTTCGTCTTTACGCACGACAGCTTTTACGTCGGCGAAGACGGCCCGACCCACCAGCCCATCGAACACGTTGCGGCCTTGCGCTCGATTCCGAATCTTCACGTTCTTCGCCCAGGCGACGCCAACGAAGTGGCCTATGCATGGCAACATGCCATCGCCCGCCGGCAGGGCCCGAGCACGCTCGCGCTGACACGCCAAAACCTGCCCACGCTCGACCGCACGGTCTACGCCTCGGCCGAGGGCACCCTCAAGGGTGGCTACGTCCTCGAAACGGATGCCGACAACGAATACACCCTCGTCGCTTCGGGCAGTGAATTGGCCCTTGCCGCCGATGCTGCGAAATTGTTGCGCGAAACGGGAAAAACCGTCCGCGTGGTGTCGATGCCGTGCTTGGACGCGTTTGAAGAACAATCGGCTGAATATCAGTCACAAGTCCTTGAGGGACAGAAGGTTGTTGTGATCGAGGCCGGCATTGAACAGGGCTGGGGTCGCCTCCTGGGCCGCGATGGCCTGTTTATCGGCATGGACGACTTTGGCAAGTGTGGCCCGTGTGCGACCCTTGCTGAACACTATGGCTTGACGGCTCCGAAGGTGGCCCACACCATCCTCGAGTACTTCGCCAACTAGCAAGCTACTTAAGTGCGCCAAGAATCGAAGGTCACATTCGAAAGAATGTGGCCTTTTTTTGTGCAGTTTCAGGGGGTCTGGAGTGACAATCGTTGCCAAAAAAAGGGCTGTGCAAGTTTTTTTCTGTAAATTTGTTGGTCTGTCATAGGTGGCTCGT
>JABGPZ010000049.1 GCA_018644725.1 Phycisphaerales bacterium
AATCTATAACTTAGCTCCTCTCCCAAAACACTCCCATTTAGTATGACGACGAACAGTCGGGATATGAAGGACGCATCGAAAGGATAAGAAAGAAGGCTGGAAAACAAAGCAGACAGGGATAGTGGCTTGCTTCTCATAAGGCACCGGTTTAAAATCAAGATGCCGTAGCGTTTGGCTTTGACACATGAGAATAAGGAGAATTGATCCATGGGCATATTTTCAAAACTGTTTGGTTCACCAGAGGAAAAAAAGGCAAAACGCATAATTCAGAAAGCAAAAAGGGGCGCTCGAGAAAAGCGCACGCCTCTTGACGATCTTGGTTTGGCGATTATAAAAGCATCACAGGATTGTACTGACCAAATGAAACCTGTGCTTGATATGATGAAGAATGAATTGGCTGATGTTATCGTGTTTCATGAATTCCTTTACTTTTTCATGCATTTGGCCAATAGGTCTGCATTTACACAATTGACAGAGCGGCAGCACAGAGAGTTACAGAAGTTTCTCTCATCATTGATTTCGCCAGTGGCGATCAATATATTCATTGACTGTCCAGATGAGGTGAAAGATAAGATGAGAAATGAATTCTATGAAAATTTAAATAATGCAGAAGTAGAGTATTCTGCGAGCAAAGAATTGTTTTCGAAGGCGAACCCGTTGACAGGTGATTCTCTTTTTTCAAAACTTGCAAGGAATGTTACAGAGGTATCAGGGAATGATAATAATCCAGCTGTTCTTATGCAGGTTCTTTCCTCTAGCGTAAAGGCTTACACAAGCCTTCAGCTTGAATTGCTGGTTAAGAATGCAGGCGCGGTTCTTCAATAATAGAGAGGTGTCGCGATTTTTTGCGGGGCGCGTGGGCGTATGTACTTCTTGTGGTTTGGCCTCGCGCGGAGCCTGCGCGTGGGGAGAGTCTGCGTCGAGGGGCCGCGCAAGAAAAGGACGAGTGAATAAGGTGTTTTCTATTCGCGAACACGTGGCGGCAAAAACCGGAACGTCCTGACTCCATTGCTCTAAACATCTTGTTCGCGATTCGCGAACTGCGAACAGGAGCTGTTTAGCTCAGGCTGCGGTTGTAGTTGAACAGGTTGCGGGAGCGGGGCGGTTTGCGCCAGGTCGCGATGGGGCTTTTTTCGCCGGTGAGGTCCGCGACGAGCCAGCGCGCGAAAATCCGGTCGTTGCGCATCCCGAAGAGGCTGAACGGTTCGGCCGCGCGAAGGCGGGTCCGCGTGCCCGCGCGTTCGACCCTCAGCACGATGTTGCGCGCGTCTTCGAGCAGGTCGCCGTTTTGGATGGTGTGCCCGAGATTGGCGCGGATGTGCATCAGCACCGGATGGCCGTAGATCTGCATGGACCATTCCACGGGCGCGTGTTCGGCAAAGTCTTGCAGCTGGCGGCGGTCGGCTTCGATGCTGGCGGTGACGCTGCGGCAGCCGAGTTTCCCGAGTGTTGCGGCCGCGAGCGGACTGAGGACGCCCAGGCCCGGGCCCGCTTCAAATGTCGCGCCAGCCTCGCGGGCGATCTGCCAGGCGGAAAAGGAATTGACCTCGACGGGAATGTTTTGTGCGGCGGCGGCCTCGATGAGCGCGCGCGCGGCGGGGAGCTGGTCCTCGTAGAGCACCGGATCGATGGCGACGACGGCCTCGGGCGGCAGGTGGGGAATGTGCTCGGCGCCGGCCTCTTCGACGATCACTTTTTTGCAACCGTTCATTTTGGCACATTGGCTGAGGTGGCGCATCCGCAGCCGCACCGCGTTGGGTGTGCTGCCGAGCATGCGCGCGTTTTTCCGGTTGCGCTCGGGCAGGGTCGACAGCGCCGCGACGGCTTCGGGCAGTTCCACCGTCAGCTTGGGCGCTTTGGTCGATTCCTTCTGCCAGCGGTTCAGCGCCGAGCAGAGTTTCGTCTGGATGATGTTGGCGTTTTTCTTCGGGACCAGAAAGTCCGGCTCGCTCGCGGAGTACTCCGGCAGCGGGACGTTGCCCGGATAGCGCATCCCCGTGAGCCACTTGCCCACGAGCGCGAGGCTCATGGCGCGTTTTTCGTGGCGGACGATGGTCTTGGGCACGGTCCAGGTGTCCTCGTGGCCGTCCCAGCGGAAGGTGCATACGACGCGGTCGCCGACTTCAACGTGGAGCGAGGCGGGCGGCCCGAGCGGCTCGTCTTCGGGTTCGGGTTTGTCGGGTTCTTTGGATTTTTCCGGCGGGGCATCGTCGGACTTCACCCGGCCAGAGTCGCCGCAGAGGTCGCTGCGCTTGCCGGCGAAAAATCCGTCCGTCAGGTCGCGGCCTGTGTAGTTGCCCAGCGAAAGCGCTTCGTCGTGCAGGGATTCGCCGGGGGTGTCGATCGCGCGGCGGAACAGCGACACCGCTTGGGCGACCCATTTGGGCGATTTGAGGCGGCCTTCGATTTTCAAACTCGCCACGCCCATCTCGCCGAGTTCGGCGGCGTGGTCGACGAGTGACATGTCGTGCATCGAGAGCGTGCGCCGGGGCGCGAATTTGTTGCGTTGCCATTGTGCGCGGCAGGTGGATGTGCACGTTCCGCGGTTGCCGCTGCGCCCGCCGCCCCAGCTGCTCAGCAGGCATCGGCCGGAGACGCAGACGCATTGCGCGCCTTGGACAAAGACTTCGATCTCGACGCCGTCGACCGCGCAGCACGCGGCGATTTCGTCTTTGGACAATTCGCGCCCGACGACCACGCGGCGGATGCCGAGGGCCTTTGCGGCTTCGACGCCGGCGGAATTGTTGACGGCCGCCTGGGTCGAGAAATGGAATTCGACGTCGGGATAGTGTTCCACCAGCGCGAGGAACATTGGGTCGGACACGAGCACGCCATCGATGCCAGCGCGCCGGGCGAGTTCCACGCAGCGTGCGGCGATGCGGGTTTCGCGCGTGGCCACCAGCGTGTTCAGCGTGAGATAGACTTTCGCGTCGCGGGCGTGGGCGGCTTCGACGGCGGCGGCCAGCTCGTCGGGGGAAAAGTTCGTCGCGCCGCGCCGGGCGTTGAGTCCGGCCTGGAGGCCGAGATAGACCGCGTCGGCGCCGGCATCGAGCGCGGCGGCGAGGGCTTCGGGGCTGCCCGCGGGCGAAAGTAATTCGGGTTTGATCGGGGTGGGGGTAGTCATTTCCCCATCATACCCGATTGGCGCTGCAGTGTCCCGATTTTTTCCCCAGGGTATCGCAGCCGACATACGCTACAAAGAGACTCGCAACCCGTACGAAGTGTGCCCCACCGAAACCCACTGCCGAAAAGAAATAGAAGTCGTTTCCTAAAAACACAAATTTCTTGCACAAGAAATTTGCAAAAACAGGAAAAAGTAGTTGACTGTTTGGTGTTTTAAGGTATGATTTTCCTGAAACAGCGAGTTTCTTGCACAAGAAAAATGGAGATTCAGGAAAATGAAAACACAAGAAGAAATCTTAGAATACCTTCAGTCTCAAGAATCTCTCTCTCTTGGGCCATCGAAGCTGGAATTGCGGAAAGGGGTATATGAAACGGCAACCATGCGTAATGGGAATCATTTGCCAGTGGAGCTACCGTTGCAACTTGCCACAACATGGCGAGGCGCAGAGTATTGTTTTGAGGTTCAGCTTAATCCGCTCAGCACGCCTCGGATGTTGGCGGAGATGATTCGTCAGGCCAAGCAGGCGGCCGGGGATACAAATCGCAATCTAGCGGAGCGGCGACGATTTCCTATGGTGATTATGCCCTATCTCTCTAAGAAAGCTCTCGATTCTCTCGCGGCTGAGGGGGTCAGTGGGATCGACCTTTGCGGCAATGGCATTTTGACGGCGGGTGAGCTGTTTATTTATGTCACAGGCGAAAAAAATAAATATCCCAAGTCCACCAAGCTCCGAAATGTCTACTGCCGAAAAAGCTCGCTCATTTCCGCAGCTCTTCTCCTCTTTCCTGAAAAAGCGCTTGGCCCCAAAGAGATTGCGGATCGGATTGAATGGCTAAATGAAGATTGTTTATCTGTGACGATTTCTGTCTCGCAGGTTTCAAAAGTGTTACGACAGATGGAAGAAGATATGTTGGTGGCACGAAAGAACGGTAAGATATTTCTTCTTCAGCCCGAATATCTTTTAGAAAAGCTCCGGCAAAATTATATTCCTCCGCGTCAGGAATTATGCTGGAAGGGGTGGTGTAAAAATCCTTGGGATGTAGCAAAACAACTCGCAGAAATTTCGAGAAGCAATACTCATGACTATTTTATGCAATCCGGGAAAACTTCTGCCAGTGTTTACAGTGATAACAAGGAAAAAGCGAATCTGAAAATATATACGACAGCAGATCCCATTGAATTATTGTCGAAAGCAGGGTTGCTTAATTCAATAGAAGAGGGACGCAAGTTTGCAAATTTGAAACTGATTCAAACCAATTCGGAGTGGGTTTATTTTGGAAGCCGATCTATGGAGGTGTCATGTGCGTCAAAATTGCAGACTTGGCTTGAGTTGTGCCAGGGAGACAAGCGCCAAAAAGAGCTTGCGGAGCAGGTACATGAAAAAATATTGAAGTATTATCGACAACACAAGTGTGTGGAGGGTATTTGAGATGGGAGGTTCTATGCATACCTTGCAGGCCGCATTGTTGGAGTTGGTTCGGGCGCTACAGCCACACGGGATTCCGGTGATTTTGTGCGGAGGGCTGGGGTTGTATCTCAAGCAATTGGAACTTCAATCCCGCGAGAAATACCAGTCTCTGGTTCCGGGCGAACACTGGCCGGTGCCTCGGACGACGCAGGACATGGACATTATGATTCAAACGGATGTGTTAGCCTCGCCCAGCCAGTGTGCGGTTCTTCGGACCGTGTTGGCGGGGCTGGGATATGAAGTCATTCAAACACGACGGCATTTCCAGTTTGTGAAAAAGCAGGGCGAATTTTTCGACGTAAAAATTGATCTGTTGACAGGCGAGATGTCCGAGGCGCGAATTGAAACAGAGTTTGTGATTGATCGCAAATCGAGAATTCCCCGTGCCAGGCCAAGGGGAACATCTGTGGACTTGCATGCATGGTACACCCCGGAGGCAATTGAAGTGAATTGCGAGGACGGATTGCGTCTGGATTTAGAAGATGGCGGAAGCGATTCCGCTACAGTCAATATTCCGCAGGCGTTGGCTCTATTGATGATGAAGCTGTTTGCGTTACGAGATCGCTACATGGACGAGGACAGAGGCCTTGCGCGCCACCATGCGATGGATTTGTATCGCATTCTTGCCATGATGGATCGTGATGAGTATTACGGAACGCAAGAGAAGATTCGTCGTAGGCGTGATGCGGGTTGCGAGATTGTTGCTGAGGCGGAACGGTTTGTCGTAGAGCTATTTGTTAAGGAGCCTCGCTGGGGTTGGATTCGGATTCGGGAACACGCAGATTTTCGACAGGAAATGCCTGTCGAAGAAGTTGTAAGCGCATTGGTGGAATTGTTCGACCTGAAAGAAAAAGCGACTGCTGTGCAAAAATAGGAACTACTGTTTGTGGTTTGCGAGGTCGATGGCGAGGTTGAGCGCGGCGGAGAAGCTGGAGGGGTCGACGGGCGCGGCGGCGGAAAATTTGCCGGCGATGTCGAATGCTGTTCCGTGGTCGGGGCTGGTGCGGATGATCGGCAGGCCGAGTGTGACGTTGACGGTTTCGCCGCGGCCGAGAAGCTTGATGGGAATCATGCCCTGGTCGTGGTACATCGCGAGGACGGAGTCGAACTCGCCGTTGACGGTGCGATTGAACACCGAGTCGGCCGGGATCGGCCCGGTCGCGTCGAGGCCGTTTTCGCGCGCCATGAAAATCGCCGGTTCGATGATGCGGCCTTCTTCGTCGCCGATGTGCCCCTCTTCGCCCGCATGGGGATTCAGGCCAGCGACGGCGATGCGCGGATTCTCGATGCCGAACCAGTCGCGCAGGGCGTTGTGCGTCAGTTCGATGGGATTGTAGACCGCGCCGATGGAGAGCTTGTCGCGCAGGTTGATAATCGGCTCGTGGATCGTCGCGAGCGTCACGCGCAGCTGCGGCGAGACGAACATCATCGCGTAGTGGCGCACGCCGCATCGGTTGGCGATCAGGTCGGTGTGGCCGGGGTGTTTCTTTTGGCCCGCCAGCGCCCAGCTTGCCTTGGAGATCGGCGCGGTGACGATGGCGTCGATGGTACCCGCGAGTGCGGCGGCGGTGGCATCTTCGACGAAGCGTAGCGAGGCCTGCCCGCCGAGTTTGCTCGATTCACGCGCCATGCGGTTGGGCATGATGTATTCCAGGCCATAGTCGCTCACGACGGTGTCGTAGACGTAAGGCCGCAGGTTCGCGGGGTCGTCGCGGAAGATGTTCCACTCCACGTCGAGCTGCTCGGCCGTCCACTTGAGTTGCTGATGCAGGCCGAAAATGACAAACTTCGCGCGTTCACGCAGCGTGGGATCGCTGGTGAGTGCGCGGATGAGGACCTCCGGGCCGATGCCGGCGGGGTCGCCCATGGTGATGCCGATTGTGACTCGTTTGGCTTGCATCGCGGCATTGTAGTCGAACCGGCAGAAAATGGAAAACCAAAAGGGCATAAAAAAAGGACGCCGGCGGAGGGGGTGCCAGCGTCCATAATCTCGGTCAACTTGGAGGTGTTTGAGAGAGTGACCGAGGAGCCTATGTGAAATTATAGGGTTCTTTGGGGTTTGGTCAAGATGAAATCGGAAAAAAGCGCGAAAATTTCGCGGCGGATCGCTATACTTTGGCGATGAAACGATATCGATTGACATCGCTGGGGTGCAAGGTGAATCAATACGACGGCGCGGCGTTGGGCGAGCTGCTTCGCCGGCGTGGGTATGTGCTGGCTGAGACGGGCGAGGCCGAAGTCGTGCTGGTCAACACCTGTAGCATCACGGCCGTCGCGATGAAAAAATCGCGTCAGCAACTTCGCAAGATGGTCCGCGAGAACCCTGCCGCGGGCATCGCGGTCGTGGGCTGCTATAGCACCTACCATGCCGACGCCGTCGTCGAAGCGCTCGCCCAGGCCGGGGCGGATCCCTCGCGGATTCTCGTCGCGGGCCACCACGAAGACCTTGCCGCAGCGATGGAAACATTCGTCGATCAGCTTGAGTCGGACCAGGCCGAGACCGCCACGGTGCCCAGTGGCGATGTGGAGACGATCCGTCGCCGCCGACTCGACGCGCTGGAGGCCGGCGCGGTTGGCGCGGAGCATTTGCCGCCGATCGCGAAATTCGCCGGTCATCAACGCGCGTTCGTGAAGGTCCAAGATGGCTGCGACGCGTTTTGCAGTTATTGCGTTGTGCCCTATACGCGGAGTCGCGTTTGGTCGAAATCGGTCACCGAGGTCGTCGCCGAGTGTGGCCAGCTGGTCCAGGCGGGCCATCGCGAAATCGTATTGTGCGGCGTGTTCCTTGGCGCGTTTGGCCGCGAGACCGCGATCCGTGCGAAGTGGAACTTGGCCGAGACTCCGCTGGCGGAATTGGTCCGCCGCGTGGGAGCCATCGACGGGCTGTGGCGGGTGCGCCTGAGCAGCCTCGAGCCGGCTGACGCAACCGACGAGCTGATGGACGCGATGCGCAAGACTCCGACGTTTGCGCCGCACTTGCATTTGCCGCTCCAGTCTGGCTCGGGCGAAATTTTGCGCGCGATGAATCGTCAATATACGCCGGACGAATTTCTCGCAGCGACAGCGCGGCTTCACGCGGCGTTCGATCGGCCGGCGTTGTCGACCGATATTATCGTGGGTTTCCCGGGCGAGACCGACGCGCACTTTGCCGAGACGATGGCCGTCGCGAAACAGAGCGGGTTCATGAAGATTCACGCGTTCCCCTTCAGCGCCATCGAGCCGACCCCCGCGTGGCAAAAGCGCGCCCAGTGTCCGCCGGGGGATGTGGTCCGCGCACGGCTGGCGCAACTCGCCGAGCTGGAAGCGGAGATGGCCGGGGCCTATCGCCAGCAGTTTGTCGGCGAATCCGTCGAGGCGTTGGTGGAGTGGGTTTCCTCTGCAAAACAAGAAGAAACCAAGGGCGAAAGATTTTTCGCCCCTACGACAGAAACGGAAACAAAACAAACTGCCCGGGCGATGACGGATCGATATGTGACGGTGGAGTTTCCTGCGACGACTGAAACGAAAAAGGGCGACCTTGTCCGCGTGGACATTTCTACAGTGACGGACGACGGCCTGTCGGGAACTTTGATGCGATAAATATTACAGTGTCGCGAAGAGTGCGAGGTCGTTGGCGTCGGTGATGGTGAGCGTTTGATAGGAGTCGACCATCGCCTGCGCGCCGTCAAAGAGGACGATGTGGTCGCCGCGGGTTCGGCCCATGAGTTGCATCGTCTCGCCGGTGGCGGGGGAGTCCTGCTTTTCGCTACGGCGACTTTTCCCGGTGACGAGAACTTCGATTTGTTGGCCGATGTAGCTGCGATGGTGGGTGAGGCCGGTTTCGCGCTGAATGTCGAGCAATTCGTTGTTGCGGCGCTTTTTGACCTCGTCGGAAATGTCGTCGGTGAGAGTCTTGGCCGCAGCGGTGCCCGGGCGCGGGGAATATTTGAACACGAAGGAGTTCTTGAATTGCACGCGGCGCATGAGGTCGATGGTGGCTTGGTGTTCGGCCTCGGTCTCGCCGGGGAAGCCCACGATGAAGTCGCTCGCGAACGTCACGCCCGGCACGATTTCCCGCGCGAGGTCCACCAGCGCGTCATAGTCCGAGCGAGTGTAGCCGCGGTTCATCGCCGCCAGCAGTCGGTCGCTTCCGTGCTGGGCGGGCATGTGCATGTACTCGCACACCTTGGGCAGGTCGCGCATCGCTTCGAGCGTTTCGCGCCCAAAGCCGCTGGGATGGCTGGTGACAAAGCGCAGCCGGCGCAGGCCGTCGAGGTCGTGGAGCGTTTCAAGCAGGCCCGCGAAACTCGTGGTGACGTCGCCGGCGGTGTGGCAATAGCGGTTGACGGTTTGGCCGATGAGGGTGACTTCGCTGACGCCCGCGCCGACGAGGCGGCGCGTTTCGTCGAGGATGTGGCTCGGTTCGCGGCTTCGCTCGGGCCCGCGGACATAGGGCACGATGCAGTAGCTGCAGAAGTTGTTACAGCCGCGCGCGACGCGGACGAACGCCTGGGACTTGCTGGAGCGCAGCTCTGGATCGCGGGTCAGGTCGAGCTGATCGATTCGCGCTTCGGCGGCGGTGTCGGGCGCTTCGGTGCGTTTGGGGTCGGTGAAAATTGCGGGCATGGGCGCGGGCGCAGCCAGCGCGTCGGACTCGAGAGGCTGGATCGCGGCGAGCTGCGCATCGGCGGCGGCTTCGAGAAGCTCGGGCAGTTTTTCGATTTGCCCCGGCGCACAGATGATGTCGAGCCCCTTGCAGCGGCGGCGGAGTTCTTTCGGGTCGCGCTGGGCCATGCAGCCGAACACGGCGATCACATAGACGCGGCCGATAGCGTTGCGGTCGAGCTTGCGCCGGCTGTCGCGGCCGAGACGTGAATAGACCTTCTGCTCGGCGAGGTCGCGCACGCTGCAGGTGTTGTACAGCACGGCATCGGCGTCCTTGGCCGAGTCGACAATGTCCCAGTCGCGCGCACGAAACCGCCCGAGCAGCAATTCGCTGTCGAGCTGGTTCATCTGGCAGCCTAATGTTTCCAAGTAGATCTTCATAGTGGTGTCTCGTGTCCAATGGCGCAATGCCAAGAAAGGCCGAGGGAAATCTTCATAAGAGGCGGCATTATAGCGAGGAGGGGCGATTGTGTCTACGGAGAAAAGCCTGTACATTGGGAGGGAATGTGGTATACTTCCGCGCAATCAATGAAGAACCGCGGAATTCCCCGCTCGCTGAGGCCGGTGCCGAAGCCCTATTTCAGAAAGACATCCCATGCCCTTTAAAAGTCTAGGATTGAAAGATCCGATCCTTTCGGCCGTCGAAGCCGAAGGCTACACCCAGCCCACTCCCATTCAGGCCCAGGCCATCCCCGCCGTGCTCGCAGGCAAAGACGTCCTTGGCTGCGCGCAGACCGGCACGGGCAAGACCGCCGCGTTCAGCCTGCCGATTCTCCAGCGCTTCCTTACGAACCCGCTGCCGGACAAGAAGCAGTCGGCCGACCATTCCCGCTCGATTCGCTGCCTGATCCTCTCGCCGACGCGCGAGCTGGCAGGGCAGATCGGCGAGTGCATTGCGGCCTATTCCAAGGGCTCGGACCTGCGCCACACGGTGATCTTCGGCGGCGTTCGTCAGCACGGCCAGGTCAAAGACCTCAAGCACGGCGTGGACATTGTCGTCGCCACGCCTGGGCGATTGATGGACCTGATGAACCAGGGCCACGTCAAACTCGGCGCACTCGAAGTATTCATTCTCGACGAGGCCGACCGCATGCTGGACATGGGCTTCATCGACGACATCTGGCGCATCCTTGCACAGGTGCCCGAGAAGCGTCAGTCGCTGCTGTTCTCGGCGACGATGCCCTACAAAATCAAAGCCTTCGCCAACCAGATTCTCCACGACGCGGTCGAGGTACACATCGCGCCGGAAATGCCCGCCGCCGACACCATCGAGCAGCGGATATACTTCGTCGAAGGCGAACACAAAGCGCTCCTACTCAAGCACATTCTCGAAGAAGAAGACTACACGCGCGTGCTGGTGTTCACCCAGACCAAGCGCCGGGCAGACCTCGTCACGGCTGTGCTCAAACAGGAAGGCCTCAAGGTCGATGCGATGCACTCCGACAGGCCGATGCATGCACGCAAACGCGCGCTGGAAAACTTCACCTCCGGCAAAGTGCCGATCCTTATCGCCAGCGATATCGCCGCGCGCGGGCTCGACGTGGACGATATCTCGCACGTGATCAACTATGAAATGCCGCAAGAAGCCGAAGTCTATGTTCACCGCATTGGCCGCACTGGCCGTGCAGGAAAAAAGGGTATCGCGATCTCATTTTGCGCCGCCGAAGAGCGCGTCATGCTCGACGAAATCGAGAAGCTACTCACCAAAACGATCCCCGTGATCGAAGATCATCCCCACCCGTCGATCTTGCCGCGAGGCCTGGCCAAAACCGCCGTGCGTGCGACGAGCGGCATGGCCCGTCACCGCGTCCCCGGTCGAAAACGCCGCCTGTTCTAAAGGACGCTTCTATGGACCTGCTGATCGTTTCCGGATTTTTGGGCGCGGGCAAAACGTCTGTGCTTGCTCCGCTGGCAAAATTCCTCATTGGCCGCGGGATGAAACTCGCGATCATCGAAAATGAAATCGGCGAGACCGGCATCGACGACGTGATTCTTCGCGAAGCCGACCTGCCGGTGCGCGAGCTCTATTCCGGGTGCATTTGTTGCTCGCTGCGGATCGACTTGCTGACGACACTGATGGAGATCCAGCAAACCCACGCGCCAGACCTCGTCATCGTCGAACCGTCGGGTGTTGCTGGCCCGCGCCAGGTGGTTGACGCGGCACGCGCATACGAGGGTGACATCGAGCGGATTTTGGTCCTCACGTTGCTTGATGCCGAGCGGCTGGAGAAGTTGGGCACGATTCAGTTGCCGTTTATCACCAACGGAATCGAGGCGGCCGACTTGCTGGTACTCAACAAGATCGACGCCATTGATGACGCAACCCGCGACACGCTCACCCGACAGGTTCTCGACATTGCCCCCGCGGCGAACCTTCTTTACGCCAGCGCAAAAACGGGCGAGAACCTCGACGCGATGCAGGAATGGTTGCTCAATGCGCTGGACCGTCCACCCGTCGATCCGCGCGAGGCGCACCCCGCGCCGCACGCCAGTGACGACGATTCCCGCCCACGCGGCGCGGTCGTTTTTAGCCACACCGCCCGGCTGAACCCCGTCCACGCGATTGCCGCGCTGAGCGAATCGCTGCGGAGCGCAACTCACGCGTTTCTCGTTCAGCTTCTCTCGGCCGGGTGTACGATGATCGGCCACGTCAAGGCCGTCGCGACTCACCCCGAGGGCGGATACCTGCTGGTCAGTGCGACGGATTTTGATGCGCCGATTTCTGTGACGTGTACTCTCGATTCCACGGAGCAGCTGAGCATTACACTCAACGCGATCGTTTTCGACATCGACCGCGCACGCCTTGGCGAAATTGCGACGGCCGCCTTCGCGCCGCTTCTGGATGAGTCCTGAGCGGTTTTTTGTAGTCGTTGCCCGCGGCCAAGGGCTTGCATGAGGTCGCTGGAGGAGTATACTGAAGGGCTGGAGACCTTGGCTCAGCGATACATCCATTTGGATGTACACCAATTTTGAAGGGGACCTTGATGGACACACAACCCAATCCGAGTTACGAAGAACTTCGCCAGCGTCTTGGCGAGGTTGAATGTCGTTTGGCCCAGCTCGAAGCGAAACTGGAGACGGGCGCGGTTGCGCCTGCAGTCGCTCCGCCGCCGCTGCCGCAAACATTTTCTGCGGACGAGGATCGCGTGGCCGACCTCGCGGCCTTGTCGGAAAACGCGGCCGATGCTGTGCGTTCGCTGAGCGAGCTCGAATCGAGTGTCGCCGAATCGGAACCCGCGCAAGAGGCCGCGGGGTTGCAGAAAGTGGATCCGGAGGAATGGGCCAAGCTGGTCGCCATCGACGAGGAGAGCGCCAAGGCCAGTTCCTCGGCGCCCGCCAAGCCGTCCATCGGCCTGGAACAGCAAATCGGCCAGAAGTGGATGTTGCTGGCAGGGATGGGCGTCTTGCTATTGGGCGGGATGTTCTTCTTCAAATTTGCCTTGGAGCGCGGGTGGGTTCCTACCCCGCCAGTGCGCTGCCTGATCGGCGTGATCGTCGCGGCCGGAATGTTCCTTTTCGGCGAGCGGGTCTTCCGCCAAGGCAAGACCATGTTCGCGACGGGACTGTTTTCGGTGGCGACCGTGCTGCTCTATTTCATATCCTGGGTCGCGAGTCCCAATGGACTCTATACGCCTGAATACAACATTCTCAGCATGGAAATGGCGTTTGCGTGTATGTGTGCGGTGACGGTGCTCGGGGTGGCGATGGCGATCCGAAGCAATTTCTTCCCGGGCGTGGTGTTCACTCTCGTTGGCGCGCTCGCAACGCCGCTGATGCTTTCGACGGGGGAGAACCATCAAGTCGCCTTCCTGAGTTATTTGCTGGTGGTCAATGCGGGGTATTTGCTGGTGAGCTTTTGGCGCCGGTGGCCTGGCTTGGCGCGAATGGTAACGCTCGGCACATGGGTGCTGGTGTTCGGCTGGTTTAGCCGCTACGGCGACGAGTCGCCGATAGGCCTGACGGCCGGGTTTGCATGGGCCTTTGCCGCGACGGGATATTGTGCGGCCGTGTTCGCTGCGCGCTCCAAGCGCCTGATGATCGTGCGGCGGTGGTTCCTGGTCCTCGGCACGTTGTGCATGGGGGTGATTTGGCTGGGACTGGAATTCTCGCCGGCGGAATATTGTTCGCATGTGTTCGCCGTCGCGGCGGTGTTATGCCTGATGAGTCTTCGCATGAGCTGGCGGGATCTGTCCGCGGGCAGTCTGGGCTGGACCCTTGTTTTGATGATGGGCGGGCTCGCGAAGTATAAATTGACTGCTGACATGAGCGGCGCGGTCCAATGGGGCAATTGGGAGCATCAAATGTGGTGCTTCGGTTGGGCCCTGGCACTGTGGCATATCGGCGTGGCGGTTTTCGGGCATCGTCGCAAGCTTCTGAACTGGCCAGAGGAACAGATTCTCGTTGCGGCTACGGCGATGACGTGGTTGTGGCTGGGGCTGGAGATCAACGAGGCGCTGATGCTTGTCAGTACATTTTTGCTGACGGCATTGGTGTTGGCGCTGGGCTATTCTGCGCGCTGGAACCGCACACGAGTGTTGATGTTGGGCGCGGCGATCTTTGCGTTGGCGACGGGATGGGACCAAAGCAGCGCAGCGAGCGGCTGGACACTTGCGGGCCATACGATTTGGTATTGGGTGCCGGCGCTGTGGGTTCTGGCGACGCTGTTTGCGACAGAGCTGGGGCTGGCGATTTTCCGCGCACCTCGACGAGGCCTGTGGGCTCGATTCGATGGCGTGATGATTTTGATAACGACGGTGGGCGCGTTTGCCGCGACGTTGGGAATTCTCTATTGGGAGTACGAAGCGTGGATGGGCGGCTACAGCCTTGCTGGAATGGTGGCGTGTTTCGGCCTGTCGTGGGTCTATGTTCGATACTTGAAGCACACGATTGGCAAGCGCATGTATTTGCTGGCGGGGCTGGCGATGCTACTGACGGCCGTGCCGATGCAGCTCAGCGATTGGGCGGTGACGGTAGGCTGGGTGGTTCTCGCGCTGGGGTTGTTGTGGACGGCGAAACGCGTCCGCAGCATTACGGTGCTTTCCGCGCCGCTGGCAGCGATTGTCCTTGCGGCCATCCATTTCGTCGGCTGGGAAATCCAGAACGACGGGCCGATGCGCGAGGTGGCGTTCACGCTCTTTGGCGTGGGCGTGTCCTATTTGCTGCTGCTGGGCGTTGGGATTGCGGCGAGTGCACTGGCACTGGCGGTGGGGGTTCAGCATGGCCGGCGACTCTTGCCCGCCGAGGCGCATGCGGTGACTTGCGGCGCGCTGCTGGTACTCGCGGCGGCGTTGTTGGTCGGGTCGACGTTGGCCTGGCTCCCGGCGATGACTGCGACCTATTGGATCGTCGCGGGGGCGCTGGTGGCACTGGCGCTCGGCGGCGGATTGCGTCAACAGGCGACTGCGGTTGTGGGCGTGGTCCAGCTGTTCTTGGCGGCGAGTTTTTTCGCGGCAACCATGGTAATCACGCGCATCGACGAAGGCGCAAATGTGGACCGGGCGGTGGTGTTGAATTGGCAGGTGCTCCTCGGCGTGGTGTTCATTGTGTCACTGGCGAAGGGGGTTTCCTGGGCGGCTTGCAAAACCGAATTGGCAAAGATCCGCGTGGGGCTGTTCCAGCTTGCGGCGGTGATTCTGCTGGTGATGCTCGGCAGCTTTGAGGTCGACCGCTATGTTCAGTGCAACATGGATTGGATCGACGACGCGTTCAAGGCCACGCAGATGGGGCTGAGTTTGTGGTGGGCCAGCGTGGCGGCGGCTCTCCTGATTGGCGGGTTTGCCGCGAAGTGCCCCCGTGCGCGCTATACGGCGATTGCGCTGTTTGGGTTGACGCTCGCGAAAGTGTTCCTTGTGGACATGCAGGGCATCGATGCCGCCTATCGCATCCTGTCGTTTATGGGCATCGGCGCACTGCTGATGGCCGGGTCGTGGTTGTATCACCGCTCCTATAAGGCCGCGTCTGCCGCGCCGTGTGAGCCCGACGACACGCCAAGCGAATAAGTGGATAAAACGATCCCCCGGAGTGCGCAATGCTCTTCGGGGGATTTTTGTAGACGGATGGTGATGTCGAATCTCCACCGGACTTATTTATTCAGAAAGAGGCGGCAGTTGGAGAGTCGTTTCGAGGGTGGCGTCGGCGGAAAGTTGTGCTGTGGTTTCGAGCACCCAGACAGGAGACAGCTGGCCGTAGGTGAGCGATTCCTGTTCTTCGCGCAGCTGGAGCTCGATGGGTGCGTCGGCGGTGATGGTCAGGCTGGCCGGGCCGCTGGGCGTTTCGATGGTGAGCGTATTGCCGTCGAGCGTCGCGGGGAGTTTGGGCAGGAACCAGCGCAGCACGGCCGTGTGGGTTCCGCAGACGGCAAGGTGGTCGCGGACGACCCAGCAGGTGTCGCCGGCCTGGACTTCGCGGGTGTGGCCAACGCCGAGGCGGGCATAGCCGTCGTGGCTGGCGCGGAGGGAGGTCTCGTCGGCGCGTTCGACATGGCCCTTGCTCAGGCGGATCCAATAGAAGCGCGGGCCTTTGATCATCTGGTTTTGGCCGTCGATTTCGACGGTGTTGTGCATCGCGGTCGAGGAGAATTTCAGGTTCCGCTTGAGCGGCGGGTCGTAGTAGGCAAAGCTGCCCATGTCGCGCAGAAGGTTCAGGCCATCGACCCAGAGGTCGAGGTGGAGCTGGTCGGCCTGGGCGGGGCGAGATCGGTAGGTGTGGCAGCGGAGCATCGCCCACGCGCGGGATGTGCGGAGGGTGTAGTAGCCGCCAGCGGAGAATTGGTGTGAGGTGCGCGCGGGCGGGTTGGCGGTGGCGGGCGCAGCCAGGAAATCATTCCCGAAGAACCACATTGCCTCTTCGTCCCACGGGCCGGGCGGATAGAGACGCGTGTTGTCGAGCGCGAACGACAGCGCCCCGAGCATCGGCCGATAGTCGAGATAGTAGCACCCGCTCCACGGACACAGCAGCGCGCCGTCGTTGGCGCCATAGTTGACCACGCGGCCTGTCTCGTCCTGGAGCTGATAGAGAAAGTCGCGCGAGGTGCGCAGCGCGGCGGGGAGTTTTGGGTCGAGGGTTTGGCCGTTGGCTTTGGCCAGCGCCACGACCCACAGAAAATCGTGCATCGCCAGACGCAGGTAATTCAGCGAATGCTGAAGGTAGCTGCCGTCGGGCTTGATGTGGTGTGTCGCGTCATAGAGCAGTTCCCGTTCGGCCGTCGCGCGAAATTCCTTCGCGCGCTTCAGCGTCGGCAATAGCGTCGACAGCAGATACAGCCCGGCGGCCTCGCTCGTGCTGTGGTTGGAGTGCTGCCGGCGGGCATAGTCGATGTTCGAGGCGATCCGGTCGCCGCAAAACGCCAACAGGCCCAGCGCACGCTCGACGCGCTCGTCGGTGGTCGCGGGGTGGGGCCGAAATGCCCACAGCCCAAAGCAGATCGCGAACGTGCGGATGGCGGTCTCCTGGCCACATTGCCACGCCGGGCCGAGCATCGGTGGGTTCGCGTCCATCCACGATTCGAGCAACGTCCAAAACGCCTCGGGATATTTCGCGTCGCCGCTGACGGCATAGGCCCGGGCCAGATCATAGACCCAACCAAAGCGCGACGGCTCCCAGAGATATTTGATGTCGCCGCGATTGGGGTCGAAGTCCCCTCGGCGCGACCAGTGGGCCATGTTTGTGTCGCGTTGGTCGGTGAAGGGATTGACAAACCAGTCCACGTCGGGATAGCCCAACGTCCCGCGCAGGGCCGGGGCAGAAAAATATTCAAACTCGCCGCGTTCGATCAGCGCATCGGCGCGTTCGATCGCATTGGTCCGCCATGCGGCCTCGACGGCGGGCAGCTCTCCGGGTGCAAACAGAAACGACCCGAAGGCGTCTTGCGGCCTGGCTGTGGTGAACGAATCGGATAGCGATTTGTCCGCCCAGGCAAACGCCGGGAAGTCGCGCTCGAATTGGCCACGGGCTTTGCGGCGGTTATACCGTAGCCGCCAGAGACAATCGCCCAGCGAATATTGGGAGAGGATCGCGCGGATGGTTTTGAGTTTGCTCAGCATTGGAAATTACGAAACGCCTTCGAGTTCTTCGTCGCAGATCGTGCGGAATTTTGCCAACGTTGCGAGGGTGGTTTTGATTTCCTGCTTCGAGAAGCGGTTCATGATTTTTTCGACCTGTGCGAGGTAGATCGGCTCGAGGCGTTCGAGGATGCGCTTGCCTTTGGGCGTGAGCGTGATGACCTGCATGCGCCCGTCGTGCTTGGAGGTGCGCTTGCGGATGTAGCCACTCTTGGAGAGGTTGCTCACGTGGATCGAGACGTTGCCTTTGGTGGTGACGAGGTTCTCCATGATCTGCTTTTGCGACATCCCCTCCTGGCCATAGCGGCGGAGGATGAAGAGGATGTTGAATTGCGCCTGGGACAATTTTTCGCCATAGACGCGAGCATTGCCGATGCGTTCGAGGAGGTCGCCGACCCAGAGAATGTCGAGGATCACGGCTTCGCCGTCGCCAACGTTCGGGCCGTAGGGCTGGGGGTGGAGATTGTCGGGGGTGGGTTTCATGATGAGGTTCCTTTCCTGTGGAAGTTTAAATCGAAACTATGAAAGAGGCAACCAAAAAACAGGTCCGAGGCAGGTTTTATTGCAGAATAAGGGTCATGGGGGAAATGGAAGCAGGAAAAAGCCCATGATGGGCTCGCGCGGGTTGCGCGGGTGGCGGGGACGGTTTTTGGACAGCCTGCGCGAAAAAGGGCTTGCTATCGTCGTGGCGGTGGGTACACTTGAAGTCTCGCGTCAGTTTCTTGGCCGCATCGGCTTCCAGTTGTTGAGCGCGAGCTAGAGCACCATTTCTTGCGGCAATTCAACCGGTTCCGGTTCCCCAGGAGCGTTATCGCAATGCGAGCCGAATCACAATCTGACTCGTTCTCTATGGCCCCCGCGGCGTTTCGCAGAGTCCACTGGATTTGCTTTGTCCTTGTCGTGGTCGTGTTTTTGGGCTTGTTGACCTATGCCTGTTCCGGCCCGCGCGGGGCCGACCAGTTTTGGTATATCTCCGACATGGAAACGCTGAATGCGGGCAAGGCACCGCTGACCAATACGCTGTATCCGGGGACCTATTTGCGCGACAAAATTCCGGTGGACAAGACCTATTTCATCCACAATGTTCCGTCGGTGCATGTCGGTGCGTGGCTGGGCCAGTGGCTCTCGCCGTATGGAGCATGGATCACGCTCAATGCGATCTATTCCCTTGTGGCGGCTGGGGCGTTGGCGTTGGCGGCGCGACGGTTGGTAAGCCCCGCGATGGGGGTGATTGTCTTTGCGGGATATCTGCTGATGCCGCTGACGTTCTGGCAGTCGGCCAACGTGCTGCAAGAGGCCTTGTTTGGGATGATCGTCGCGTTGCAGATTGCCTTGTATGTGTCTGCGGGCGGCGCATTTTGGCGCTGGGCGGCATTGCTGGTCGTGAGTGCGGCGGCGGTGTTGTTCCATCCGCTGTTTCTGCCGGTGGCGGCATTAATGCCACTGGTGATGCTCTGGGACAATCGTGCGGCACTTCGAGCTCGGCATGTGCTTTTGGCGGCGACAGCGCTGGCGGTGGCTGGGGGATTGCAATGCGGAAAATCGGTCTGGATGCCATCAACGTTCCAGCCTGGATTGCGAGAGATCATTCTCGGCACGGCCCCGAACCGAGGGAATATGGTGTGGCATTTCAGCGTGGATCATCCTCCGATTACGGCGGGAATGATTTTCGCCAAGGCCCTGATTGCGTTGAAGCAACAGTTTATAATTGGCCAGCGGATGGCCTTTCTTGTGCCCGTGAACGCGCTCTTGTTCGGCTCGCTGTTCTTGTTGCGCCAGCGAGGCAATCGCCCGGCGCGGCGGGTTCTGCTCGCGACGGGGGTCTTTGTCGCACTGTTCGTCGGGCTGGTGGTTCTCCATCAAAATCAATTCCGCTATAGCATCTTCATCTTGCCGGGCGTGTTGCTGTGTTGCGCCTTGGTGGCGGGGCGATGGATGGAGTCTTCGCGGGCACGTCGCTGGGTGTGTGGGGTTGTGCTGGTTGGGCTGGCGGGGTTTGTGAGTGTCAACGTGGCCGCAGCGAGACATCTTCGTCGCGAAGGGATCAAGTCTCGCGCCGCTATCGCCGAGCTTCGCGAAACCGTGAGCCACATTCCTGCCGATGAACACATTTTGCTCGAGACGCCGGGCTCCGGTGCCGACCTGCCTCTGGCGCGGGCGCTGTACCCCAGGCCGTGCATGTTTGTGCGGGTTGACCGGCTGACTTCGGAACAGATTCGCGAGTTGATTGAGACGTTTAAGCCGACGGTTCTCTTTGCCCGCAGGGGAGGCAAGCTACCTGATCTGTTGGGCGTGTCGCCCGGGCCTGAAAAGATGCCTTCGATGTTCGACAGGGGGCACATATATATGCTTCTGCCCGCAGAGACGATGTTCCCCCCTGCGTCGGGCGCACCCCGCGCGCGCTGATAACATTTTTTACACAGCAAGGGGTTGTATGAACCGCGCGGTTTTTTGTGGATATCCCTGTGGCGCTCTAGGGGGTTTTGGCATCCCAGAGGTTCACCGCGCCCACGCCATCGGCGGAGAGCATGGTCTTTCCGTCGGGCGCGATCGCGACCGAGAAGATATGTCTGCTGTGGCCTGTGAAGGTGACGAGGCATTTTCCCGTGGCGAGGTCCCAGAGTTTGAGGGTGTCGTCGTCGCTGCCGGAGACGAACGTTTTGCCCGAGGGGCTCGCGGCGACGCAGCGGACTTCGCGGCTGTGGCCGGTGAAGGTGCGCAGGCATTTGTTTTTCACCAGGTCCCAGCTTTTGATGGTGCGGTCGGTGCTGGTTGAGAGAACGGTTCGCCCGTCGGGCGTGAAGGTGGCATCGTATACGGTATCGGTGTGGCCGGTGAAGGTGCGCAGACACTTTCCGGATTTGAGGCTCCAGACTTTGATGGTTTTGTCGGCGCTGGTGGACAGGGCATAGGTTCCGCGCGGGCTGAGTTGCGCCGAGGTGATTGCGTCGGTGTGGCCGGTGAAGGTGCGCAGGCATTTGCCCGTGGCGATGTCCCAGAGTTTGAGGGTTTTGTCTTCACTGGCCGAGAGTACGGTTTTGCTGTCGGGGCTGAAAGCCAGATCGGTGATCGCTTTGTCGTGGCCGAAGAACAGGCGCAGGCCTTTGGCTTTGGCGAAGTCGATGAGCTGAATCGATGCGTCGTCACCACCGCAGGCCGCGTGTTTGGCGTCGGGGCTGATGGCGACCGCGCGGAGGGCGCTGGGGTGGGAGACCATGCCGACGCGCTGGGCGTTGGCGAGATCCCAAATTCGTACGAGTTTGTCGTCGCCGGCGGAGATTCCGCGTTTTCCGTCGGGGCTGAACGCCACAGAGAGGACGCGTTTTCGGTGTTCCAGAAGCGACTTGGAAGGCGTGCGCTTGAGATCGGAGGCCTCGGGCTTGGGCAAGGGCTTGGGCGTGGGCGGTGTGGTCCGCTTAGTAGGCTTGGCCGATGTGGCGGGCTTTTTTGGAGTAGCGGGTTTGGCCGCCTCTGAAGATGGTTTTGTTTCTTCCGTCGCCGAGGCGGGCAGGGCGGTGAGTAGTGCAAGGCACAGCGCCAGAAGGGTCGAGGGCAATGCTTTCAAGGGAAAGGTCCGTTTCATGTGGTGGTTCTCCCGGCAGGGGTATGGCTGCGTATATAGGGTTCTTTGAATAATAGCGTTTCGACTTTGAGTATTGTATAATGCGGTC
>JABGPZ010000085.1 GCA_018644725.1 Phycisphaerales bacterium
ATCTATAACTTAGCTCCTCTCCCAAAACACTCCCATTTAGTATGACGACGAACACGACATGCGGCTACTCGCACTCACCACCCAACGGCTGTTGACAGCGGAACACTCGAATCCCTGTCAGATGAAATACAAGAATTTATCGCGGCGCAGAGTCCCTTGTAGAGTCCGCCAGTGCCGCCTGCCCGGCCTTGGTGATCCGATATCGCTGCTTCGAGCTTTTCGGCTTATCGGGCAATGTCATTTCCATCAATCCTGCGTCCAGAAGAGGCCTCAAGACTTGGTCCCGGAACTTGGTCCGGTTACTTCGCCCAGACAACTCCATCAATTCCAGCAAGCTACTGCTTTCAATTGAGTTGCGTAATATTTTCTCTTGGTCCCGACTTAGCACCAACTTAGTCCCTACTTGGTCCCTACTTGGTCCATCAAGTCCAAACGTCACCCACAGCCCCGTTGCATCCAACTTCAACTCCGGCGGCTTGATCCCATAGGTTTCACACGCCTGAATCACACGCTCAATCCCACGTCCCCACGCTTCAATCAACCCCGCACGGAACAACGTATTGGCAATGTCTGGATTGTGTGGCTGCGACGAGTGCTTGGCCTGCAACTGCTCCACCGTCCACGCCTCGGGCAATTGGCCATTGTTCCAAAATTGAATCCGGTCCTCATACACGCTGATTTGAATTGGCACATTGCTTGCGTAGTCCTTGTGCGCAATCGCATTCAGCAAAATCTCGCGCAGCGCCTCCTCGGGCACGGGATATCGCTCCTCCCGCTGGACGCCCTCATATCCGATCTCCGCCTTCATGTATTTCGTCAGAAGCAAGTCCATCGCCTTGTCAACCTGCTGGAACAGGTTGCCATGAATTTCATCCTGATACCGCAAGTCGGCATTGGTCTCGAAATACCCGATCTTGATCCACGCGCCGGCGATCCACCGCTCCGGGTCTGGGTGAAACAGCAAAACCGCCGCACGCTTGAGATGTTCCCCATCCATCAGCCGCAACTTGCCAACCAATCCCGCATCGCGCTCTTCCAGTGCCTTTTGGTCCAGCCGCTTGCTCTTGGCCGCTCGTTCGCGAAAGTCCTTCAGCGTATCTGTGTCCAAATCCGCCACGGCCACATTGGGCACGGGAACCGCATCCCAGCGGAGGCCTGTCTTGCTCAGCAAAAAACGATCCAGCGCGGCCCCGGTGAGCGTCTGCGTCGTGCTCCCGCTGCGAGTATAATATTTACCTCGCAGGCTCACCGGATAGGGATAGGCCTCAACCGTGATCCGGATGAATGGCTCGCCATCTTCATTGAGCAGGTCCACATCGGCCATTACACCAAGCATGTCCCTAATCTTGTTCGGCAGAGTTACAAGGAACGACTCGACATCATCCAACCCCACGACAACACCATCGTCATTTCGGCCGATATCCAGAACACCACCCTGTGTATTCGCAAACGCACAGACCCACTTGAGATACTCGTCGCGCCAGGACTCTTTCCATTCCACATTTTGCGATTCAGGCATAATAATCTCCATTGTATTTTGACCAGTGTACCCGCATTGGGCTGCAGCTGTCAACGACTGGCAATTTGCCGATGGGAATTTTGACGACCGACGAACAACGTCAAAATCTTGAGTGTCAGCCATGAGTAGAGGCTTCCTAGACATTCACATGCTCTCTGTCAAACCTTCGGCCCGGCGGGGGAAAGAAAGTCTCTCCGGGGACAGCCCTGTTCCCCTCACGGTTCTGGGGTGTTTTTGCTCCGACAGTACCTTTTTTCTCTGGAGGGGGCCAAAACGGGGCATTTTGCATGACTGAACAAAAGATTAATTTGAGCCAGATTGCCCAAAAACAGCGAAGCGGCTAAGATATTGAAAACGCGACAAATTTGTAATCCAAGGCCTTGAATAGAAGATGAAACCAACATCTGACCTCTTTTGATTTTAGGGCCAATTTTTGATTGTAACCCTTTTAATCATCTGAATTAACCGAGCGAAAGCCAAATGAAGATTGTAATAGGGATCAGTATTTATCAGAGGCACGCCGATTTTTGGGCAAAGTGCGCTTGGCATTCGCCGTCTGAAGCCCGCGAGAGACGATTTCAACGGCTTCGGACATGCCCGCCGCCCGCCGGTCGTCATACAGCATCGTCGTCTTAGGATCGCGATGTCCGGCGTAATTCATCGCCAGTGTTACATCCCCTCCGGTGCAACTCAGCAGCTCGGTCGTGCCACTATGCCGCAGGCCGTGCGGTGTGAATCGGCCGTCGAGCTTCGCCTGCTTCGCCCAATATTTTACGCTGCTGTAAACGTCCTCGTAGATCATCGGCCGCCCGCGATGGCGCGTCCCCATCGAGGTGAACACCGGACCGGATTCGAGCCCCGCCGCCTCGATCCACCGCCGGAGATTCCGCGTCGTCCGACGCGAAAGCGAGAATGAAAACAGCTGGCCCCAATGCCCCTTGCGCCGTGCCTGGAGCCGCCGCCGATTCAGATCGACATTCTTCACGTCCACGCTCAGCACACTGTCGCACCGCATCGCCGACTCAAACAGCAGGCCAACCAACGCAGCATCACGCCAGGCTCGCGGCCGGTCGACCGATTCGATATGAGTGAGCAGAGCGCGAACGGTTCCGGCATCGGGGCCTCGCGTATCACGGGCGGGCTCAGGCGCCGGAAGCTTGACCCGCGCAACCCACTCGATCACGCCGAGATCGAACGCTGCCGTGATAAGCCCCTGCATCGACGCGACGCGCGAGCGGACCGTGTTGGCGGCATAGTGCTGGGTTATGTGCAGCCACTTGGCGAAGCGGCCGAGATGATACTTCGCGCAATGCGGGCCGCAATCGATTAGCCAACGCGCTGCCGCAAGGTCGTCCATACCGCCATCGGCAAGGTCCTCATTCTGCTCGATATACTCGCAAAAATGGCGCATCGTGCAGACGTAACTTCGCGCGGTGTGTGCGGAAAACCGCTCGTAGTGATTCGCGAGCAGCATCTTCGGTGTGATGTGTGTCCAGTCTGCCATGTCGGCTCCTTGTCGTATTGGCCGCTTATCCGCTGGCCGCCGGTTTTGTGAGTTCGAATTTCACCACTTCGGAATAATCCATCAACCGTCGCTTGATCGCGTCAACGCACTGAGCATCCGCCCTAGTGGAATTGAGTGCCCCCGCATTGAGGGTAATAATGGTTGGCAGTTGCATCGCGAACCGTGCCTCAATCACCGAGAAGAACTCCGCCTCCACGCGCTGAGTCTGCACCCATTTTCCCGCGTCATCGAAAAAGAGCACCGGCGCACGCTTGACCGATTCGATCCACGTTTTCGCAGCGAGCTGATCCGCGCTGAATCGCGCCGACACCTGATGAGCAAAGTCTCCATTTTTAGCGGCCGCGCTGTACACCCTCGGGCGTTTCCCCTTCGCGAAAAAATCCCACAGTCGAATATAGGCCGCACGAGTTTTGCCCGTACCACTTGGCCCATGAAGCAAAAGCCCACTGCGAGAATCGGAGGGGTCGGGTTGCCAATTGACCGCCCGCATGACGCTCGCCATGTCACACCCCTTCTCCCGCATCGTGTCGAGATAATGGGCTTTGCCGCACGGCCCCTTCGGATCCCAGTCGTACAGCATCGGGCAAACACTCCTCCAAAGATCCGTCTCGTCCACTCGATTCCACCATCCCCAGGCATTGTCCCGCTTGACCTCGCACGCGGTACAAATCGAGCACGTCGTAATCCGGCGAACAAGAGTCGCATCCGCGCCCAACGGGACCGTCGCAGGAAATTGCCTTTTGCAATTCAAGCAGGTGGCCGTCACTTCAGAATTCATATTTTCCGGTGTATGTTCCATTTTCATTGCTTACCTCGTCTTCCCACGACCCGGCATGGAGCCAGGTACTGGGGTGTTTGATGAATTTTTCTTCAGGTGTGCCGATCTTCCCGGCCCAAGTCGTTTCGCGTTGCTTGCCAACAGCCGCGATGATGATCTCGGGATCCGTTGTCGCGATGATCGATTCAAATTTCCGTCGCGCCACCTGCTTGGAAATCTTGCGGGGGTACAACTCCCAGAACCGGCTGAAATATTCCCCCACCTCAACTTTTGAAAACTTTGATTTTCTCACTCTCTTGCACTGTACTGGTTCATGTACTGATTCTTGTACTGGTTCATTGTTCTGGTTCTTCCTTATACAAGTTTTTGAAATCGCAGATTCTGCTACTTCCAATCGCAGATTCTGCGAAGTTGAATCGCAGATATTGCTATTTTCAATCGCAGATTCTGCTATTTCATTTGGCAGATTTTGCGAATCCAATTCGCAGATATTGCGATTTTCGTCATCCGAATATTCCACGAGCGAAGGACAAATATTGCCCCAAACAATCTCGTAGCAACCTGCCCGCTTATGGGTATGATCCTTCCGTAAAATCCCGCGCTTGATAAGTAAGGCGCGAGATTTTTCCACCTGTGATTTGCTGGCGTTGATCTGCCTTGCAATGGTCTCTACAGAGGGGTAGGCACATGAAGCCTTGTTGGCGCGGTTCGCGTAATACAACAGGACCATCTTGGTCGTCTGTGAAAACGACATTGGACTGATGATGTCGAACAGTTTGAACAACTGAGGTTTCATTGTTTCGGGCCAATCTCCTTCAAAAGAGCTCAGCGGGTACGGGTTCGGCCGGTTTGAATCGACCTCCCCCGCCCCGTCGCCGTGGCAAGATTTCTATGGGCATGGAAGTGAATCAGATGCTGTTCAGTGAGTTTTTCATAAGTGAGCAATGTGCTCAAAGATTGCGCGGCGGAGCGGGACAGGCTGGACCATCCAGCCCAGATGATTCGGATTCAGGGATCAAATCCATTCTCCCGCTCCGACCAACTACAACGCCCAAGACACAGGCCATGTCATTCGAGTTTCTTGATATACTTCTTCACGTCCGCCGAAAAATACCGGCCGCGAACGCCAGCCGTTTTCAGGCCGTGTGCTCGAAGCTTGGTCAGCAATTTGTAGGCAAGTGATTTCGTACAACCAAACCACGCCGCCACATCGTCCGCACTGACAATGGCGGGAACAATGACCCGGCGCGGATCAAGTCCGGTCAGACCGAGCGCGGTTTTCATTGCCGCTTCAATGGATTCTGTTGTTGGATCTTCCGGTACGTTGATCATGTCTACATCCTTTTGGTCATGGGTGATTTCGTTTCGCGCGGGTTTTTAAGTGAGCACAGGGTGGATTCCGTTTTTTGAATCCGCCTTAGCTCGTGAGTAGTCCACAAAAAAAAGACAGACCACGGGTGGGGATGTGGCCCCACATGGCCTGTCTTTTCGTAGCTCCGAAGTCGAGGGGATCAGCCCCGTCTTCGTAGCCCGCGTCTTAGGTTGTTGTGTCAATCGCGGCAGTTCCGCCGCTCGTGAGATTCTATCTTCGCCAAGCCGCCCAGCCCACGCAACCCACAAAACCATTAAAAATCCGAAAAATGGATTTCTTTTGTACATATATAAAAAACAGGCAACTCAATGAGCCACCCGCTGTTTTCCATTCCTATTTTGCAGGCTCCTACACCTTTGATTTCTTTCTACGCCTCAGCATCGCCATGCCAGCCACGCCGCCTACAGCGCGTATACAAGCGACACCTTTTCAAAAACTGGCAGGACATGCCCAAGGGTTTCACAAAAAGGTTTCACAAAAACAGAAATTTGGCGAAAAACGGTATAAATGAGTGACGATGAGTGCCACTCAGGAAAAATATAAAATTTTTTCCAGTAATGACTTAGCTTATAATTGCATACATAGCAAAAAGTTATGAAAACACCCTGAGAGGGTTCAAG
This sequence comes from Phycisphaerales bacterium, assembly GCA_018644725.1. Taxonomy (GTDB): domain Bacteria; phylum Planctomycetota; class Phycisphaerae; order SM23-33; family SM23-33; genus JABGPZ01. The sequence goes on from JABGPZ010000085.1 coordinate 5,815, forward strand.
TCCCTCCTCCGGCATACGCGGGCAACCGCAGCAGATCGACCCCGCCAGGTCGATCTTTTTTTGTACTCCCTCCGACGAGTCGCCATACAAAAACACCCGGCCAGAAGACCGGGTGTGTGATTGAGTTGCGGTGAGAGGTTACACGCCTGCTTCGGCAAGGCGGGCCACTTCGGCACAGTCCTTGTCGCCGCGGCCGGAGAGGTTGACGATGATGATTTCGTCTTTGCCCATCGTCGGCGCGGTGCGAATTGCTTCGGCGACTGCGTGGGCGCTTTCCAGCGCGGGGATGATCCCCTCGGTGCGGCAGAGCAGCCCGAACGCATCAAGCGCTTCGTGGTCGGAAATCGTGGTGTACTTCACGCGGCCTGTGTCTTTCCAGTACGCGTGCTCGGGGCCGACGGCGGGATAATCCAGCCCAGCCGAAATCGAGTGCGGCGGCACGGTCTCGCCCGCCTCGTCCTGAAGGACATAGCTTTTCGCGCCGTGGAGCACGCCCTCTTTGCCGAACGTCAGCGCCGCAGCGTTGTCGCCAAGGTCGTCCCCGCGGCCACCCGCTTCGACACCGATAATCTTCACGTCCGCGTCGTCGATCATGGGCTTGAACAAGCCTCCCGCGTTGCTGCCGCCGCCGACCGCCGCGATCAGAAGGTCCGGCAAGCGCCCTTCCTTCTCGAGGATCTGCGCGCGCGCTTCGCGGCCAATGATGCCCTGGAAATACATCACCATCTCAGGGTACGGATGCGGGCCGCACACGCTGCCGAGAAGGTAGAACGAGCGGTCGAGGTCTTCGATCCACGCGCCAATCGCCACGTCAATCGCCTCGCTGAGAGTCTGCTGGCCGATGGTCACCGGGACCACCTTCGCGCCGAGCAGCTCCATGCGGAACACGTTGAGCTTCTGGCGGCGGACATCTTCGGCGCCTTGATAAATCGAGCACTCCAGGCCCATCAGCGCCGCCGCCGTCGCCGTCGCCACGCCGTGCTGGCCCGCGCCGGTCTCGGCGATCAGGTGCGTCTTGCCCATCGCCTTGGCGAGCATCGCCTGGGCGAGAGTGTTGTTGATCTTGTGCGCGCCGGTGTGGTTCAGGTCTTCGCGCTTGAGATAAATCTTCGCGCCGCCAACCTGTTCGGTCAGCCGCTTGGCGAAATACAGCGGGCTCGGACGGCCGACGACTTCCTGCAACAGCCGCGCAAACTCCGCCTGAAACACCTCGTCGGTTTTGCACGCCTGAAACGCCGCGTCGACATCATTCAGCGCCGCAATCAGCGGTTCGGGAACAAACTGCCCGCCAAAGGGCCCGAAAAATCCTTTTGCATTCTCTGTCATATCTGATCCTTACTCGTGAAAATGGTTGGTTGATTTCGAGCAAAAACTATACCACGGTGAGACTCGATTGTCCAACCTTCGTTCTATTTTTTGACACCTCCAAAAAACTCTGCTATACTCCCTTGCCTATACTTCACACACAAGGATTTGCGATGCTATTTCACTCGACCCGTGGCCAATCTGACCCGATGAAATTCACCGACGCCGTGCGCGCTGGCCTTGCCGACGATGGCGGGCTGTTTGTGCCCGAGCGGTTGCCGGACTTGTCGTCGCGGCTGACCGAAATCACCGCCGGGTCCTACGTCGATCTCGCCGAGGCGATTTTCCGTGAATTCGCCACCGACATCCCCGCCGCTGATCTGCGCGCGCTCATCGAGAAAACCTATGCGCCGGACGTCTTTCCGGACGGCGTTTCGCCCATCCAACCTGCGGGCAACTTGCACATTCAGGAACTCTTCCACGGGCCGACCCTCGCGTTCAAAGACGTCGCGCTCCAGTGGCTGGGCAACCTCTTCGAATACATCCTCGCCACCCGCGGCGGCGAAATGACCGTCCTCGCCGCGACCAGCGGAGACACGGGCAGCGCCGCCATCGCCGCGCTGGGCGGGCGGGAGAATCTCTCGCTGTTCGTGATGCACCCCGCCGGACGAATCAGCCCGCTGCAATATCGCCAGATGACCACCGCGCCCGATGCCAACGTCCACAACCTCGCCGTCGAGGGAACCTTCGACGACACGCAGCACATCCTCAAGATGCTCAACGCCGACGCGGACTTCAAACAGCGCGTCAGCCTCGGCGCGGTCAACAGCGTGAACTTCGCGCGGATCCTCGCGCAGATCGTGTACTATTTCGACGCGTGGAAACAGCTCGGCCGGCCTGACCGCTTTCGGGTTTCCGTGCCGACGGGCAACTTCGGCGACATCCTCGCGGGGTACTACGCCAAGCAGATGGGGCTGCCGATTGAGCGGCTGATTCTCGCGACCAACGACAACGACATCCTCGCGCGATTTTTCGACTGCGGCATCTATAGCCGCGGGGACGTCTTCGCGACGCTGGCCCCGGCGATGGACATTCAGGTCGCCAGCAATTTCGAGCGCTACCTGTTCGAACGCGTCGGCCGCGACGGGAAAGAACTGCGCTGGCTGATGGACTCCTTCGCGAAAACCGGTGAGATGGCCCTGCCGAAAGACGCCGCCGCCGATGAGCTGTTCTACGCTGTCAGCGCCAACGAGACGCAAATCCTCGACACCATCCACGACCTGTACGACGCGACGGGCTATGTCGCCGACCCGCACACGGCCGTGGGGGTCTTTGCCGCGAACCAATTCCACATCGCCCACGACGAAACCGTGCCGATGGTCTGCCTCGCCACCGCCCACCCGGCGAAGTTCCCCGATGCCATCGCCCGCGCCACAGGCCGTAGCGATCTCGCGTCACACCCGACCCTCGACGCCCTCGCCGACCTGCCCGCGCGATGCACCACCATCCCCGCCGACCAAACCGCCGTCCGACACTTCATCGAAGAACATCTGTAACCGCCGATAGAATTCTTCTTTCGCGCTGTACTGAAAAACGGAAAGAGCGACACAGGAAAACCCGCTGCGCGGAGCCTCTATTTTTGGCCACAGCCGCTTCGCGACTGCTAAAGAAATCCATCATGAATTCTTTTATAGGAGCAGGCAACACCTCGCCCTATGTCCCGCCCGAGCCACCTACTCGTCGTCTTGGATGAGTAGGTTTTCGAGTTGTTCAATGACGCCGAGCGCCGCGCCGAATGCCGCGCCTTCACAGAACATCAGCGCGGGGGAAATTTTGATTGCGCGGCCTGGGATCGGAAGGGCCTGGCGGTTGATCTGTTTCCCGAGATAGTTGATCGCCTTGCGGTTGGCCCAGCAGATGTTCGAGCCGAGAACGATCTCGGCCGGGTCCAGCAAGTCCACCAGCCGCATCAGCCCGTCGGCGAGCCGCTCGAGCGTGATCTTGAGCGAGCTCGTCAGCGGCTTGGAGGTGTCCTCGTCGGCAAGAAGCGCGAGATCATCGGAGACAAGCTCGGGGAATTTGTCACTGAATGGATCGGCCATCATCTCGCCGGCGGAGTGGGTATTGCCGCGGTAAATCCGGTCATTCTCGCACCAGCACACGCCAGCATTGAGAAGGTGGTTGCGCGGATCTTCCACCAGCAGCACGAGGTTGTACAGCAGATTGCATGGCTCGGTGTCCTCGCGGCGGACCAGCTCGGCGAGCGTCGCGCAACGAATGTCATTTTCGACGAACACAGGCAAATCCAGCTCGGCCACCAACAACTCGCGTAGCGGAAAATGGTTCAGCCCGAGGAATATTGAATGGAGAATCATGCCCGCATCGGCATCGATCACGCCGGTGGACCCCACGCCCACACCCAGCAGGGGCATCTCGGGCGTTTCGAATTCGTCGCGCAATTCGCCAACCACGGCGGCGAGCGCTTTGGGCAGTTCTTCGGACTGCGCGGTGAAGGGGATCTGCTGTTGCGTGAGGATTTCCCCGGCCGAGTTGCACCACGCGGCCTGAACCGCGTCCTGCGAAACCGACAGGCCCAACACCGCGCCGCGATCGGGATTGATTCCCAGTAGCACTTGGCGCTTGCCGGGCGTCGAGGCCGTTTTTTTGCCCACCACCCGCAACAAATCGCGAGCCTGAAGCCCGCGGACCATGTTCGATAGCGTCGAAACGCGCAGGCCGGTCAGCTCCACGAGCACCTTCTGGCTGAGAATGCCGTGGCGGCGGAACAAGTTCAGAACCATCCGGCGGTTGTGGACCGCGGCGATGGACTGGTTGACTTTACGCATCGGACTCATTGGATTCTCCTTGCCCATCCCGCATCAAACTGCGAGCGTAATCGATCAAATACAGTGGACGGTTTTGGGCTTGTCGATAGAGCTTTCCGATATACAGCCCCGCTATCGTCAGGCTCATCAACACCGTCGCGCCGAACAGTTCCACGCTGGCCATCCATCGCAAGAACGGGCACTGCATGATGGTCCAGCCAAACGATGCCAGTAGCAGAAACAGCCCCACCACACTCGTCAGCGCCAGGCACAGCCGCAGCGGCACATCGGAAAATCCGAGAATCGCGTCGGTCGCGAGGCGCGTAAGTTTGAAGATTGAATAGTTGCTCTTGCCCGCTTGGCGCTCATGACGCACGAAGGGCACGATCGTCTGACGATAGCCGACCCACGAACTCAGCCCACGGACAAACCGGGATGTCTCGCGACATTGCTTCAGCGCGTCAATGGCCTGGCGACTCATCAGGCGAAAATCGCCCGTGTCGACGGGAATGTCCACATCGCTGCACAGACGCAAGACGCGGTAAAAACAGCGCGACGCGAGAGGCTTGAACCACCCCTCCCCCGTAGCATTGGTGCGCTGGGCGGCGACGACGTCGTAGCCCTCGTGAAATTTCTCCAGCAGCGTGGGGATCACCGAAGGCGGGTCTTGGCCATCGGCATCGATCAGAACAACGGCGTCGCCCGAGGCATAATCCAGGCCGGCTGTGCTGGCGGCTTCGTGGCCAAAATTGCGACTCAGACACACCAGCTCCACACGCGGATCCTCGGCGGCAAGCTGCGCGACGATCTCGGCCGTCGTGTCGGTCGAACCATCATCGACATAGACAAATCCGAACGCTTCACTCTGCCCCTCCGCCATCGCCGAAAGCTCGGCATGGAGCTTCGGAAGCGATGCGGTTTCATTGTGACACGGGATGACGATCGAAACACGGCTCATCTCCCTGTCCTGTATGTGCTTAGATTGATTCATGACTTTATTATCCGATAATTTTTCCAAAAAGACAACCTCAATCTGATTTCCTCAATCCAAGCCCCATTTCGCAGGATTAAGAAATTCTATTGTGATTCCCCTCTACTGACGCCTATAATAAAATATGGATGAAAGGAATATAAATCATGGGTTCACTCTGGCTGAGATCATGATCGTCGTAACCTTGCTTGCGATTTTGAGTTCCATCGCGATTTCCACATTTGGAGATAATCGTATTTTCACTCGCCGGGTCGCCTTTACCACCTCGTTGAAGGTTTTCGAACGCGGATTCCACGCCGCGCGCATTCCCAACGCGGGTGACTTTCCGCCCGACAGTGCTCCTGGCGTTCTTCCGCCCCGAGCCCACTGGTTCATTGATCGGACCTCTTGGGAAAGCCCAACCTCGGTCGGTGGTCAATGGGATTGGATCAGGCAAGAGTATGGAATTGAAGCGGGCATCGGCGTAATCGGCGCCACTGCCTCTCAAGAAGAAATGACGGAGATTGATCAACTCATCGACGATGGGAACTTGAACAGCGGATTCTTCCAGCGCCTTTCCGGCCACTATGTCTACATTCTCGTACAATAAACACCGCCGGAAATCACTGGGAAACCGGAGATCAAGATTCCCATTTTCGAGAATCGGAACTTCTTGCTTTTGCCTTTTTTTTGTTGTGAGTCCAAAGAATGGGGGTACAATGAAAACGTGAAGAGAAACCATTTACATCATGGGTTCACCTTGGTCGAGCTTCTGATTATCGTGATATTATTGGGGCTCCTCAGCACGATTGCCATTTCCTCGTTTGGCAGCAGCCGCGAAGAAACTCGCCGTGCCGCATTTGTGGCTTCACTCAAATCATTCAGCTCCGGGATTCACGCCTCACGCGTGAGGCTTGCAGGAGATTTTCCCGATGACCAGTACCCTGGAGTCGTCCCCCCCGAAGCAGCACCGTATCTTGACACGAAGGCTTGGACTTCGACCACACCATTGGGCGGGCGATGGGACTGGGAATGTGATGTATTTGGAATCACTGCGGGAATCAGCGTCGTGAACCCCGATGTCGATTCATCAGAAATGGCTCTCGTGGACAGCCTCATCGACGATGGGAATCTCGCGACGGGAAGTTTCCGACGAATCGCTAGCCGTTACATTTTCGTCCTGCAAGAGTAGCTACGCCCTGTTCACCCCTTGGGCTTGGAGATTGTAATTGTTCGCCGGGCCCAACTGCCGAATACCGCCGCCGAGATCAACATGAGGTGTGCAACGATTTCGCAGGATTCCTCGATGGCAGTGTGGATACGTTTTTCATCGGGCAGAACCGACTTGAGTGCGCGCCGCTCGACGAGTTGCCCGCAGGCATAGAGCAGGACCGCACCGAAAAACAGAATCGTGTGAATCTTGTTCTCGCTGGGTTTGTCGATCAGGTCACGCCAGAGCAGTAGCCACGCAAACGCCAAGCCGAGGACGGGGAAGATCATTCCCTTGGAAATCACGCGGTCTTCCACGTCCCAATACACTTCGCGGAAGAGCAGCACCGCGACAATCGCGCCGATGACGCAATAGGTCAGGTTGCGCGTGAATGCGGCCTTGACGAAGTAGGCCACCGCCGCGATCATCAACAGGATCGGGCCGAGGACTTCCAGACGCACGGCATGGTCGGTGACGAACGCCTTCATTTCGGGATCGCCCAGCGGCCATTGGCCCGACGTCCGCGACGCGAGCCAGTACACCGCCGCGATGGTCGCAGGCCACAACAGCCACACCGCGCCCAGCCAAAGTACCCAGCCATATCCGCGCTTTTCGTCGCGCCAGTCTTCTCGAATCAGTTGAGGTAATGCCTTCATGATCTTGTCCTGTGTGTGGAAAACCGAGGTTCGTTCCTTCAGTCTTTTATTTTACTCTCCCGCCAGCTGGCAAGCAAGCCCGGGCAGTCCATAAAAAAGGCCCCGCCGAAGCGAGGCCTGAATCGTTCCATTTCCTGGGCGGCTATTTTTTCTTCGCCGATTTCTTGGGCTTTGCGCCCGACACGCCACGGAGATAGTTGGTCGGGCCGTTATTCTTCTGCGGCTTGCCAGGCGTGCTGCGGCCCTGATCGACATACTGTTTCATCAGCGCGGTGAGCGTCTTGACGACTTCGGTCTCTTTGGTGTAGAGGTTGTTCTGCTCGCCGGGATCGACGGACAGGTCATAGAGCTGCTGCTTGGGCAGGCCTGCGAGCCCCCCTTTAAAGCGCGGGCCAGGTGCGGACCAGCCGCCACTGCCGGGGCAGAATTCCAGCTTCCACTTGCCCTGGCGAATCGAGAACGCGCCATTGATCGAATGGTGGACGGTCGCTTCGCGGACCGGGCCGGTGGCTGTGCCCAGCAGGTTCGGGAGCATGCTCACCGAGTCGACAGCGTTGAAGTCGTCCGGTTTTTTGTCGAGGATCTCCGCGCAGGTCGCGTAAAGGTCAACAAGGCAGGTCGGGTCGGTACAGGTGCTACCCGCTTCGACTTTTCCGACCCATTGTGCGATGAACGGCACGCGGTGGCCGCCTTCGTAGATGTCGGCCTTGTGCCCGCGATAGATGCCGCAGGGATAGTGTGCGTCGGGCTTGACGGGGTCTTTCTTCGCGCCATTGAATGTGATGCCCAGCGAGCCGCCGGCACCTTTCTTGTTCGCCGCGGGGCTGCAGCCATTGTCGGCCGTGACGATAATCAGCGTGTTCTCGGCAATGCCGGCAGCGTCGACGGCCTTGACGACCTCGCCCACTGCCCAGTCCGTTTCCATCACGAAGTCAGCATACTTGCCAAGGCCGGATTTGCCTTTGAAGGCCTTCGAAGGTGAAACCGGCGTGTGTGGCGCGTTCAGCGGCATGTAGAGGAAGAACGGTTTTTTCGCGGCGGCCTGAGCGGTGACGAACTCAGCCGATTTTTTCGCGATGGTCGGCAACACATCGTAGTCGAAGAAATCTTTGTGCGCTGGGCCCCTGCGGTGGAACGCCTTGGTTACGGTGCACTCGCCGTCGAACCCATCGTCCTTGATCCAGATATAGGGCGGCATGTCCAGCGAGGCCGAAATGCCGTAGTAGGAATCGAAGCCGACGGCCGTGGGGCCATTCTTGATCTTGCCTTTCCAGTTGATCCCGCCCATGGACTTGGACCCCGCCGCGGCCTTGGGCATGTCCATCCCGAGGTGCCACTTGCCGATGCACGCGGTGGTGTAGCCATTGTCGCGCATGAGGTTCGCCACGGTCTTGCGATTGTCGCCCACTTCAATCAGGTGCTTGTCGTAGCCATACAGCACACCGCTTTTCAGGCGGCTGCGCCAATTGTAGCGGCCGGTGAGAACGCCATAGCGCGTGGGAGTACACACCGACGAGCTGGAGTGAGCGTCCATGAACATCATGCCCTTTTTCGCCAGCGCGTCCATGTTCGGCGTAGCGATCTTGCAGCGGTCGCCGCCGAAACATTTCACGTCACCAATGCCCCAGTCATCCGCGAGGATGAAAATCACATTGGGCTTGCCCAGCTTGGGCGCCTTGGGGGCCTTGGGTGCGGCAAGTGCAGAATCTGCCTTGCAGCCAACCGTCAGACCAGCGGCCGTCAAGCCAGCTACACTCAAAAAGCGGCGACGGGTCGATTTCATTTGCTTCATATTCGATCTCCTTGTTATGGGCATGCGCCCCGTTTTGTCCATCTCGTGAATTTTCTATCATACAATCCTGTTCTCGCAAGTCAAGAATCCTTCCATTTCTTTATGGCTTTCTCATGTTCTTCTCATGTTAAAAAAGGTATGATTCACGGACGATCCATGCAAGATCCCTGCATGCGGATTCGTTACACATAGACACTCACCACTCACAAGGAGATCGAAATGAAACGCACATTGACTCTGCTGCTGATCCTCGCGACGGCCATGCCGCTTGTGGCTGCCCCGGACAACGCCAAAGACCCGGACAGCGTTGTTGGAAAACTTCGCGCTGCGATCCAAAAGACTGGCGTGACACTTGATGATGCCCAGAAGGCCAAGCTCGCCGCCGTCTTCAAAGCCAACGCCAAGGCTCTCGCGGCGGGAACCGATTCAAAAACCGCCAACGACAATCTCTACAGCCAGGTCCGCACCATCCTCGGTGACGATGCCAAGCCCGTTTTCGAGGCCTACCGCACGGCCCTCACTGCCCCCGCTGGCGACCAGGACAAAAATGCCCGCAAGGGGCCCGTGCGCGGCGGCAACGACCCCATCGCCCAGATCATGCGCATCAAGCTCTCCGACGACCAGAAGGCCAAGGTCGACATCATCCTCGGCGAAGCCAAGGCCCAGGGCAAGAAGACCGAGTCTGCCGACGTGCGCGCCAAGCTGATGAAGGACGCTGTCGAAAAGATCAAAGCGTCTGTCCTGACCCCCGAGCAACTCGCCAAACTCAAAACCGCCGAGGCCGAACGCCAGAAACGCTCCAACCGCAGCTTCGGTGGTGTGGAACTCTCCGAAGATCAAAAAACCGAGCGCAAAAAAATCTGGGAAGACGCCAAGGCCAAAATGAAGGATGCCAAGACCGGCGAAGAAAAACGCAAGATCTATAATGACGCGTTCGAAAAAACAAAGGGTCTCTACACTGACGAACAAAAAGAAACCATCAAGAAAAGCATGAAAGAAGGTCGCGAGAAGATGGAGAAGCACATGGCAGACCGCTTCAAGCAGTCGGCCATCGGCAAAGTTCTCAACGAAGAGCAAACCAAACAGTTCTTTGAGACCATGAAGACTGCCGGCGAAGCGGCCATGAAAGAAAAATCCCGCGACGCACGTCACAAGGCATTCAAAGACGCCGTTGACGCATTCGCCAAGACCCTCCCCGAAGGCCAGCAAGAAGAATTCCAAGCCGCGCGCGAAGAAACGCGCAAACGCATGGAAGAAGCACGCAAGCGTTGGAGCGAGGGCGGCGACCGTGGCGGTGACCGCGGCGGACGCGGCGGACGTGGCGGACGCGGCGGACGTGGTGGCCGCGGTGACAGCAAGACCCCTTCCAAGTTCTGATCCATCCCCCAATTGACATCAACAGCGGCCCTCGGGTCGCTGTTTTTATGCACCCCCATAATACGAACCGATACCCGTCAAATAAAGAACATGCATTATATCTGGCATTCTATACGTTATCCTATATAGACATGCCCTGCATTCGACGAGACACACTTTGCAACGAAACAACACTGGAGATTTCCCATGATGAAACGACGTGACATACTGAAGATGGCTGGCGTGGCAGGAATTGCCGTGGCCGGGCGAACAACCTTCGCCGAACCCAAACCCGCCAAGTCCCTGCCCAACATCGTCCTGATCAATGCCGACGACCTCGGCTATGGCGATTTGGGTTGCTATGGCGCGACGAAAGTCAAAACGCCGAACATCGACAAGCTCGCCAAACAGGGCCGGCGCTTCACCGACGCGCACAGCGCCTCGGCCGTCTGCACCCCCAGCCGCTATGGCCTGCTCACCGGCGAATACCCCTTCCGCGCCCTCGGCGGCAAAGGCCAATGGGGCCCACTGCCCACATGGCACCCGCTGATTATCCCCGAGACCAAAACGACCCTCGCGTCGCTGCTCAAGCGCGAAGGCTATGCAACCGCATGTGTCGGCAAGTGGCACCTCGGCTTCACCACCGATAAGAAAAACCTCTGGCAGCCCCCGCTCAAGCCCGGGCCGAATCAACTCGGCTTTGACTACTACTTCGGGGTCCCGCTGGTCAATAGCGGCTCGCCGTTTGTCTATGTCGAAAACGACACCATCGTCGGCCACGATCCCAAAGACCCGATGATTCCCGCCGCGAAGAAAAATGGAGTCAAACCCTCCAAGACACCCATTCACCCCGCCAAAAGCGCCAACTATTACGGTGGCGCGAAAAAAGCCCACGCCCTCTATGACGACGAAAAAATCGGCACGACCCTCGCGCAGAAATCCGTCGCGTGGCTCAAGGCACAAAAGAAAGACACCCCGTTTTTCCTCTATCTCCCGACGACAAACATTCACCACCCCTTCACGCCGGCCGAGAAATTCAAGGGCACCAGCGAATGTGGCCGCTATGGCGACTTCATCCACGAGCTGGACTGGATCGTCGGCGAGGTCACCAAAACCCTCGACGAGATGGGCGTCGCCGACAACACGCTGCTGATTTTCACCAGTGACAACGGCGGGATGATGAACCACGGCGGCCAAGACGCTTGGCGCGCGGGCCATCACATCAACGGTGATCTGCTGGGCTTCAAGTTCGGCATTTGGGAAGGCGGACACCGCGTCCCGATGATCGTGCGCTGGCCGGGGAAAGTTCCCGCCGACACGACGTCCGACCAGCTCATCAGCCAGATCGACATGCTGGGGACGTTCGCGGCCGTAACCGGACAGAAACGCAAACCCGCCGACGGCCCCGACAGCGTCGACATGCTCCCCGCGCTGACCGGAACCCCTGCCGCGCCCCTCCGCGAATCCCTCGTGCTGGTTTCCTACCGAGGCGTGGCCATCCGCAAGGGCGAATGGATGTACATCCCCAATCGCAGCAATAGCGGCTGGGACAACAAGGTCGGCATTCACGCTGGCGGCGGACCGGCGATCATGCCCTTCACCAAGCAACACACCAGCGATGTCGTCAATGGCAAGATCAGAAAAGATGCCCCGCCCGCGCAACTGTACAATCTCAAAACGGACCTCGCCCAATCGACGAACCGGTATCATGACCATCCCGAGATCGTCGAAGAAATGCGCGCGCTGCTGAAACAATTCGGCGTGAAAGCGCCCGCCCCCAAACCCGCCAAGCCCGCCAAGCGCCCCCGTCCGAAGAAGAAAAAATAGGCCCGCGCCACACTCCATAAAAAAACAGCACCTCATTCGGGGTGCTGCTTTTGTATCCAGTCAGGGTGTTAGACGTCGATGTTCCAACGGCTCATTTTTTGCTTGTGGCTCGCACGGGTCGACGCCTGCTGGTATCGGTCCACTGCACAGAAACAGCCGATCATGGCGGCCCAGCCCACAATGCCCCAAAGATAGATCTCACTCCCCTCGGAAAAGGGGTTGATGGAATCCACAAAAAAGTAGAGGCCCGCAAGCATAATCGTGGCAATGATCGCGGCACACATCCCCCCTACGACAAATGCTTCCTGCAGGGGCTTGGCTTTGGTTTCTACGTCAGGCATCCGATCTCCATAATAAATCCTTCGCGCCACTCCCGAGAATAACGCGTGTGTATCCCTATTCTATTCCACTGGGGCTTCTTTTCAATCGCTTTTCCCGAAAAGAATAAAAATAATTCATCCGAAAAGACTTCTGATAAGCTCTCCGCAAAACAAGGACCTTGGTTTTCGAGCAATTCCCCGCCCTGCTCACAAAACAGCCCACGGCGAACCGCAGGCTGTGTGAACCTTTATTGTGTCAAAGAGACGACTATTGTGCTGGATTCGCCGGTGCGGCGGGCGAGGTCTGGGCCTCGAACGTTGCTTTTTGTCCGGCCGCCACGTTCTCCAGGACACGCATTTGCCCCTCCTTGAACGCGTTGACGACGCTCTGAGCAGTTTGGCCGGGTTTGCCGATCAATGCCGTCGCCTCGCGGACAGCCTGCTCGATCGCGGGCGCACTCCTGGCCGCCATCGCCACCTGCGCCGCGCTCAGCCGCATCAGCGCTGGGTCGAACAACAGCCACGCGTCACCATCCTTCACCAGCCGAAGCGTGGATCCGTAGCCGACGTCGGCCATGCCAGCTTCGCCCTTGATGGTCACCTTGAGAACCTTCTCCACCTCGACGGGGTCCTTGATCACCGGGGCCAAATCGCCAAGGGACTTCGGACCATACGCCGCGATCATCTTGCGCCGGAACTCGATCATCAACTTTGCCTGCGGTGCCATCGCCGCAACGAGCTGCTTGCCCGGCGCGGGGGCCTTGTAACACGCGGCAACGGTCTCGCCATCCCCCGCTGCACAGGCACGGAAATATCGCAACACGACCACACGCCCGGCGGCCTGCTCGGCCTTGCGGGTACCCTCCTGCTTCTGTTCATGGGTCGCGCCGCCACATCCGGCGACCAGCATCGCGGCCATCATTATCAATGTCAATCGTTTCATGGTTGGTCCTTTTGCGCGTCGTTGCGCACTGTTCGTTCAATTTTTCGCAGGCAGCGCTTCGGCCTCGGGCGGATAGTGCAGACACATCAGCGTCAATCCATCGGGCGGCGCAGTGCGGCCAAAGCTGCACTTGACGGGGTTGGCGAGCAGCTCGCGGATTTTGTCCGGCTCCCATCGGCCGCGGCCAATGTCCATCAGCGTCCCCACCAAATTGCGCACCATATTGTACAGGAATCCGTCACCGTCAAAAATCAGGTCCAGGCCGATGTCCGTCTCGCACACGTCGCAGCGAAACAGCGTGCGAACGGTGCAGGCGCGGTCGTCCTTTTCGGTGGTGAACGACGCGAAGTCGTGCCGCCCCAACAGCAGCCGGCTCGCCGCACGGACGCGCTCGATGTCGAGCGGTTGTTCATATTTCCACACTTGCCCGACGAGGTGCACCGGCCGATTCGGCTGGGTACACAGGCGATAGCGATAGGTCTTCGCGTCGGCCGACAGTGACGGGTGAAACGTCATCGGCACTTCCTTGATCGAGCGAATTTCGATGTCCTCGGGCAGGCGCGCATTGATCGCGCGACGCAGGCCCTGCAGCGGGACCGAGAAGTTCGGCGAGACCACAATCGCGACCTGGCCCTCGGCGTGGACGCCCGTGTCGGTGCGACTGGCGCCCATCAAATTCAGCGGATGGCGCAACACTTTGCGCGCGATGGATTCCACGAATTCCTGCACGGTGCGAATGCCCTTGGCCTGACGTTGCCAGCCGTGATACAGCCGGCCGTTGTAGGCAATCACCATCTTTAATTTGCGCACGGGCGGCGGAGCGTTCATTTCTTCCCCTTGGCGCGCTGGGCGCGGAAAAAATCGGTCAAAATCTGCCCGCATGCCTCGCCGCGCACACCCGCGAGAATCTCTGGCGAATGGTTCAGCCGCTCGTCGCGCAACACGTCATACAGCGTGTCAACCGCGCCGGCTTTGGGGTCGGCGGCGCCATAGACCACCGCGTCGAGACGCGAGAGCACAATCGCGCCCGCGCACATGATGCACGGTTCAAGCGTTACCGCCAGCGAGCAACCCGTCAGCCGCCAATCGCCGACGACCTCGGCCGCCGCGCGAATCGCGAGCAATTCCGCATGGGCCGTCGGGTCCGAATCGAGAATCCGACGATTGTGACACGCCGCGAGTATTTCGTCACCGCGTGCGACCACCGCGCCGATGGGTACCTCGTCGAGATCCCACGCCAGCTGCGCCTGCTCCAGCGCAAGCCCCATCAACCAATCTGCATATGTCGCGTCAATACTCATCCGTCACCGCGAGATGTGGTGTTTACGCGAGTCATCGCTGCCTCCGCATGCGCCGGGGCGCGGCCAGGCGACGACGGCTGAAATGTATTCCGCAGCCTCGACGGCGGCGGGCTTTTGGACCTCGACCACGGCCGATGTCACGCGCCCATCGTTGACCACCAACGCCACGACATCCTGGGCGAGCGTCTCGATCAACGCATATTTGCGCTCGGCCAGACGCGCGGAAATCGACTCGCACAACGTGTCATAATCCACGGCCTCGGTGAGATCGTCGCCCGCGACGGCGGCGGCCGCGTCAAACTCAAACGTGACGTTCAGCTTCAGCGCCTGGGGCGTAGATTGTTCGTGTTCCTTGGTGCCGACAATCGCCTCCACGGCGAGCTGATGAATTCGAATCTGCATGTTTTGCATAACGCGCTCCTTTCAGACAGTCGAGTATACCCACTTACCCCAAAATTACAAACCGTTCCACAAAAAATCGAACCCCGCCTATACGGATCGGCCATACCCCTTTTCATATTCCCGGACGAAATAGGAATATTCTTCCGCGCCGAGGGGGTAGTGTAAATTTGTTTCTGTAAATTCGGGATTGTTTGGCGCGGGAGTCTCTT
>JABGPZ010000025.1 GCA_018644725.1 Phycisphaerales bacterium
GATAGCCTCGCACTCTAACGTCGCACGTGTCACGTTAGAGACTTGAATCCGCCAAAGAAAAGAATCGAAAACCGATTTGAAATCTGGTATAAGCATAGAATAGACATGCCATAGCCGTGGGTTTGCCCGGCCATGGAGATGACACAAACCAATTTCTGCACAAGGAGACCGAGATGAAAATGACATTGAAGCAATTTATGCCGATCCCGATTATGATCGCCGCGATCGCTACCGTTCTGGTGGTGGCGTATAATTACATCATTCCCGAAATCCCTTCGTTGGCGAAGATCGTGGGCCCGGGAATGCCTGTGACGTTCCAGGCGTGGGCGATGTATTTCATGGCCGGCTGCACCATTCTCGGTGGTCTGAAAGTCCTCGTTGGCTATGCTGGCGGGATTGCGGCATCCATCTTCATTCTGGAAGTCATGAACTTTTCGCCTGCGAATTTCAAGTGGATGATGGCACTTGCAGTGTTTGTCATTGTGATTCCGGTCATCATGGCCGAGCGCGTGAAGTTGATCAATCATGTTCCGGCATGGTTCGTTGGCTCGGGGATGTTTTTCGTTCTCCGCAATTTTCCGGCGCCGACAGGCCAGGCAATGGATCCCCGTTGGGCTGCCCACTGTGATACGGCAATGTTGGTTTTGACGGCCTGCCTGATCGGCCAAATCTTTGGTATCATCACCGTTTGGTGTCGCATGGCATATGAAGGCATGTTGCCCAAGCCCGCAGAAGAAGCCGTGGCCGTCGAGTCGGGTGTTGCCGAAACTCCCGCCGTCGCACCCACGCCGATCGCCGAACCCGCAGCCGAAGAGTGCGATTGTGATTGCGATTGCGAAGTGCCGGCCGAAGCGTCCGCATGCAGCGAAGCCAACGATGGCGAATGCTGTGGTGACACGAGCGCCTGCGAAACTCCCGCTGAAGACGCGGAAGAAAAACCAGCGGAATAATCCGCGGTCAACGCAAATTCAATGTCGCACTTTCGGGTGCGGCATTTTTTTTGTGCGCGTTCATCGTTCTCTCATGTTCACTATGGCATACTTCCCGTAGATCATATGGCGTCGGCGTTGGCCGCGCCACTTCGAAACCCTAATCATAAGGAGAACGCCATGAAAACGACAAAACTCACAACTCTGATGATCGCACTGCTCTGTGTCGCAACGACGGCGGTCTTCGCTGCCGACGACGAGACCACCAAGCGTCCCCCGCGCGGTGGCGAAGGGGCCAAGCGTGGCCAGCGTCGCCAAGGCCCGCCGCCGGAAGTCGTCAAGAAGTTCGACAAAGACGGCGATGGCGAACTGAGCAAAGAAGAGCACAAAGCAGCGCGTGAAGCGCGCGCCAAGCATGGCTCCAAAGGCCCGCGCGGCAAGTGCCCGCCGGAGCTTCTCAAGAAGTTCGACGCGGATGGCGACGGCAAACTCAACGAGGCCGAGCACAAAGCTCTTCGCGAAGCAATGCTCAAGAAGCATGACACCGATGGCGACGGCAAACTGAGCGAAGCCGAACGCAAAGCCGCGCGTGAAGCCCACATGAAGGCGCGCCGTGACGCGATGGTCGAGAAGCATGACACCGACGGCGACGGCAAACTGAACGAAGAAGAACGCAAAGCCGCTCACGAAGCGCACAAGGCCGCAGCGAAGGAGCGCTTCGACGCTGACGGCGACGGCAAACTGAACGAAGAAGAACGCAAAGCCGCTCGCGAAGCACACGAAGGCCACAAGCACCCGCGCGGCCCCAAGGGCGGCGAACGTGGCGAAGGCAAGGGCGAACGTAAAGGCGAAGGCAAAGGCGAACGCAAGGGTGGGCGCAGAGGCGGCGAAGGCAAACCCGAAGGCAAGCCCCGCGGCTTCTAGGCCAGAGCGAACTTGGCATAAAAAAGATCGTGTCCAAACGGGCACGATCTTTTTGTTTGATGCGGGGCGCGGTTATTTCACGCGGCGGACCAGTACGTAGAACGCACTGGCTTTCTGCTTGCCGGTTTTGTCCGCGAAGAGAGCTTCCGCTCGCACGGGCCCGGCGGAAAGTTCCATGGTGAACGTCGAGTCGACTGCGGCGGGGTCGGTGATGACGTTGGTCTTTTTGAAAAGGGACTCGCCGCAGGGATATTCGTTTTTCTCTTTCGCCGTCTGGTTGAATTTCTTTGGTGCGGGGACGCCCTTGGACAACTCCAGGGTCGCGCTGGCGATGTCGAAGAAGCGCTTGTCCATCGGCCAGTTTGTCACGTCGCCCTGATTGGGCCAACGACGGAGCTTGAATTCGTAGGTGCCCGCGCGCTCGACTTCGATCTCCCAGAAGCCGATGAACTTTTGCCCGTCGAGAACGGCCTTCTGATTCCATGGCGAGTTGCCACCTTTGACCGAGTGCAGGTCGTGGCTCATCAGCATCTCAGTCGAGTCGTCCGCGCCCACGCCGATGCGGCAGAACTCGTCGCCACGGTCGGAGACTTTTTTCCACCAGGTCTCGTATTCCGCGCGAAGGCGTTTGACGATGGCGGGTTTCTTGTCGGCGATATTTTTCTTCTGGCCGGGGTCGACGTTCATGTCGTAGAGTTCCTTGCCGTTGACCAGGCGCCAGCGTTGGGTCATCACGGCCGACTTGCGCCACTTGGTCAGCATCTCCATGCGCTGGGAATCGGAGATCAGCACGCGGTCCGGCCAGTTTTTCGGTCCATCCTTGATCAGCGGCGTGAGGTCTTTGCCGTCGAGGGGCAGGTGGCCGGCGGGCAACTTGGTCCCGCAGAGCGTTGCGAGTGTCGGTAGCATGTCGACGCAGCCGCAGAGGCGGTCGATGTCTTTGCCGGCGGAAACGGTGCCCGGGAAGCGGATGAACATTGGCACGCGGTGGCCTCCCTCATATTCCGATCCCTTCTTCCCGCGCATGCCCGCGTTGAAGCCAGCGGCGACCTTGCCGGTCTTCTTGTTGAATCGGAAGCCTCCGGCCGTGCCGTTGTCGGTAGTGAAGATGTAGATCGTATTGTCGGCGATGCCGAGTTCGTCGATCAGCGTCGTCAGGCGTTCCATGTTCCAGTCGATGTTGGCGATTTGGCCGTAGAAGTCCGCGTTGGGCACACCGGGTTTGCCCTTGTAGGGCTTGACGAATTTCTCCGGCGCGAGGTGCGGCCCGTGCGGGCAGTTCGTGGAGAGGTACGCGAAGAACGGCTTTTTCGCTTTGGCCTGTTTCCGCATGAATTTGAACGTCTCGTCGAACCAGATGTCGGTGCAGTAGCCTTTGAACTTGGTCGGGGTCCCGTTGACCCAGTAGGTGTCGTCGAAGTAGTCGTTGCCCCAGTAGTCCGGGCCTTGGCCCACGCCGCCGCCGCCGTGGCGTACGACGTGCTGGAAGCCTTTGTCGCCGGGGCGTGCGGGATAGTTGTCCCCGAGGTGCCACTTGCCGAAGAAGCCTGTCGCGTATCCATTTTCGGTGAACATGTCGGCGATGGTTTTCTCGTCGCGGCGGAGAATGCTCCGGCCGAGGATGGTGTGCCACACGCCCGTGGCGTTGCAGTAGCGTCCCGTCATCAGCCCCGCGCGCGTGGGTGCGCAGGTCGGCGCGACGTGATAGTTCGTCAGGCGCGTGGACTGGGCGTAGAGCTTGTCGAGGTTGGGCGTTTTGAGAAATTTGTTGCCGTGGCAGCTCAGGTCGCCATAGCCTTGGTCGTCGGTAATCACGAGAATGACGTTGGGCTTGGTGGCCGAGGCGGCGGGCGATGTCTTGGCCGAGGTGAGGGTATTGCAGCCGACGGTGGTCGCGGCGGCGGCAAGCATGGACTGACGAAGGAAATCACGGCGTTGCATCATGGGAGGCTCCTCATTGAATTGATGGGGCGTATTTGAAGGTTGAAGTATACACGATTAACGTGAAACATAGGGGCACATTGCGGGAAAAAGTGGACCGTTACCAGCCGGTGATGTGGAAGGTGGGCGTTGGGGCGGGGAGAACTTTGGCCGAGACGCCGTAGACGCGGTGGAGGGTCTCGGGGGTCAGGACTTCGCTCGGCGGGCCGTCGGTGTCGATGGCGGAGTGTGCGAGCAGGCAGGCGCGATGAGCAAAGCGCGCGGCGAGGTGGATGTCGTGCGCGACGGCGGCGATGGCGAGATCCTGGGTTTCGCAGAGGGTTCGCAGCAGGTCGAAGATTTGATATTGATGGCGGATGTCGAGGCTGGCGGTGGGTTCGTCGAGCAGGAGGATGCGCGGCTGTTGGGCGAGGGCGCGGGCGATCATCACGCGCTGGGCTTCGCCGCCGGAAAGCGTGTCGAAGTTGCGCCAGCTCATCTCGCTCATGTGAACTTGTTCGAGCGCGGCGGTGGCGATGTCGATGTCGGCGGCAGAGGTCAGCCCCATCATGCCGGTGTAGGGCAGGCGGCCTGTGAGGACGACATCGAAGACCGAGCGGTCGAGCGAGGCGGGCGGGGTCTGCGGGACATAGGCGATTTGCTTGGCGCGATCGGCGAGGGGCGTCTGGGCGAGCGGTTCGCCATCGAGCAACACCGTGCCGCTGGCGGGGGACAGCTCGCCGAGGAACAGTTTGAGCAGCGTGGTTTTTCCGCAGCCGTTGGGCCCGAGGACGCACAGCAGCTCGCCGGGGTGGAGCGCGAGATGGATGCTGGCGAGGGTTGGCGCAGCGGCGCTGGGATAGGTAAAGTGCAGGTCGCGGGTTTGGAGGGGCGCGGTCATGATTGGCCCTCCCGGCGGCTTCGGCGCAAGAGCACCAGGAAGAACGGCCCGCCGATCAGGGCGGTTGCGATTCCGACAGGCAGAGCGGCGACGGATGCGCGACTGCCGAAGAGTTGGCCCAGGACCGGGCCGATGGTGTAACAGAGTGCGTCGGCCATCGCCAAAAAGGCCGCGCCCGCAAACAGGCAGATCGGCAACAGGAGTCGGAAATCGTTGCGGACCAGGCGGCGGGCGATGTGCGGGACGATCAGCCCGACGAAGGCAATGGGCCCGGCGAGTGAAATGGAGACGGCGGCCATGATGGCCACCAGCAGGAAGGTGAGTGTTCGCAGACGATGGATATGGATGCCGAGGGATTGGGCGACACTGTGGCCGAGGCTGAGGGCGTTGAATTGTTTCGCGAGACACAGGAGGATCGCGGCGGGGACGAGCAACCCGCCCGCAGCGAAGGCGAGGTGGGAGGCTGTGTTGTCTTCGAGGATTTCGCCCATCATCCATCGCATGAACTCGGAGATGCGTTCGGGGGGGATGTAGAGGAACAGGAGCATCAGCACCGCGCCGTTGATCGCGTTGACGATCACGCCCGAGAGGATCAGGGAATAGTCGTCGATGCGCCCTTTGTTGTTGGCGAGGCCATAGACGATGGCGGTGGTGGCAATCGCAAAGATCGACGCGCACACACTTTGGCCCAGGGCCGTGGCGACCAGCGTCGCGGGGAAGGAAATCGCAAGCACGACCCCGATGCCCGCGCCGGAGGAGATGCCCAGCAGGTACGGTTCGGCGAGGGGGTTGCGGAGCATGGTTTGCAGCGCGAGTCCGCCCGCCGAAAGGCATCCGCCGATGATCGCGGCGCTGCCGAGGCGAAGCAGGCGCACTTCCCAGACGGCCTGGGTGAGTCGGGCTTGGCCGAGGAGGCTGCAGGTCAGCAGGATCGCTATGCACCCCAGCGCCGAGAGGGCGATGGTGGTCCAGAGGCGGCGGGTGCTCAAAGTGGTTGGGAGGTCGGCCATACGCTCAGCGGCCTCGGGAGGTTGGCATGAGAGTGGGGGCGAATTTTGGCGCGGCGGGGGCGGGGGCCTGGACCGACTTGGGAAGTTTGTTCGGGTCGATGTAGTCTCCCGGCAGGCGAGTGGGTTGTGTGTTCGGCCTTGTGCGCGGCTCTTTGAGGTAGAGGAATTCCTGAATCACCGGGCGCATCTCGCGGTAAAATGTTCGGTCGACTGACAGGGTCATCAAAAGCCAGTTCGGATCACTGACGGTGTGGACGATCAATTCTGGGTTGATGTCGCGGAAGCGGTGTGTCCAGGTTTCTTGCGCAGTTGTTCGGGATGCTGCGTCGCGAAAGGATTCACTGTGGATGACGAGAATCTCGGGTTTGGCATTGAGGATCGACTCGAATTTGGCGGGGCGCCAATTGTTTGGGCCGGGGATGTCAGCGCCCGCATTGACGCCGCCGAGCTTGCGGATCAGATCGCCGATGTAGGTTGGATCGCCGGCGACGGTAATTTGCTGCGGGCCCGTGCAGAACAGAATGCGCGGTTTGTACTCCTTGAGCGACTTGGGGAATTTGGCCGTGTTGGGCTTGGGGAGCGTAAGGCCCAGTTCACGACAAATCACCGTCTTGGCGTTGTCGAGATCGGCGAGCTTCTCCAGGGGGATCTGAATGATTTTGCACTGAGGCAATTTCTGGCGAATGGGCTTGAAGATGCGTGCGGCGGGGTCGGTTTGGGTGAAGAGAATCTCGGGTTCGACGTTGAGGACCGCTTCGAGTTGGATGCGCTGGGAATCGCACACTTTGGGGACGTCCCCGGCGTTGCGGTCATAGGTGGAGGTCCCCACGAGGTGCTTGGCGCCACCGAGCTGACGGATGATTTCGGCGAGGGCGGGGGTCTGGGCGAGGACCCGCGGCGAGGCGGTCTGCGGCGACGTCTCGGGGGTGTAGTTTATGGTCATGACGACCACGAACCCCAAAAACCCCATCAGCAGAAGCGCCAGAATAGTATGGGTGGTCCGATGAGTGCTCATACGCGAAGAATACCAGATGGCCGCGAGAGTTGGAAGAAGAAAACGCCCGCTTTCGAGGCCGGTTGTTCCGCGATCCTCATGCGCGACGGAAAAAGGGGGTTGCATTTTTTTTTCAGGGTGTGTATGGTAGCGCGTAGACAGAAGGTGAAACCCAAGGCGGGTTTCATGGGAAAGCCGTGTAAATCGGCTGCGGACGCGCCGCTGTGAGTGGTGACGACCGTTCCACGCGAAGCTCATCGCGAGGCCACTGAACCAGCGAGTCGCTGGATTGGGAAGGCGGGAACGGGAGAATGACCCACAAGCCAGAAGACCGATCTTTTGTTGCCTGGAATGCCTGCGCGATTGGCATTGGGGACGCGTGGCCGCTGGCCATCCCTTGTGTCTGATCCGTTCAGGGCTCGTTGTTTTGCAATCGTTCCAGCTCGCTCAACGCTCATTTATTATCAAGGAGACTTCTATGAGCACGATTCAACGACAGTTTTTCTATGCCCTGATTCTTTCGATTTCCCCCCTTGCTACCGCGGCGGTCAATACCTTCGACGATATTGATCACTGGACGGGCAGCGGCGAGAACCAGGCCGCGATGGTCATCGACTGGCACGACGGGTCGGGGTCTGCGAAGGTCTGGGGAATCCAGTTTGACGGTACGATTACGGTGGATTCGGCCGTGCGACAAGTACTCGCCGCCGACAGCCGCCTCTATGGCGTGGCGAATGGCTCGTTTTGGATGGCGTACGGCTATGATACCGACAGTGCTGGCCAGCAAGGTGTGACCATTCCCGCTGGCACGTCCAATCCCTATACTCCGACGGCAGGTGTGATTACCTATGACGAAGCGTGGTCCATGCCGGGTTCGACGCCGCTGGATTCCAATGACTATTATGGAAGCGACGACGGCGTCGCTAGCACGTCTTGGGGCCTGTATGTGCCCGATACGACCGCCTATGACGACAACGGGACTCCGGCGAATTTCTGGGACGACTGGGGCACGGTTGGTGCGGCGACGAGCTATTCCGACATCACCTTTTCGGCATCGGCGGTGGGTGGGTCGGTGTTGAATCTCCAGGACGGTAGCTGGTTCGCCTCGTCGTTCGGTGACTATGACGGATCCTGGATCCATCAAACTCCACCCTCGGCCTCGGCTGGCTTACAGGCCGCGAGTGTTCCCGAGCCGATGACACTGTCGCTGATGGCGATGGGCGGGCTGGGCCTGCTACGTCGCCGCCGCAAGGCAACCAACTAGAATGAGATGATGCAATGATGGTGTGGCCGGGGAATCCACTCGGCCGCACCGTCGCATCTTACTAAAGGAACGAATGAATCGACGAACAAACAACGCGTTTACGCTGATCGAGTTGCTGGTGGTCGTTGCGATCCTCGCGATCTTGATGACGATTCTTGTGCCCGTCCTGGGGCATATCCAGGCGGTCTCTCGTCGCGCACTGTGCCTGAGCAATCTGCGCGCTTGCGGTCAGGCGGTGGGACAGTATACCATAGCCAATAAGACGTTGTATTTCCCTTACAGCACATACGTCAGCACGCCCCGGCCGTACACGAAATGTTATTTCTGGGGGACGGATACCGACCCTGTCAAAACGGCCCCTGCGCCTTTGATGAGCCACTTGGAATCGCCGGACCTTCTGCTATGCCCCGACCTGCCGTGGGGAAGCTATGTGCCGCAGGGCGCACGCGTGACCGAAGAAACTACTGCCTTTGCCTACAATGCCAAAACATTTGACCCGTTCCTTCGTGGGACGAATTGCCTTTCGTCAATGCTGGTTGAGAATCCTTCAGAGTTGATTCTGTTTGCTGACGCCGCTATCGTCGATTATTGGACGGCGGGGGGGGTACTGAAAAATTCAGCGTATCTTGAGCCACCTGTAAGTGGTGGAGCGCGTGTGCCGACGAATCATTTTCGCCATGTCGAACAGACCACGAATGTTCTGTTCGCCGATGGCCACGCTGAAACGATGACCCCCGTCGGGGAAGTGGATGAATGGAACCTGGGCTTTGTAGGAGAACGGAATGACCCGTACTATATTCAAAATTGAGATTCTGGCACTGCTCGTGTTGATGGTCGCTGGCTGCGGCGGCAAGAAGGCCGACGACTATGCGCATCAGGTGCTCGATCGCCACGGGCAGGATTGGAAGCGTGTCGAGGCGATGGTGGTTTCGATGCGCGAGGCGGTTTCTTCCGAGGCGGCCGTCGAGGAGTTGGGCGCGAAGGACATTGGTGAGCTGGGGCGCGAGGCCGCGCACAAGGCAATGGTATATGGGGTGAGCGAAGTGCGTCGCGCGAAAACGGCGACGCTTGTGAAGCTCGACCGGTTTGGGCAGGTGTGTCGTGCGACGGTGGACCTTTCTGGTCCGTCGGCCCAGGTGCCCCCGAAGGTGATTGTGTTTATGATGGTTCCGGCCGAGGGGAAATGGAAGATCTGCATGGCGAATTGAGGCCGCAGACGCTCCGAATAGAATGGCTCAAAATTTCGAAGAATTGTAATGTTTTTGTTCTGATTTCGTTTACCATACCGACGACACCTTTCTACTATTGGAGATTCCATGAAATTCAAGTCCCTGCTAATCCTGTTGCTCGCGGTGGCCACCGTTGTGATGCCGCTGGATGCGGCCTCGAAAAAACCCAAGAAGGCCCCTGCGGCCAAATCCAAATCCAAGGCCAGCGCCAGGAATTTTCATTATGTTGGCCAATGGCGCGGGTATAAAAAAGGAAAAAGTGGGTTTGGCCTTGGGACGGTAAGCATGATCGCGCCAGGCTGGGCGATTACGGCCAAGCACGTTGCAAGTAATGAAATTCGCTCGCCCAAGTCCGTCAATGCGCAGGTGGAGTTTAGCGTTCCCGGCTCGGGACGCACTCGGAAGCTGACGGCTCGTGTTGCCAAAGCGTATGGTAGTTTCAAGGGCGATTTCGCACTGTTGCGTCTCGATAAACCGCTCAACATCGTGCCGAAGGTTGCATTGCTCGCCGACCCGATTACGAAGAAGGACGGCACGATTACATTCACGATGATTGGCCACAAGGGTGGCCTGCATGTCCATCGTGGCCGCAAGGGTCGTAGCAACGATGGCCAGGGGTTCTATCATTCCAAGACCAATGGCGGGCGTCCCGGCAAGGCTGGCGACTCCGGCGGTGCGTGGGTGATCGAACGCAGCGGCAAAGAGCGTGACGTGCAGTTTTCTGTGATCCACGGCGGCGGCAAAGGTCCGCAGGTCGCGCCGAATCGCAAGGCCATCAACGCGATCATCGCGCGTGAAACACCCAAGGTGAAAGTCCAGTGGGTCAGCAAGAAAGACCTGCCGCAGCTCAAGGGCAAGGCCCCTGCAAAGAAGGCCCCTGCGAAGAAAAAGAAAAAATAGGGGGCGGTTCGTCTCACGAAACGTTTCCCGATTTGGAGAGTGCCCATGAAATTTCACTCGATATTGATTTTGCTGGCGGCGATGGCTTTGTTTGTCGCACCGTTGGGCGCCGCCCGGAAAAAAAAGAGTCCCCCTGCGACTCCGCCTGCCAAGAAACCTACCGAGAAACCCGCCGAGGCGAAGCCCGAGGTCAAGGGGGCGGATCTTGAGGCCTTTTATTATGTTGGGCAGTGGCGGGGCAAGCAGAAGGGCAAGAAGAGCTTTGGCGTGGGGACGGTGAGTTTGATCGCGCCGAGCTGGGCGATTACGGCGCACCATGTCGCCACCAAAAAAATCAGCTCGCCGGAGACCACCAACGCGTCGGTGACATTCCAAATCCCCGGCAAGGGTCGCCGCAAGTCGGTCACGGTCGGCGTGAAAAAAGCGTATGGTGGGTTCAAGGGCGACTTCGCATTGTTGCACCTTTCCAAGCCTGTGACCACTGTGGCGCAGGTGGCATTGCTCGCCGACTCGATTGTCCGCTCGGACGGTACGATTCCCTTCACGATGGTTGGCCACAAGGGTGGCCTGCATGTTCACCGAGGGCGCACGGGCCGTAGCAACAAGGACGGGACGGGGTTCTATCACAATGCCGATCCAGATGGGAATCGTCCCGGCAAGGCCGGCGACTCTGGCGGCGCATGGGTGATCGAGCGCGAGGGAAAACTGCGCGATGTGCAGTTTGCTGTGATCCACGGCGGCGGCAAAGGCCCGCAGATCGCGCCGAATCGGAAGCTCATCAACGAGATCGTCGCGCGCGAAACGCCCAAGGAAACCGTCGAGTGGGTCCGCAAGAAGGACTTGGTGAAATCCAAGTCCAAGCCCGCCGTCAAACCGCCCGCGAAGAAACGAAGAAGTCGCTGATCTGAGTGTGGCCACGTTGTTTTGCTCCCCTGTTATTGGGCCTATGCCGAGATATTTATATCATTCGGAAATGTACAGAAAATGGGAAACTCGCACGGAAACCCCTTGATTGACGTGTGGCGCGAACGGTACAATTCGGTCCCAGACGGGACGATATCGTAGAACCGAATCGTAGCGAAGCTATCCAACTCAGCCCATTCTTCTTGAAGTGGCCGATGGCACGCGTTGTCCATTGCGCCACTCGCAACGAAGACTTGCACGGTAAGGAGCTCCATTATGGACTTGAATCAGTTGTTCCTCGCGTTCGCCTTGTTGATTCCGATTATTTTGATTGCCCGGACGGTGGTGGCGGGGACGAAATATTCCCCCATTCTCATCATCGTCGTATTCGGCCTGTTGATGGGATTCCTTCTCGAGCTCAGTGGTGTGGCCGAGCCTGGCCTGGCCGAGTTCAAAATTGTGGGCCTGCTTAGTAGCGTTGCCGTGATTGTCCTGGTCGTGACCTTTTTTGTCGGCGGGCAGGAACTCAATAAGATCATCCGCAAAAAGCATCTCGACATCGAAGAGCTGGTGGTCCCCTCCGAAGAGGAAGTCCTTTTGGGCACCAAGCGCACGCAATTGTTTTTCATTCTCCGCTCGTTCTTCATCCTGCTCGCGCTGAAATGCGCGTACACGATGATCGTGGGAATGAAGGATGGCGCGCCGGTCCCCAAGACCTATCCGATCATGACGTATCTCGGGCTGATGGGGTCGCTGATTATCATCGACTCGCGCGCGACGATTCGCAACAAACCGCTCTATCTCATTAAGGGCATTACCGAAATGCTCGTCGTCTTGGCCGTCCTGATTGCCGCACTTCACATTTCCAAGTGGATGAAGACGAGTGGTCTGATTCCGCTGCCGCAGATTTTCTTTGCGATGATCATTTCGTCGTCGATGGGCTTTCTACTTCCCAAATGGCGCTTTGGCCCGACGATGCGTTCGCTGTTGTTCGCGGGGATTCCGCTCGTACTCGCCGCGACGTTCCTCGTGGGGGGCTCGCGAATGATCGACGCATTTCAGATCGACGGAATGACCAAGGTGATGGGCTATGGTTTCTTCGGCCAGCTCTTGTGGATGTTCGGCGGGATTTTCCTGCTGGTGGCTTTCGGCAAGGCCAATCACGTTCGCAACCTCGCGCCGGGGATGGCCGGCTCGTTGAGCCACTCGGGTCTCACGGGTGCCTGCACCGCGGGCGACCTTGGTCAAGAGGCCGCCGCCCGTGCGCCGATCATGATCAACGTCCCGTTCTTCGGACACTTCTTCGTGTTCACCATTCTGGCTTATAGCGCGGGCGAGGATGTGTTCTCGTTGGCGGTTCTGCCATCGGCTTTGGTTGCGGGGCTGGGCGTTGTGCTGACGATTTGGTCGATACGAAAACTCTCCCGGGCCAAGGGCAACGAGGTGTCGGAAGTCAATGGCCTGATGCTGTTCTGCTTCGGCTGGCAGCTTACGGCCGTCTTCGGCAGCTTTCTCCTCCAGCACTTTGCCGAGCTTCCGATCGACCATGCCGCGATGGGCGCGTCGTCTGCGATTTCCCACTTCGGATTGTTTGCTGCGACGCAGGGGGGGATGTTTGGCGAGAATGCGGCCGAGTTGATCCCGTTCATCTTCGCCATGCCGTTCCTTGTCCACCCGGTGGTCTTCGGCATGTTTGGCCGCGCCATGAAAAAGGACGGCGCCATGTCGGTCAAGGCGGTATTCATCTTGACGGTCCTCGGCGTGATCGGCTCGGGCGTTGCACTGTTCATGCTGTAACGCGACGATTGACAATCCAACTCAAAGACAGCCTTTCGGGCTGTCTTTTTTTTGTGACCGGAGTGGCTCAGAAATCACGTAGTTTTCTTTGCGTTTTCTGTATAATGGGCGCAATGCTGGAGCGCAGAGGAATCCGGCAAATTCTCAAGCCAAAATGGAGGCGACGATGAACTTGCGGCGAATGATAGGATTGTGGATTGTGTTGGCCGCGGCACCGATGTATGCTGCCGGGCCATCGGTGGCGGTCCGCAAGCAGATCGAAGCCGACTGGGCGCGACAGGAACAAGTGACTTTCTCGCGCGAGGCCGGGAGCAAAGCGGCCGTGGTGGCGATGCTCAAACGCGGGGCGTTGATGGTCGCGGATATGAAGAATCTCGGCATGGACGATGCTACACTGAAACAAGCCCAAACCGGTCTCGATGAAATCAAGCGCGAGGTGGCTGCGCTGGTGGCCGCAAAATCGTCCGTGCCGCCGCAATGGCTGGCGCTCTACAACAAAGGCCGATGGGCGATCCGCACGCTTGCACTGAAAAACCCACGCCTCGATTTCAATCAGATTCTCTTCGTTCGTCGCCATTGGCCTCAACGTGGCCATCAGTGTTCCCACCGCGTTGGCGAGGCGCAGACCCCCGGCGCGAACCTTTGCGTCCTCACTGGCCTTTCGCCCGGCGGAAAAATCAAACCGCTCCTCACCGGCGACTTCGCTGAGGGCGGCATTGGTCGGCCGGACCTGTCGTTCGACGGCAAACGCGTCGTCTTCCCTCACGCGCGCAAACGTCCCAAAGCGACTCGCTATGGCGCTGGCCGCCCTGGCTGGCGCGGCGGGGCGTGTCTCATGTACGACCTCTACGAAATCGGCGTCGACGGCAAGGGCATTCGCCAGCTCACCAACGCACCGAAATCTGAAGATACCGAGCCGTGCTACCTCCCCGGCGGGCGCATCGCGTTTACCTCCTCCCGCGACGACTATCACGTTCAGTGCGGCGACTGGGCGCTGGTGTGCGGCATCTTCACGATGGCCGCCGACGGCAGCGACATCCGCAAAGTTACCGAGCCGCAGGACGGCGAATTTTACCCCGTCGTGCTCGAAAATGGCCGCATCATGTATACGCGCTGGGACTATGTCATGAAGCCGTACAACATGATCCAGCAGCTGTGGAGCGTGAACCCCGATGGCCGACGCGCCGAGCTGATCTACGGCGACTGGTACACCTTTTCCAAGGGGCCGATTGCGATGTTTGAGGCGCGGCAGATCCCCGGAACGTCGAAGGTGATCGCCACCGGTGCCGCCCACCACAACACTGGCGCCGGGCCGATTATGATCGCCGACCTCAATCAGAATCGCGGCGGGCCGAGCGGCATGACGCGCGTGACGCCGGAGGTGGAATACCCCGAAATCAACAGAGATGCCCAGCACATTCAGTCCCACGGCTGGTACGCCTCGCCCTATCCCCTCAGCGAGAATCACTACCTGTGCAGCTATTCGTTTGAAGCGCACAACCGCGAAGCCGCGGGCTACGGGCTCTATCTGATGGACGTTCACGGCAATAAGGAACTGGTTTATCGCGACCCGACAATGAGTTGCTATGCGCCGATCCCGCTGAAGGCTCGCAAATTGCCCAAGCAAATCGCCGACCTCGTCAAAGGCGTGCCTCACAACAAGCCCGGCGTGCTGTATATTAACGATGTCTATCAGGGCCTCGACGGTGTCAAGCGCGGCGAGGCGAAATATCTTCGCGTGCTGGAGGCCCACCGCAAGACCGCGCACACCAACCCCCAGCGCATCGACGTGGGTGTCAATTCCGGCTGGGATTGCCGCACGGTTCTTGGCACGGTTCCCATCGAAAAAGATGGCTCGGCGCATTTCCAGGTTCCGCCGCACAAACTTCTGTTTTTCGAAGTGCTCGACAAGGACCATCTCGAAATTCGCCGCATGCGCAACTATCTCAACATCAAGCCCGGGGAAGCCAACGGCTGTGTGGGGTGTCACGAAAACCCCTCCGAAACCGTCGCGAATACCAAGGCCATTGCGCTGAGCAAGAAGGCCGTCGCGATCACGCCGCCGCCGTGGGGCGCGGGGCCGATGCACTTCCGCACCGTCGTTCAGCCGGTGCTCGACAAACAGTGCATCCGCTGTCACACCGGTGAAAAGAAAAAGCCGTTCGACCTGCGCGGGGGAACATGGGTCGTCGCGCCGCCGGGCTATGATGCCGACCAAGGCCCGCA
This sequence comes from Phycisphaerales bacterium, assembly GCA_018644725.1. Lineage (GTDB taxonomy): Bacteria > Planctomycetota > Phycisphaerae > SM23-33 > SM23-33 > JABGPZ01. The sequence goes on from JABGPZ010000025.1 coordinate 14,998, forward strand.
GCACAAGGTGACTACGTCGTTTATGAATCTGCTGAACCACGTGGAGTATATCCGTGTTGGCAATTATGAGGGTCTGACCACGCCGCTCAAACCCTATGCCACCGGATCGAGCCAATCCAAGCTGATGAAGATGCTCGCCAAGGGACACAGCAAGGTCGAACTCACCTCGGCCGAGTGGCGCGCGCTTGCGGCCTGGATCGATTGCAACGCGCCGTTCTATGGCGACCATAGCGACATTCGCACCGGAAAATCCGACCTGCGTACAAAGCCAAAGTCGAAGTCGAAGCCCAAGGCCAAGTCGAAATCCAAACCCAAGGCCATTTCTTATAGCCGCAAGGGGATGCTGGACAAGGTCGGCTGGAAAGTCGTCGGGTTCGACAGCGAAGAAAAATCCGATACGCCCGCGCGGTGTGCGATCGACGGGGACCCCGCGACCAAGTGGGTCGCAAAATGGCGCGGCCAGCCAACGCCCCATCCGCATTGGATTGCCATCGATCTCGGCAAGTCCCAGCGCGTAGCGGGCCTGAGTTATCTCCCGCGAATCGATAGCGCCAATGGCCGGATTACGAAGTGTGAAATCTATCTCAGCAATGATGGGGAAACCTGGGGCCTGCCTGTCGCCAAGGCGACCTTTGCTAATATGGCCAGCGCCCCCGTGCAGGAAATCGTGCGATTCAAACCGCAAACTGCGCGCTACGTCAAGTTCGTATCCATCGCCGCCGTCGGCGGGAACCCATGGGCAGCCGTCGCCGAAATCGATCTGCTCCCAGCAAAAAAGAAATAGCTTCAGGCTTTGCGGAAATTTGAGTACAAGAGGGCGTCTTTCGGAAGAGTGTCCCGCGTCGATCCTGGGTGCGGATCAGCGCGAGTCGGGGGGAGATGTTGCTTGATTTGAAGTGACAAACGCGGTACGCTGGGTCTCTGCACTGTCCATGGCCCGCAGAGGGACCATTCCCAAGGAGATCCAGATGAATACGATGCAACCCAAGTCGTCACCGATGGTACGAGGGATTATGGTCCTGGCCGCACTGGTCGTGATCGTCGCGGGCATGATGGCCGCCAAGGCGATCCTGATTCCGTTGATGCTGGCGGTTTTTATCGCGGTGATCTGCAGCGGGCCGGTGGCGTGGCTGGAGAAGAGAGGCTTGCCTTGCGGGCTCGCGCTCCTGTTGGTCCTGGGTCTTTTGTGTGTCGCGGCCGTGGCCGTCGCGATGGTCGTCGGGGGATCCATTAACGATTTCATCGCAAAAATTCCCTACTATGAGGCGAAACTGCAGGGCCAGTCCCAGCAATTCCAAGCATTCCTTGCCCGCCAGGGCGTCGACCTCAAGGACAGCGGGATTCAGAGCCTGCTGGACCCTGGCGTGGTGATGAAGTATGTCGGGGTACTGTTGAAAGAGGCGCTCGGGCTGGTCACAAGCGGGTTCCTGATTTTGCTGCTGGTGGTCTTTTTCGCGCTCGAGGCCAAGGGTTTGCCCGCGAAATTCCGCTTCGCGTATGGCGACAAAGACAAAACGATTCAGCAGTTCGGCGCGTTTGGAGAAAGCGTGAACCATTACATGGCGATCAAGACGGCCATGAGTTTGGGCACGGGCGTGGCGGTGTCGGTGAGCCTTTGGATCATCGGGCTGGACTATCCGTTCATGTGGGGGCTGCTGGCGTTCGCGTTCAATTTCATCCCCAACATCGGCTCGTTTCTCGCGGCCATCCCGGCCGTGTTGCTGGCGATCATCCAGCTGGACCTTGTCAGTAGCGCGTTCGTCGCGGGGGCCTATGTCGTGATCAACGTCGTGATCGGCAACGCCATCGAGCCGCGATTCATGGGCCGCAAGCTCGGCCTGTCGCCGTCGGTGGTGTTCTGCTCGCTGCTGTTTTGGGGTTGGGTCTTCGGGCCGGTGGGCATGTTGCTCTCCGTCGCGCTGACCATGCTCATCAAACTCATGCTCGAAAGCGCACACCAAACCAAACCCATCGCACTCCTCCTCGGCCCCAACCCCGATGAACTCAAACACCCCGCCAAAAAATCCGCGAAGCCCGCTGAACCGGATACCCCAGCCGCCCCATAGAACCCACGATAGAAGTACACACAAAAAAACCGCGGGCGGGTGCTCGCGGTTTTTCATAGGCGGGTGCGCCTTCGGTGACGAAGGCAGTTGGGGGTCGTTTTCGCGGAGTTCGCGAAGACTGGAGGCGGGGGGAATTGAACCCTAATCAGGGGCTGGGCATAAAGTATTATAGCTGTTAGGGTTACAGTATAACTCGTTAAAGTCACTGGAATTATGTTTCTTAAATCATCTCTATTTATCTTCCGCGCTCTGTAAAAGTTTCACAAATTTTCATTTTTGTGAAACCTTTTTGTGAAACCTCGGCAGTATCTCAGCAAGTAGAACTTAAAGCTCGTCGGGCCCCGCGAGTTGATAGCTCGTGCTTCGGCCGCCGCTCTCAGTTTTCACGAGGACTTCGCGTTCGAGCAGCTCCTTGATATCGCGCAGTGCCGTGTCCGGTGAGCATTTGGCAATCCGCGCATACTTCGAGCTTTTGAGATTTCCTTCCCAGTCGTGTTCTAGCATTCGATTGATGACCTTGCGTTGCCGATCATTGACGGGCTTGGTGTTGATTTTCTGCCAGAGCTGCGCCTTTCGCAGAATTGCCGCGAGCATGGTATCGGCCGCATCGATGGAACGGTCGAGGCAACCGAGGAACCACGCCAGCCAAGAGGTGATGTCGAGCGAGCCGCGCTGGGCGGATTCGAGTTGGATGTAGTATTCTTTCCGCTCGGCTTCGATGCCGGAGGACATGCTATAAAAGCGCTCTTTGGATTGGTCGGCCCGCGACAGGGCCATGTCGGCAATCGCGCGGGCGATGCGGCCGTTGCCATCGTCGAAGGGGTGAATCGTCACAAACCAGAAATGCGCCACGGCCGCGCGGAGCACCGGGTCGATCTCGGAAGGCCCATTGAACCATTCGAGGAATTGTCCCATTTCGACTTCGAGACGGCTTGCGGCAGGGGCCTGGAAGTGTACGCGCTCTTTGCCCACCGGCCCGGAGACGACCTGCATCGGCCCGCGCGAGTCGTCACGCAACGCGCCGACGGTGATTTTGTGCATCCCGTTTCGGCCGGTCGGGAATAGCGCCCCATGCCAATCAAAGAGACGCTCAGGCGTCAGGGGCTGGTCATAGTTTTGTGTGGCGTCAAGCATCATCTCGACGACCCCTTCGACCTGACGGCTGGGGGTGGGCAGGCCTGCGGTATTCAGACCGAGCCTTTGGGCGATGGAAGATCGGACTTCGTCGGTATCAAGCCGCTCGCCCTCAATGGCCGACGATTTGACGATCTCGCTGGTGAGTGCGGTGACGCTGGCTTCGGTGCGCAGGTCGAACCCCAGTGCTTCCATTTTGCCCAGATGCTTGCCTTGTTTATGGTGCATCGCAGCGAGGATTTGTGTAAACACTTGCGCGTCCCATGTGAAATTGGGCCAAGCGGGTAATTCGTGAATGTAAGCCATATCGGCCTCCTTTGCGGAGATTATAGGGCCAAATCACCGCAAAGTCAACTAATCCCTGCAAGATTTGCGGCGAATAGGGCCCTTAATCCCCGCAAACCAATCGGTAGCCATATAAAAAGAGACGGGGCTGGACATTATTGTTCTGGGTGGCCGCTTATGAGCCCAGAGAATTGGGTATGATATCAACTGATATCACCCCTAGGGGAATTGAACCCTATTCGGGGGTTGGACGTAAAGTATTATAGCTGTTAGGGTTGCAGTATAAGTCGTTTTGGATATTGGAATTATAGTTCTTCTATCAGCTCTATTATTCTGGAGGATATCGCAATATTTCTCCAAATTTTCATTTTTGTGAAACCTTTTTGTGAAACCTTGGCGGTATCTCAGCAAGTAGAACTCAAAGCTCGTCGGGATTCACCAGTTGATAGCTTGTGCTTCGTCCGCCGCTCGCGGTCTTGGTGAGGACACCCCGCTCCAGTAATTCCTTGATGTCGCGCAGTGCGGTGTCTGGGGAGCACTTGGCAAGCCGCGCATACTTTGAGCTTTTGAGATTTCCTTCCCAATCGTGTTCCAGCATCCGATTGATGACCTTGCGTTGCCGATCATTGACGGGCTTGATGTTGATTTTCTGCCAGAGTTTCGCTTTGAGCAGGACCGACGCGAGCATGGTATCGGCCGCGTCAATCGCGCGGTCCAGGCAGCCGAGGAACCACGCCAGCCAAGAGGTGATGTCGAGTGAGCCGCGCTGAGCGGATTCGAGTTGGATGTAGTATTCTTTCCGCTCGGCTTCGATGCCGGTGGACATGCTGTAAAAGCGCTCTTTGGACCCATCCGCCCGCGATAAGGCCATGTCGGCAACCGCTCGGGCAATGCGGCCGTTACCATCATCGAAGGGGTGAATGGTAACGAACCAAAGGTGCGCCACGGCCGCGCGGAGCACCGGGTCAATCTCGCACGGGCCGTTGAACCATTCGAGGAACTTGCCCATTTCAACTTCGAGCTGCGCGGCGGTCGGTGCCTGGAAGTGGACGCGCTCTTTGCTCACCGGCCCGGACACGACTTGCATCGGCCCGCGAACGTCATCACGCCACGCCCCGACGGTGATCGGATGCATCCCGTTTCGGCCGGTCGGGAACAACGCCGCGTGCCAGCCAAAGAGGCGTTCTTCAGTCAGGGACAGGTCATAGTTCTGTGTGGCATCGAGCATCATCTCCACGATGCCCTCGACTTGACGGCCGGGGGTGGGCAATCCCGACGCGTTCAGCCCGAGCTTCAGGGCGATAGAGGAACGGACCTCGGCGGTATCAAGCCGCTCGCCCTCGATGGCCGACGATTTGACGACCTCGCTGGTCAGCGCCACGACACTGGCCTCGGTGCGCAACTCAAACCCCATCGCCTCCATTTTGCCCAGATATTTTCCTTGTTTTTGATGCAGTGCGGCGAGAACTTGGGTAAATGCATGCGCGTCCCAAGTGAGATCAGGCCAAGCGGGTAATTCATGAATGTAAGCCATATCCGGCCTCCTTTGCGGAGATTATAGGGTCCAATCGCCGCAAAGTCAACTAATCTCCGCAAATATTGCGGCGAATAGAGCCTTCAATCCCCGCAAACGAATCGGTAGCCATATAAAAAGAGGTGAATTGGACATTATTGTTCTGGGCGGCCGCTTATGAGCCTAGGGAATTGGGTATGATATCAACTGATATAGCCCCTAAGGGAATTGAACCCTATCCGGCCGATTTCGTAAGATTCGCCTATCTCTATGGTTAGAACACAAGCCATTTTTGTCGCTTGAGTTATGTTTCTCCGGCACTCTTCAAATTTCTTGAAGAAAACTCTATTTTGTCCCCGATTTTCATTTTCGTGAAACCTTTTTGTGAAACCTCGGGGGAAGGAAAGGAAGATGGGCCACATTTCAATTCCCATACCGCCGCGAACAACGTTGCAAGCAACTAAAGGTTAAGTTCAATGATGACAGGGTTGTGATCACTGAACGTAAGAACCGATTCGCTTTCGATTACTTGGCAATGTGTTAAATAGGATTTTAACTGATTGCTAATGAAGAAGTAATCGTTTTGCCAAGGTTTTTCACTTCGACTATGTCGATGAGTTTGAACGAAATCATCGAAGAAAGAATCAAAGCAATTATGCAGACCGAACTCTTTTAGTCGTTGGAAAAAGACTCCATGTGAATTGTTTGACTGTATTTCATCGATCTGCAAGCTGGCGTTAAAATCTCCACGGCTGTGCAAGTTTTTTTCTGTAAATTTGTTGGTCTGTCATAGGTGGCTCGTTCGCTCTGTGTGATGTTTGTTGTTTTCCCGTTGGTTCCGGTTTTTAGTTTTCGTCTGGGTTCATCGTCAGGTTGACGTGCCCCCGAAAATATGTACCAAGTTGAATGGGAGTCTTAGCCGACAATA
>JABGPZ010000006.1 GCA_018644725.1 Phycisphaerales bacterium
AGTTTTTTGAACTGCGCCTCAGGCAATAGGCCATCGAGGTCTTTGAACTCAAGGCCCAAATCGGCGAAAGCCTCGGTCTGTGTGGATAGTCCGCGCCCGGCATCGTAGATACTGCGTTGCATCTTGCGGAGCCCATTTTCGAGCGTCCCGAACTCCGTGCCGGTCTGGCTGGCGACGTAGCGAAGCTCAGAAAGGGTCTCGACCGACACGCCGGTACGCTTGGACATCTTGGCGACCTCATCGCCCATCGAGCTGAACATCTTCGCGGCCAGCACAAGCGGAGCGGCCATCGCCGCACTGGCAGTGACCATGCGGCGACCCGTCGCGCCAACCGTAGCAGAAAACCGCCGCAGTTTATACTGGGCGGCTTTCAGCCCGCGAACGAGCGGGGTGTTGTCGGCCGAGACCTCAACAAAGGCCTTGCCTGCTCGGATTCCTTTTGTAGATGCCATGTGTGATTATCCTTGACAGGTGGAAGAAGCTGTGATAGCTAAGTGTGATTCACTTTTAAAGAAAGGAAAGAGATGGAAATTTCACTCGCTACAATTACTCCAATCGGAATTATCCACAGCCCATTTCAGGTTGTGGAAAACATGCCAATCCAGCCCAAAGGGGCTGCGGAAGTCACTGGCGAAATCGAACTCTTCCCTCAATTTGCGGAAGGCCTGAAAGACCTTGAGGGGTTCAGCCATATCTATTTGATTTATCAGTTTCATAAAGCGGGAAGCGAGCAAATGCGGGTCAAACCGTTTATGGACAACGTGTCCCGTGGCGTTTTCGCAACCCGTGCGCCGGTGCGCCCCAATCACATTGGCCTGTCTGTTGTAAAGCTGGTTTCCGTTGATGGAAATCGCATTACGGTTTCGGAAATCGATGTTCTTGACGGCACACCTTTGTTGGACATCAAACCCTACATTGAGAAGTTTGACCATCCAGGCAAGACGACAAGTGGCTGGCTCGATGCCAACGCGGCCGACATCCGCAACAAGCGTTCGGATGATCGTTTTGCGTGATTATTCTTGTTGCCGTTCGATCTGCTTCTCCCAGTCAAATTTGTGTAGGCTCCAGCCGTCATAGCGGCCGAGGTAGAACCACCCGCACGGGATCATGGCGTTTCGTTCTTTGTCGTAGACGGCCCCGCGAGCGAAGCCCGCAAAGGTCTTGACGATCAGAATGGGCGCGTCAGGGTGCGGCGTGACTTCGGGCCGGAACAGGCCGCTACATCCGCTACCGGCGAGGAGGATTGCGGCGAGCAGCATCCCAGATGTCAGCGTCGAGAGTGTCTTTGGTTTCATGGTCATTGCCTTTCTGTTGGATGGTTTTGTTGCGGCGGATCTCCCGACCGATCACCGGCAAGAGTGCCGCAAACAATCGGCCGAAAAACCGGCCAAGGAATTCCGCGAGTTTCGCGAACATGGATCTAGCCCTTCTTGGAGTCGATGCCCTGGGTGAGGTCGAGGCCGAAGAGTTTCGCGATGGCCCTGAGCCAGCCGGCGGCGGTTTCGACGGCTTCGTTATCGGCCGGGGTGGGCGTGAGCGCGACGACGAGCCGCGCGAGGGTGTAGAGTGCGCCGAGGATGGCGAACACGGCCTCGTAGTTGGTTTGAATCCAGTCAATCATGGGGGTCTCCTTCGGGAGTTGGGGTGAAGTTTTCGAACGCCCCGCGCATGTCGCGCAGGGAGTCGATGGGAATGGGTTTGGGTTGGTGGTGCGGGTTGAAATCGTTCGGCGTGTAGGCCTTGGTGGTCTTCGGGTCGCGGTGAATATTGGCGAGGAGTGCCATCAGCGTGGCAGTATGTTGCCAGGCGGTTTTGCTGTGGGCCTCGGCCATCCAGATCAGCTCGCGTAGAGTCAGTCGGCCGGGGGAGAGTCCGAGTCGTCCGGCGAGGTCGTAGCAGAGTCGGAGAGTGCGGTCAGCGCGTCGTCGATTTTCTTGTCGAGTTCGGGGTCGTCGAGCTTCGCCTCCGCATAGGCAATCGCCTTCTCGTCCACGTTCCGCATCTTGGCGAGCGCCTTGGTCAGCACCCGCCGCTTCGCCAAAGGGAAAAACTCGACAAGTTCCTCCAGTAGCGCGGTGGTGGCGGAGTCGATGGCATCGCCAGCCATGGCCCGGCCGAACTCCTCGTCGGTGATCGCCAGCGCGTCGGCCTCAGGCTTGCAGATCGCGTAGATCACATCGCACAGCAGGACCATGTCGTGGGCAAGCTCGTCGAGCAGGTCGCCTTCGAGGGCTTCGAGCAGGTTCACGTCGAGGAGGGATTTGACGCGCTTGATCGCGGCGACGTTGACTTCGACGGTCCAGGTGCGCTTCGCGTTGTCAGTAAATTGCTTCATGGATAATCCTTAGGGTTAGACGGGTTCCGTGTCATCAGCGCACGAGGCCCCCGTGTGCCAGTGGTGGTACTTCGAAAGTTTGGCGGTCACGTCCACGCGGATCGCATCCTCCAGCTCTTCGTTGCGGCTGAAGTTGGAGATCGCCCAATTCCCCACCGGGCCGTCCGAGTTTTCCGCAGTGTAGAGATCGTCGAGAACGGCCATCGCCACGGTGCCGCTGGAGAGGAATGCGGCTTTGATGAGATCAAAGTTCGCGTCGCCGGGTTTCCAGATCATCTGGAACGTTGCAGATGCCGATTTCAGCGTTGCGGCCATCGCTCGCCAGCCCTGATTCTCGCGGGTCGAGATGTCCGCCTCGGCCGCCTCCAGAGCCAGCGTGAGGTTTTTGACGTTGCCGATGACTGCCATGCTTTCCAGCGCGGCATCGGCGGCACCGATGTAGAGTTTGGCATTCATGCCGAGAATAAAATCAGCCATAGTGGCCTCCTTGTTCGTTGGTTAGTTCACGCTGTCGCGCCACATGGCGGAGAGCTTGGGTTGTTCTTTTGTGAGTGCGGGGCCCATGAAGGGTCGGGCGCGATAGCGGTGACGAGCGGGCTTGCCCTTTTTCAGCACTATGCTGAATCCGCCGTGTTCCAGTGCTTCGGGCGCGGTGCCGCGTGAGTGGCTACTCAGCCCGACCGGGCCGATGACCACGGTTTGATGTTGCGGCTCATAGCCGAACCAGATGAATTTCTTCA
>JABGPZ010000072.1 GCA_018644725.1 Phycisphaerales bacterium
GGGAATGAGCCCCCGAACGCATCGCCCATTTTTTTATGCGCACAGCCATTGTGGATAATTGAGACCGTCTGCTTGCTGCGGCTACGATGGCCTGCGTCAGGCTCAATCAAAAGCCCATGAAGGGCTTCTTCATTCGCCTTCCTTGGCCCTCTTGTCCTCGCCGGTGCAGGCCGATCTTAATTTTCCGCAATGACTGTGCGCGGGGTCGTGGGAGGATCAGGAAAGGAATTGGGGAAAAGATTGGGGAAAATGAGGTTGGGGGAAAAGAGAAAACGGAAACGACATGATGCATTGAGGGGCAAAAAAAGGCGACCCATGAAGGGTCGCCTGGTTCGCCGTCGTTGGCGGGATTGGATTCTGGGGAGTGGGGTTTATTTTGTCGTGAAGGAGTACGTTTGGAAGGTCCATGTTTTTCCCTGGTCGTTGGTCACCAACACGCGGAAAAAATAGTTCGTCTTGGGCGAGAGGCCCGTGAGCGTGATGCGGTTCGTGCCCGTCTTGACCGCACCTGCCGCCTTGGCCGCCGCCCAGGTCCCGCCGGCTTTGAGCGTCGAGGCGTTGCGTTCCGTGCCGTGCTTTTTGCGCGGGGCAAATGTGAGGCAATCCTTCGTGCCATAATAGACCGTCGCGCGGGCGTGGGTTCCCGCGTCCTTGAGGCCCAGCGTCACCGTTGCGCTGGTACTCGCAGCCTTGGCCGAGATCGTGCCAAACGTCGTCGGGAGTTTGTACAGCTGATTGACCTTCTCTGGCGAGAGGTAGGGCGGCTTCGCTTCGTTGACGAATTTCTTCGGCAGGCGGATGTCGCCCTTGGGTGTGGTGAAATGCTCCATGCCACCCATTTTGAATGTGAACCAACCATCCTTGGTCACGCCCCATCCCTTGTTTTGGCGCTCTGTTTTTCCTGCAGGGAGAAGGTCCATTCGCTGCCATGCACCGTTTTTGTCGAGGCACCACCCTTTGCGGAGGACGTTGCGGATCAGGTCGCCAGAGCGTTGGCGGTCTGGCGGGCCGGGGACCTCGACAAACGAGCCGGGCCACAGGGGCCTGGCTTTGCGTGCCCGTTTGGAGGTCCCGGGTTTTGTCGCTTTTCGCCCGACGCAGAACAGTTTCCAATTTCCCGTTTTCGGGTCAAGAAGGTACCCATAGTAGGTGTTGTGTTGTGGGGTTCGTTCGACGCGCAGGCACTGGACGACCTCTTTGGGTTTGCTCGGTAGTGGGATCCAGCCTCGCGGTTTCACGCCCGTGCCTTCGTGGCCAAAGCCGCTGAATTCTCCCTTGGGAGACCCCAGCGCCAGCAGGTGCGCCTGTTGCACGGTCGTCAGGTTTGCGGCGGACCACATGGAAAAATTGAAGGCACCATTGGAGCGTTGGTTGGCCATGAAGGACGTGCCGTAATAGCCGAAGGGCGTGGTGATCGGCGAGTAGCTGGAGCAAGGAGAGGTGCTTTTGGAGACCATGACCCACATGTCGGTATCGTCCATTTTCGAGCAGCGATATCCGCCGTGGACGGCCGCCGGACGCCAGCGCGCTCGCAACAATTTTGCTTTCGTCACCGCCGGACCATGCAGGGTGACGGTAGAGAGCGTTCCGACCTCTTTGCCCGCGGCGGTTTCCGCGCGAACGACCAGGCTGTGCTTGCCCGGAGTTTTGACATCAAACGCAAGGCCCTGGGCCAGCGCCTTGGCATCGCTCGCTTTGGCGCGCTGGGTTTGGCCAGCAAAGGTGACGACAATCACGGCCGCAGGGTTTTTGCGATTCGCCTTGAGCTTCAATACTGCTTTCAGCTCGCCCGGTTTCGAGATCCACACATGCCAGCGCATGGTTTTTTTCGGTGACTGCCACCCATCCAGTTGTCCATAGTTGAACGCCATGATTGTGACTTCTTTATTGACCTTCCGGTCTTTCGTCCCATTGGCGACATCCTTGAGTTTGGAGGTGCCCGTTGCACGAATCCCCTGGTCGAAGAATCCATTGCTCGCGGTCAGGATGAGTTTCCCGTTCTGGGCAGCCTGGCAGAAATATTCGATTTGGTGTCCCAGTTCATCCTTCCCGGCCGTGAACCAGGCCGGCTGCGAGGTGAGTTGGCCCGTGCCTGTGGGGACAGCGTTTGTGGCGGGGGCGTCGCCGCAGCAGGGAAGAGCAGTGAGAACCGTTGCGATCAGAATGACAAGTTTGGAACAAGGTTTCATTTCGTGTTGTCCTGGCTGGGCTTGATGGTGGGGCGCTTGGCGGGTTTGCCTGCGGGGCGGGGCTGGACCCCCCAGAGGGTCGGCAGAAGTTTGGCCATCGCCGGGTCATACTTTTTGACATCGGTCTGGACAAAGGGGTAAAAGTCGTTCCGGCCGAACCACGCTTCGGTGAGTTCTGCGAAATATTCTTTGTGGTTTGTCCGCGCATAGGCGGACTTCTTCTTGCCACTGACGTGGAGAACGGATGTGTATTTTTCGGCGGCCTTGGCGGCTTTGTAGGCCTTGATGATGATGGGATTGTTGAACCCGAGGAACTGGTGATGGTAGGCGTGGGCGAGTTCGTGGAGGACCATCCACGGCTGGGCGCGCGACCAGGCGAGGAAGTTTTTGGCGTGGGCAAATTCGATACTGTGGGCCTTGCCGGGGTGGCGCTTGTTGGCCTTGATCCAGCCCGGGTTGGGGTGATAGCAGGCCCCTTTGGACTTGAGATTGTCGCGTTCGAACCAGATGCGAATGGTCTTGAGCTTGACGAGGGTTGCCGGGGGGACAACGCGGCTGATGGCGCTGAGTTTTGTCGTCAGGAGGTTGATCGCCTTGGTGCCGAGTTCCTTGTGGGTGGTCAGCAGGTCATTATGGATCACGATGGTGAAGCCTTCGATCTGCTTGACGGTGTATGGCCCGGTGATCGGTGCGAGCGGGAATTTGTTCGAACCTGTGCGTGCGACCTTGGCGGGGGGGGTGGTCGCGGGGGCGTTGGCGGGTTTGGGGGCCGCCAGCAGGATCGGCCCGGCGATCAGCAATGCCAGAACGGTGAGGTTCCGTAGGATTCGGCGGTGGGTCATGGAGGCTCCTTGGTAGGGTCTGCTGAGCTTAACGATGGCCGTGGGCGATTATTGGTGTGGAATGTCCATGGCATCCAGCGCGTCGCGGAGGATTTCGTCCCAAGAGCGGAACAGGGATTGGAGTCGGTCCTGTCCGCGGCGGATCAGATCGTCCCGCAGAGCGGCATCGGTTTTGCATTGGAGGATGGCGTCTCGCATCGCTAGGGTGGAGTGCGGGTCGAAATAGAGCGCGGCATCGCCGCAGACATCGTGCGCGAAATCGAGGTCGCTGGTGAGGATCGGGACGTGAAAGTTCATCGCCTCGAGATAGGTTCCGCTGAAGGATTCGAGCAAGGTCGGCAGAAGCAGGGCATCGCAGGAGTGATAGTAGCTCGAAAGGATGGTCTGGTCGAGCGGGCCGACATTGAGGATGACGTTGCCGAGGCGTTCGTCCTCGATGCGCTGGAGGAGTCCCGGGGCGATGGGGTGCTGGTTGGCTTCGATGGTCAGCACACAAAGCGTGTCTTTGAGCTCGTCGCGGAACTCGTTGTAGGTGTCCAGGATGGTCTGGATATTCTTGTGGCCGTAGCATTTGGTCAGGACGAAGAGCTTGAATCGATCGTCAAATGGCTTGAGCGATTCTGGCGTTGAGATCGTGTCGGTTTGGCAAAATGCAGAGACGGCATTGGGGCACACGGCAATGGTGTCTATGTCCCGGTTGTATACTTTGGCGAAGCGGTTTCGGCTGGTTTGCGTTTGGCAGAATACGATATCCGTCTTCGGCAAACATCGCCGAAGAAGGAAGCGCAGGAATCTCTTTTTGAGTTTGTACACAAAGGATTCGGTCGCGAAATGGGATTCCGGGTAGATCAGGTGTGTGTCGTGAAAGAGGACCGCCTGCTTGCAGGGCGGATTTTTGAGCCCAAGATTCCCCAGGCCCCATATCCAGTCGGGCTGGAACTGCGTGATTTGGGGTCGCAGGACCGAGCGTTCCCATCGCGCGCGCTTGAGAAGTCCCATTGAAGGTGCAACCAGCATTGTGACGTTGGCTTGGCCCTCAAATTCGGGATAATCGCACCCGGCGGGGACGACGATGAGATAGTCGTGCATCGGGGCGATGTCGGGCAGGGTCGTGACGATGTTTTTGCCGACCGACAGGCCGCCAGCAACGCGCAGATTGTGGGCGAGGAGGACAATTCTCATGTGGGATATTTTTCTTCCGGAAGGTGGTACGCGGGGCCGTTGGGGGTGTCCCTGAGGCGCGATGTGTCATCATACCACATCCCTGGGGAGTGTCCAAGTGTGGCCGAAAATATTTTCACGAGCGCCTTGTAATAACTGGCGCGGTGGACGGCTGTTATGTGGCACGTGAATTCGGAGAAACATCTTGCATGCCATGGGGGGAAGGGTATAATAGCCCCAAATGGAGTTCCTCTGCGGTTTTGGCGGCAGGGGGCTTTGGTTTTCCTGCAACATCCCGGCGTGGAGGTTGTGGGGAAGTTCTTTTCTCCAGGCAGGCGCGACCTGCAGCAGGGGTAAGCGATAATGTCGACAGAATCCAATTCGGATCAACATGCGTATCTAGTGACCGGCGGGGCCGGGTTCATTGGGTGTAATTTTCTGCGCTATCTTCTCGAAACCGAACCCGATGCAAAGGTCGTCAATCTCGATTTGCTGACGTATGCGGGGTCGCTGAGCAACCTTCAGGATTTGCCCGATACAGGGCGCTATACGTTTGTCCAAGGGGACATTACCGACGCTGATCTCGTGGCGGAGTTGTTCGAGAAGCACGGCATTACGCGCGTGATTCACTTTGCGGCCGAGAGTCACGTCGACCGTTCGATCACCGGCCCGGCCGCGTTTATTCAGACCAATATCATTGGCACGTTTACACTGCTCGAAGCCGCTCGCAAGGCATGGGCGGGGCGCGAAGACGATTGCCGCTTCCTCCACGTCTCGACCGACGAAGTCTATGGGACGCTCGCGCCGAACGATCCGCCGTTTTCTGAGACGACGGCCTACGCGCCGAACTCGCCCTATTCCGCCTCCAAGGCCGCGTCGGACCACCTCGTGCGCGCCTACCTCAAAACCTACAAGCTGCCCGTGGTCACCACGAACTGCTCCAACAATTACGGCCCGTACCAGTATCCCGAAAAGCTGATCCCGCTGATGATTCTCAATGCGCTGACGGGCAAAAATCTGCCGATCTACGGTGACGGCCTGCAGATTCGCGACTGGCTGTATGTGATGGACCACTGCTCGGGGATTCACGCGGCACTTTCGCGTGGCCGGATCGGCGAAACCTACAACATCGGCGGCCTGAATGAAGAGGCCAACATCAATATTGTCCATTTGATTTGCGACATTCTCGACGAGCTGCGCCCCAAGACCGGCGGCGGGAGCTATCGCGAGCAAATCACCCACGTGACCGACCGGCCGGGCCATGACCGCCGCTATGCTATTGATGCAGAGAAGATTTGCACAGAGCTGGGCTGGGCGCCGGCGGAGTCGTTCCAGACGGGCATCCGCAAAACGGTAGAATGGTATCTCGACAATCAAATCTGGGTCAACAGCGTGATGAGCGAAAACTATGACGAGTGGATTTCGCTGAATTACGCCGACCGCAAGGAGGGTATGGACCAATGAAAGGTATCATTCTCGCAGGCGGAACTGGAAGCCGAATGCACCCGATGACTCAGGTCATCTCTAAGCAGCTTCTGCCGGTGTACGACAAACCGATGATCTATTACCCGCTGAGCATTTTGATGCTCGCGGGATTGCGCGAGATTCTGCTGATCTCTACGCCCACCGACCTGCCGCTTTATCGGCGGTTGCTGGGTGACGGCAGCCAGTGGGGCATTACGATTGAGTATGCCGAGCAACCCCGGCCCGAAGGACTCGCTCAGGCGTTCCACATCGGCGAAGAGTTTCTCGCGGGTGATTCGGCGTGCCTGATTCTTGGCGACAACATTTTCTACGGCATGAGCTTGCCGCAGATTCTTCGCGGTGCTGCCCAGGCGGCCACCGAGGGCGGCGCGGTGGTCTTTGGCTATCGCGTACGCGACCCACAGCGCTATGGCGTGGTGGAATTTGATGAGGAGTTTCGCGCGCTGTCCATTGAGGAAAAACCCGCCGAGCCCAAATCGAACTATGCCGTGACAGGCCTCTATTTTTACGATGCGAAGGTGTGCGAACTTGCCCGGCAGGTCAAGCCATCGGCGCGCGGAGAGCTGGAAATCACGACCCTCAACAACATGTATCTCGAGCGTGGCGAACTGTCTGTCGAGCTTCTCGGCCGCGGAATGGCCTGGCTGGATACGGGTACGCCCGAGGCGATGCTCGAGGCGGCGAACTTTGTCGAGGCCATCGAACAACGCCAGGGCTTGAAAATTTCCTGCCTGGAAGAAATCGCCTGGCGGATGGGCTACATCGAAAAAGAAGCCCTTCAGGAATTTTGCGCGACGGCCAAGAATGACTATCAACGATACCTTTGCGAGATTGTGGAATGAAGCCGTTTGACGAACCCATCTTCGTAACGCGCCCTGCGCTGCCTCCGCTGGAGGAGTTCGCCGAGGGTCTCAAGGAAATCTGGGACAACCGCTGGTTGACCAATTCCGGCCCGGTGCATCAGCGCTATCAGGCCCGGCTGGGGGAGTTCCTCCAGGCCGAGAATGTGTCGCTCTATTCCAATGGGACCCTGGCGCTGCAGCAGGCGCTTGAGGCGTTTGATTTGCCCCCCGGCAGCGAAGTGATCACCACGCCGTTCACGTTCGTGGCGACCGCGCACGCGATCGTGTCGGCAGGGCTTACGCCGGTGTTCGTGGACATCGAACCGACCTATTTCAATCTCGATCCCGTGAAGGTCGAACAGGCCATCACGCCCAAGACCTCCGCGATTCTTCCGGTACACGTGTTCGGCAATCCCTGCGACATTCCCGCGTTTGAAGCCCTCGCAATCAAGCACGACCTCAAGCTGATTTTTGATGCCGCGCATGCGTTCGGAGTGGAAGTGGCCAGCCAGCCCATCGGCAATTTTGGCGATGTCAGCATGTTCTCGCTCCACGCGACGAAACTGTATCACAGCGTCGAAGGCGGCGTGTTGGTGCTTCGCGATCCGGCGATTTGCGAGTGGGCAGATCTGCGGAAGAATTTCGGATTCCAGGGCGAGACCCAGGTCGCCATCGTCGGCACGAATGCCAAGATGAGCGAGATTCACGCCTTGATGGGCTTGCAGCTGCTCGATCAGGTGGGAGACTTGATCGAGTCTCGCCGTGCGGCGGTGGACTGCTATCGCGAGTGCCTTGCCGACGTGAAGGGGATTACGCTCCCCGCCGCCCCGGCCAGCTCGGTCCGCTCGAATCATGCATACATGCCCATCCTGGTCGACCAGGCGCAGTTTGGTCTTTCGCGTGATGGGCTATACGATGCGCTCAAGGACTACAATGTCTTTTCGCGTCGCTACTTCTACCCGCTTTTGACAGAGTTCGCCTGCTATCGCGAGATCGAGACGCGCGGGGAATTGCCCGTCGCTACCCACATCGCCGAGCAGGTCCTCTGCCTGCCGCTCTACCCCGACCTGGGCCGCGAAGCCATTCGCCAGATCGTAGAGATCATCCAATCCCTATCCTGATTGAGACGCCATGCCTATCGCTATTCAAAATCTATTGGTTTTTCCCTGCGGGTCCGAATGTGGCCTGGAAATCAACAAAGCCCTCAAGCACGAGAAGTACGTCAACCTCTTCGGCGCCAGCAGCGTGGAGTGCAATCACGGCCGCTTTGCGTTTGAGCAGTATATCCAATCGCTCGTGCCGATGATTACCGCCGAGGATTTTATCCCTCGATTCAACGCGATCCTGGACGAGTACGCCATCGGTTTCGTCGTTCCGGCGCTGGACAGTGTTGCGCTGTTCTTGACCGAGCATCGTGACGAAATCAACGCCACGGTCATCTCGCCTTCCTATGAGACCAACGCAATTTGCCGCTCCAAGCAGCGGACGTATGACCTTCTCGCCGACGTCATCGCGATCCCCGCGAGTTACAGTGCGGCCGAGGTGACCGACGCGATGTTCCCCGTGTTCCTCAAGCCCGATGTGGGCCAGGGGTCGCAGGGGACCGTCTTGGCGAAGGACCGCGCGACGCTGGACTATTACACGGGGCAAAATTCTGACCTGCTCGTGCTGGACTATCTCCCCGGCCCGGAGTACACCATCGACTGTTTTACCGATCGTCACGGCAAACTTCGGTTTTGCGGGGGCCGGCAACGTCGCCGCACCCGAGGCGGGATTTCCGTCAATTCGATCCGGGTTCGTGATGACCGCTTCGAGCAGTGGGCCGAGAAAATCAATACCGCCATGGCCTTTCGTGGGGCGTGGTTCTATCAGGTCAAGGAAACCGCCGCCGGTGAATTCGTGTTGCTGGAAGTGGCGACGCGCATCGCGGGGACTTCGGCGTTGGCGCGCAATCGCGGGGTGAACCTGCCGCTGTTGAGCCTGTATGACGCGATGGACATGGATGTGGCCATCCTCGAAAACGACATCGACAATGAAATCGATCGCGCCTTGGTCAATCGCTTCCGAATCGGCCGCGATTTCGAGCATGTGTATGTCGATTTTGACGATTGCCTCATTGTGGCCGGGAAGGTGAACACCGATTTGGTGGCCTTCCTATATGATTGTATTCACCGCAGCAAGGGCGTATACTTGCTCACTCGGCACGCGGAGGACATCCACGCGAGCCTTGCGAAGTATCGCTTGACGGGACTGTTTGACGAGATTATCCACATCGGCCTGGATGAGCCGAAATCGGGCCACGTCACGCGGCAGCCCGCGATCTTCATTGACGATTCACACAAGGAACGCAAAGACGTAGCCGAGAAAACAGCGACACTTGTGTTTTCGCCGGACGTGTTTCTTTGAAAGGCATAGGAATGAAACGAACAGGAACAATCGGTGTTTTTTGGGGACGCTTTGACCTTTTGCACATCGGGCATCTCAATGCATTCGAATTTTGCAAGGAACACTGCGACCACCTCATCCTCGGCATCGCTTCGGATGATTATTGCAATGCCAAGCGGTCGTATGACGACAGCACGACGGTGACACCTCGGAAAATGTGGAACTCGTACGCCAGCCGCAAACGGTTGCTCGAAGCGTTCCGCCAGGTCGATGAAGTCTATGCCTATGGCCACTCTTGCCCGTATGTTCTGTGCATGGAACTCCGCGAGAAGGGCATTGAGGTCGAGGCGGCATTCTTGAATCCTGAATACGAGGGGACCGAATTGTACAATGAGGCCGTCGAGAAACTTAATGCCGAAGGAATCAAGCCCATCTTTGTGCCGCGCACCAAAGATGTCAGTTCGACAGAGATCAAGGAAATTCAGTCTCAGAGAAACTAGCTTCAAAGGATTCTAGCATGGCTCAAAAAAACCTGGTGGTAGTTCATCTTGAAAGTCTGTCGGATGAAGTCTGGAAGATTTTTTCGAGCGAATTTCCGAACTTGGCGAGATTGAAAGAGAAGAGTCGTTCGTATTCCCATTTTATTAGCTCGGCAACCTCGACCCAAATGACTCAAGGGGCTTTTCTGGGTGGACGGGACAGTTCTTTTGACCACATCGCAATTTTTGGCTCGGGTGAGGCATCCGATCTTTCCGGTGACGAGAATTTGTGGACCAAGTTGAAGGACAGTGGATACCGTGTGGGGGGGATGATTCTTCCGGAGATTGATCCTGAAGAGCACGAACAGTTCTTGAAATTGAAGATCAGCCCGTATTGCGAAACCGATTTTTCGTTTAAGAAGAGCGGGGAGCTGTGCTCGAGAGTGGGTGAATTTTGTTCCAGCGAGTCCCCGTGGGCAGTGTACATTCACCCCTTGGTTGCTCACGTTTGTTATACCACAGAGGACAATCCAGAGGAGTTGGATTTCCATGAATATTCCCGTCGCGGGTACTCCGAGATGGATCAATTGGTCCGCCAGTTGCGCGAGGTGCTGGAGAATCAGGAAGACGACACCGTGTGGCTGTTTTTCGGAGATCACGGCGACAGCATTCATACCCACGGGTGGAATTTCGGCTTGGCCCATACGGGCGACCCCTATTTCCCGCTCATCCATTGCCCCTTGTTTCTCACCGGCCCCGGCATCGAGCCAGAAACCAAAACGGACCTCGTGTCGACGGCAGACTGCCGCGGCCTCATTCTTCACGAATTGGGAATCAACACCGAGCCTCTGGAATCACACAAGACCGTATTCTCCCAAAATCTGTTTGCCAATCAAAAACCGGGGCCGGGTTTGAACAAATCGTTTTCTGCCTACGACGGAACCTACAATCTCCTCGTGAGTTTGTTGGGGCTGGAGATGTACGACTGTCGGCTGGATCCCGAAAATCACAACAACCTGCTTTCGTTCTTCAAACTTCAGAAAGACGGAACCATTGTGCATGATCTGGGGAATCTGCCGTACAAAAAGCACCCCCCGAAAATTCATCGTCCCAAATCCATCGAAGACATCCAAACTCATTTCTATGCCCTTCGCAAAGAACTGTCAGACCATGTTGACAGGAAATATGACCGTCTGGGCAAGGGCGTGAAATATCGCTTACCCAAAAACGGATTTAAAAAAATCCGCAAGAGAAAATTCTATTGGCTCTATCCCATTCCGCGGGCCATGCGACCTGCCTTCTATTTGGCAAAACTAAGAAACAGGGTGGTTGGGCGTCTCAAACCACTGCTGCCTTCCAGGATTTATAATTTTGGCCGGGATCTATTCCACAAACTGAAATAACACCTGCGCGACAAAGGACTCCATTTCCATGTCTCAAAAAAACATCATCGTCATCCATCTCGAAAGCCTCTCCAGCGAGCTATGGGATATGTATGCAGAGGACTTGCAGGCCATCAAGGCGATCAAGGACCAAAGCCGTAGCTACACCAACTTCATCAGCTCCGCCACCTCGACCCACATGTGCCAGACGGCGTTTTTGACCGGCCGCGACGATGCGCTGGATCATATCAACATCTTCGGTTCGGGCCAAGCGGCGAATGTCTCCCGCGAGGATTCCCTTTGGGGCATCTTGGAACAACAAGGCTATCGCACTGGTGGGCTTATTTTCCCCATCGTCGATCCTGGCGAACACGAAACGTTTGTAAAACTGGGGATCAGCCCCTTTAGCCAAGAGCGGTATGATTTCGAAGATCTCGATGAGTTTGTCGAAGAAGTGGGCGAGTTTTGCAGCGGCGAAACCCCCTGGGCGCTCTACATCCACCCGCTGGTCGCCCACATCTGCTATACCAATGAAACCAATCCCGAGGAACTGGATTTCCACGAATATACCCGACGCGGGTACGCCGACATGGACAAATTAGTCCAGCAGTTGCGCGATCTGCTGGAGAATCAAAAAGACGACACCGTGTGGCTGTTTTACGGAGATCACGGCGACAGCATTCATACGCATGGGTGGAATTACGGCTTGGCCCATACGGGCGACCCCCATTTCCCGCTCATCCATTGCCCCTTGTTTCTCACCGGCCCCGGGATCGAGCCAGAAGTCAAAGACGACTTGCTCGCAACGACAGACTGCCGCGAGATGGTGTTTCAAGAATTGGGAATCAGCACCGAGTCCCCCAAATCGCACAAGGCCGTATTTTCTCAAAACCTGTTTGCCGATCAACAACCAAATCATCTATTGAATAAATCCTTTGCTGCCTATGATGGGACCTATATCCTCATGGTCAGCGCATTGGGACTGGAGATGTATGACTGCCGATTGGACCACGGAAACCACAACAACCTGCTTTCGTTCTTCAAACTTCAGAAAGACGGATCCATTGAGCATAGCCTGGCGGATCTGCCCTATAACAAGCACCCGCCGAAGATTCACAGCCCCAAAACAAACGAAGACATCCAAACTCATTTCTATGCCCTTCGCAAAGAACTGTCAGACCATCTCGACAGGAAATATGACCGTCTTGGCGAGAGCGTGAAATATCGCCTGCCCCCAAAGGCATTCCGCAAAATCCGTACGAGGAAATTCTATTGGCTCTATCCAACTCCATGGAGGCGGAACCTGAAGCCTGCGATGATTCGGGCAAACATGAGACGCGCACTGCGTTTTGTCCTGAAAACAATCCTGCCCACATCACTCTACGGTTCGGTTCGCAAAAAAGTGAGCAAGTCGAACTAACCTCCGCCGTAGCGTCTGCCAGTGTTTGGCGATGAATGGGAAGAGTGGCCTTGCGAGGCAGAGCGAAACACGGTTCTGCGCTTCGCTAAAACTTCTCGGCGACGGAGAAACATCTTGCGATTTCACTCCGAACGGAGTACTCTTATCCAGTCGTATGACTTGGCGGAAACGCGAATCATCGAAATTGGCAAATAGCAACAAGACGGTGGCCAATCCACTGTCGATAAACGTGGTGCATGCCACCACAGAGCCCTTCTCACTCTCACCAGAGGATCATTGAACAATGGATACCATTTACTTAGCAGCAGGCGTAGGCAATCGGATGAAAATGGAACTTCCGAAGCAATTCATGCCTCTCTACGGCAAGCCAATTATGGTCTATGCCTTGGATGTGTTGGAAAAAATCGAAAGTATCGAGAATATCTACATCATGTGCCACCCAGACTTTATGGACATGTACGAGAAAATCCTCGAAGACTATCGACTTGAAAAATGCACGCTCGTCGCCGGCGGCGAAACTCGCCAGGACTCTGTCCAAAACGGGCTCGCACACGTCAAAAGTGACCGAGTGCTGATTCACGAAGCCGCCCGGCCTCTGATTAGCGAAGAACTCGTCAATGGACTTCTTCAGCACACCGACCCCGCCGTCGTTCCGACGATTCCCGTGACGTTCACGGTTTCGGCCGGCGACGACGTAATGACCGAAGAGTTGGACCGTTCGAAATTGCACAACGTCCAGTTGCCACAGGTCTTTGATACCGAGATCCTGCGTCGCGCCCACAAAGCAGCACAAGACGAAGGATACAACGCGACAGAAGACGGAATTCTGGTCTTCCGGATTGGCGAAACCGTTCGCTTTATCCAGGGCGCGGAGAACAATATCAAAATAACAACACCATTCGATAAAATCATCGTTGAAAGGATGTTAGACGGCCAATGAATTCATTGAACAACAAAGTCATCATCGTCACGGGCGCAAGCTCTGGAATTGGTTATGAAACCGCCAAATTGCTTCTCGACCGTGGGGCGACCGTTATTTTAACATCACGAAACATCGATTCGGTCAAGCCCGATTTCGAGCAGTATCCCAACGCGGTTTTCATCTCAGGCGATGTCTGCGACGAAGCGTCTGTGGTCAGCCTCGTGGAAACGGTCTACTCGAAGTACAAACAGATCAATGGCCTCGTGAATTGCGCGGGGTTTGTCGATCCCAAAGGCGTGTACGAGACCTCGGTGGAACTGTTCCGCAAAACCGTGGATGTCAACCTGACAGGCTGCTTCCTGTGCACGAAAGAAGTGGCACGCTACATGAAGCGAACCGGCGGCACGATCGTCAACATCGCGTCCACCGCAGGCCTGACCCCCAGGCCGGGCTGGGCGGCCTATGCAGCGAGCAAAGCGGCCGTCGTCAACTTCACGCTGACCATGGCGGAAGAGCTCCGAAGCGACGACATCACCTCCTATTGCCTTTGCCCGGGCCGAACCGCAACCGCTCTTCGGCGGAAACTGGCGCCCAACGAAGACCCGACAACCATCATGCAGCCCCAAGCAGTGTCTGAAATCATCAGCTTCTGTTTCTCCGAGCAGGCAAAGGTGATTGAAGGACAGATCATTGAGGTTCGCGACAGGGTATAGCCTCATTCCGCCTGCGGAAAAAAAGGAGCGTGCTATTCATGCCTCGCGCGAATCTCGTCCTCTTCCATCTTGAAAGCTTGTCAACACTGCTGTTTGACCAGTTTGGCGAATCCCTTCCTTGCATTCGCGCCCTTTCGGAGCAGTCGCTGTGGTTCACGAATGCCTATGCCGCGGCCACGTCTACGCACATGTCGCAGGCGTCCGTGCTGTATGGCTCAGACCACCAGCTTGACCACATCCGAACCTATGACCAAACCAACGTGCGCGTCATGGATCCGGACAAGCACCTCTTCACCAAGCTGGAATCCGAGGGATATTCCGTTTTGGGAATTGGCTATCCCGATGTGTACAAAAAAGATGACGACTTGTTCCACGATCGAAAGATATGGAACGAGGAGCGCTGTGGCCGCCTGAGCTATGAGAACCAGTACGAGACCTTCGAGAAAAAAACGGAGGCGTTCCTCCGCGACGCGGCGCAAAGGGATCAAAACTTCGCGCTCTATGTCCATCCGCTCATCAGCCATTTAAGCTACAAGGACGAATCCAAGCTCCAAACCGCTCTGTCCCATGACCGCATGAAGTATGGTTATGTGACGATGGATACAATGTTCGCGTTTGTCATGGCGACACTTGAATCACTGGGTCTGGACGACTCCACCGCCATTGTCTTGTTCGGGGATCATGGTGATGATTTTTATTTCCGCGGGTTCAACAACGGGATGTGTCACGCCGTGGAACCCTATGCCAATCAGGTCAAGGTTCCCTTGTTCATTAAAGCTCCCGCACAACCGCCCGGCGCGACGGATGTGTTGACCAGCACCAATGACATTTACAATCTCACGCTTTCGCTACTCGACAGCGATCGTGAAATCACTCTCCCGCGCAATGAGTTCGTGTTCTCTCAAAACTTGTTTTTCAACCAAACACCCTCCGCAATTCTGAACAAGTCATTCATGGCCTCTGATGGTACGCATAGTTTGATTGTCAGTGCATTGGGGATGGAACTGTATGATTGCAGAATTGATCCATACAATCTCAATAATCTCCTGTCCTTCGTAACACTCACCGCCGAGGGGCTGGTCCTCAAGGGGAAGTTCAAAACCGCGCATGTTCATTTTCAAAACTTTTTCACTGAACGCGACGTTGCAGAACTCAATACAACCTTCCAGGCTCTGCGGGACGCACTGCGAGCCCATCTGATGGGGAAAAAACAGCGAGTCCTCGAAATTGTCCCCTGCACCATATCCATCGATTCGTACTTCAAGACGATTCGGCCGCGGACATATTACTGGCGGTATCCGCTCCCGTGGCGCATGAAGATTCCCGCAATGATTCAGCGGTCAAAGGGTGCTTTTCGCAGGATGCTTCCCGGTTTTGTAATCCGGGCATTGCGAAAATGCCGAGGTAAATGATCCAACGACGTTGGCTTTTTGAATTCGTGTTGCGGGACCGGGCGAGCTTGCTCTAGATGGACGACTCGATGCCGTATCGCATTTTTCTATAGAGGCGTCGTAGCCGGATCGCCAGCGCGTTGGTGATGCGGAATGCTAGATTTCCGATGCAGCTTCCCGCCGCCCATTGTAAGAGGCGATGTTTGCGGGTGATGGACGGAAGGGTCTCGACGATTTCGCGCGCCAGGTCTGCGTCGCGGCCGAGGCAGGCCTGCCGTAACGCCTGGAGACCCATCCCTTTGATCTGGGGATTGATCTTCTCGGGAGCGGCGGGATATTTCTGGTTGTAATACAGTGTCAGCCGAAGAGCGCCCAGCGAGAATCGCGCGCGGGAGGACCAGTTGGCGCTCCGGGTGGCGGACTCGCCGATTCGCCGCAGGGTCGCGAGGGATTCATCGATGTATAAAAACGTGCCTCGCCAGGCGAGTTCCATCCAGCGGGGCAGGTCACCCAGCGGGAATTTGCCTTCCAGGAACACTTCCGGATCGCTCGCAATGACTTCGTCGAGGACCTTGGCGCGAACCATTACGGAGGGGGTGTAGCAGCCGTTGATTCCGCAGAGAAACAGTTCGTAGAGTTCTTGCGGTGAGATGGATTCGGGCCAGCCCCGGTTTTGCTTTTTGCGTTGCTGGGAAACGAGGGTCCCCTTGTCCTGAAAGAAGAAGTCGACATCGGAATGGACCAGCACGCAGTCGGGGTTGGCTTCGAGCAGGTCGACCTGCTTTTGCAGTTTTGTCGGGTCGTGCCAATAGTCGTCGCCCTCGCAATAGGCGAGATAGGTCCCGCGGCAAACAACTTCAACGCGCCAGTCATTTTTGCAGATGCCGACGTTGGCCTCCGAGGTGAGCAGACGAATTTTGTCGGGATATTTCTCGACATACTCCCGGGCGATGTCTTGGGTGGTGTCGGGGGAACAGTCTTCGCCGATCACAAGCTCGAAAGGAAAATCGGTTTCCTGATTCACGATCGACTCAATCGCCTCGCCGATGTACGGCGCGTGATTGTAGGTGAGCATTTTGATGCTGACGACCGGGTGGTGCGGCAACTGGTCGGGGTCGGAATATTCCAGGCAGGGAACGTTGCCTTCGATGTGAAGTTCTTGTGTTTGCAGCATGGGATTACTTTGGGGAAGAGGGTGCGGTGTTGGGTGTTTTGTCGTGCAGGAGTGTCTTGAAAAAGTCGTGGACGACGGTGTCGGGGTCGAATTTTTCTTCTGCGATCCTCAGCGATTCTTGGCCCATTTCGTCGACGCGGTCTTGCGGGAGCGACAGGGCCTCGTTCAGGGCTCCGACCAAGCTGTCCAGATCGTCGACGTCGAAGGTGAATCCGTTGACTCCTTCTTCGACGGCTTCGGGGGTGTTGCCGGTTTGGGTCGAGAGGATCATCGGCACCCCAGCGTTGGCGGCCTCGACGGTGACCAGTGGGCTGCAGTCGCGCCGGGCGGGGTGGACAAACCAGTCCGCCGCCGCAAGCCACTGCTGGACCTGTTCGGGAGTTTGCTCGCCGAGAAGAACCACGCGATCCTCAAGCGAAAGCTCTGCAATCAGGCTTCGGAGCTGTTCTTCCTGCGGGCCGTCGCCTGCGAGGTAAAGCCGGGCGGGGCGTTCCAACTTGGCCATGGCGCGGATCAGTTGGTCAAAGCCTTTGAGCTCAACGAGTCGGCCGATGGCAAACAGGGCGGGAGTCCCCGGCACGAGCCCGAGTTCCTGACGAATCTCTTCGCGGCGGGTTCGCAATTCAGCCACATGGTCTCTAAAGGCGGAGCTGTCTACGATGTTGGGCAAATAGAGCTGCGTCGCTTTGGCCGATTGGCCCGGGCGAATCGTGTCGAGATACTCAATCGCTTTGATGCCGGGTGTCGCCCAGTAGGCATATTTTTTGCACAGGGTGCTTTTGAGCAGCTTGCTCCAGAATCCCATGTGGACCGCTTTTTGCACGTTCCCTTCCGACCACAGAATCCGCTTGGCCTTCATCGGCGCGACGCTCAAAAGCCAGTTTCCGACACACATGTACGGCGCGAGCACCACCCAGGTGTATTTGTGTTTTCGAATCTCTCGAAGGAGATCGAGGTTCAAGCTGAAATAGCTGAAGAATTCCTTTTCTTTCTTCCGGCAGAGTGATTTGGAATACATGTGCGGAAAGGGCATGTCGAAATCTTCGGCCTTCCAGGATCGGCGGCGTTCCCCTTTGGCCTGGAAAAAGACGGTCACGTCCACACCATAGTCCTTGCCGACCTCATGCAGTTTCTGAAACATGAAGGTCCGGTAGGGCCCTGGGATGTTGTTGACGATCAGTAGCTTGTGCATTGGGTATCCTTGGCTGTTCTGTCATGCGTTTGGCTGGGGTGGAAATGGCGAGGGCAAGGCGAGCCGTGCAGTGGCGGCCTAGCCCATGATCCCACGGGCGAAGGCTTTGCATATCCCGCGGAGATCTCCACGCGAGAGAAGCGGCCGTATTCTGATCCGGCAGAGGAATTGCCAAAAGGCCTGGCCGTATCGCCGTTCCCGCAGAGCCACTTTGCATAGGTTCATTCGGATCCCCGCGTGTCGGCGGATCGCGACCTTCCTGCCAAATTTTTCGCGGACGTAGTCTTGATGTGCATAGAGGTAGGGGAACGCGTTTTTCAGGCGGTCGTAGATCTTTTTGGATGGGGAGGTGTCCATGTGCACCCGGACGAGGCATTCTTCAAGAACCTTGAGGCCACTGTATTTGAACAGGCGAACGAGGAATTCCACATCCTGGGAACGCCGCATCTCGGGAATCATCAAGCCCGCGTCCTTCAGCAAGGCCCGACGGAACAGAACCGTCGGCGTGATGAACGCGATATGCGACATCACGAATCGGTAGAAGATGTTGTTCTCCCAGACAGGGTTGGGCTTGTAGTAGTGGGTAGGGGCCTCGCTGTCGCCGTCGCGAATGATTTCCGCGCCGCAAAAGCAAACGCCGACCTCTTCGGGTTGTTCATCCATCAGTGCGACCTGCCGCGCGAGCTTCTCGGGGAACCACTCATCGTCGCTGTCGAGAAATGCAATGTATTCCCCGCGCGCTGCGCTCAGACCGAGATTCCGTGCCGCGCCCGCGCCGGCGTTGACCTCCAGCGCCAGAAGGGTGATGCGTGAATCGTCGCGTGCAAATTCGTGCACCATGTCGACCGTCGAGTCGGTGGACGCGTCGTCGCAAACCAGAATCTCGAGGTCGTCGAGGGTTTGCGCCTGAATGCTCCGAATAGAGCGCTCGAGAAAGGCCGCAGAATTGTACGTGGGGATAACGACGCTGACCTTGGGGGCAGGCGCATCGGAATCGTTCGGAGAGTATTTGGGAGGGTTCAAAGTGTGATCTATTTCCATGTGTAGACTGGTGTTTTGCGGCGCTGGTCAAGCTTGCTCATGGTACACGGAGAGTGGGGAATTTTCAAGACAAAGCCCTTGCCTCTGGCGCATAGTTTCGGGCGAACGGGTGGTTTCGGTCAGGCATCCCATGCGGTCATGCCGCCGAGGAGGCAGTACACATTTTGATAGCCTTGTCGCAGCAGTTCGCTCGCGGCGAGGTTGGCGCGATAGCCCGAGTGGCAAACTACTGTGATGTCGGTCTCTGCAGGCCACTCCAACTCTGTCGCGGTGAGTTGATTGAGCGGCAGATGCGTGGCGCGGTCGATATGACCAGCGTCCCACTCTGTCAGCGTGCGAACATCAAGCAGCACGTGGTCGGCGAAGGCGTCGAGGATGTCCCGCAGGGTGGGTGCGTCGAGTTGCGTCAGTTGGGCGGTTTCGCCTCCCGCCATGACCCACGCGGAGATGCCCGCGGTGTAGATGCCGCAGATCGTGTCGAAGCCTACGCGGCGAAATTGCCGGATCGCTTCGTCTGCATCGCCTTGCGTGTCCGCAATCACTACAACTCGGCTGTCAGGATCGGCGATCATCCCCAGAAAGCTGGCCATGTTGCTACCCATGCCAAGGTTGAGTGAGCCGGGGATGTGGCCGCCGCCAAAGCTCACCGCATCACGCACATCAATCAACGTGATGTCGTCATTGGCCTGTGTTTGCAATTCTCTCGGCGACAGGATGTCCGGTGGCGTAATCGCACTCAAGGGCGCAGGGCCGGAGGTGTTGGTCTCGACAATGTGAATGAATCCCGGCGGCCGTGGGGCAAAGCCTTCGGCCATCGTCGCGTGAAAGTCCTCAAAGCTCATGCCTGCCAGCAGGGGGTTGGTGCGCCGCTCAAACCCGAGTACTGAGGTGGGCTTGGCACTGATGCCCTTGCCGCAAAGCGACCCGGCGCCATGAGAGGGAAACACCTCGAGGTAGTCGGGCAATTCGCCGAGGGTGATGTAGAGGCTGTCATAGAGGTTTCGGATTTGTGCATCAAGCAGATCGGCGCCAGCGAGGTCGGGGCGGCCCACGTCGCCCACGAAGAGCAGGTCGCCCGTGAGAATCCCCATGGGCTCTTCGCCGCGGGAGTGGTCACTCAGGAGTAGGCTGAACGAATTGGGCGTGTGACCAGGCGTGTCGAGGACGCGAGCCGAGGCCACGCCAAAGTCAAATTGTTCCTCGTTGGAGAGTCGGTGGTGGGGGTAGGAGGCCGGATGGTCACGGTGGAGACAGAGCGTTGCTTTTGCTACCGTCGCGAGTTCCAGGGCGCCGGAAATGTGGTCGGCATGTAGGTGTGTATCGAAGACGTGCGTGATGGTCATCGCATTGTCGGCAGCGACACGGAGGTATTGTTCGATGTGGCGTTCGGGGTCGACCACCATTGCGCGACCCGCGCCCGGGCAACCAATGAGGTAGGAATAGCAACCCAGACCGGGGACCTTGAAGGATTGGAAAAACATGAGTTCTCCTTTCTTTATGCAATTATTGTAGACGAAAGGCCTTGGAGGGAAGAGGGAAAAATAGAGAATAATGTATGGGATTCATATAGTTCTATTTCTAGAAGTGCTTTAAAGATCAGGTGAAAGGATAAAAAGAAATGAATGATTAATACCCCATTCTTAGAACGTATAGCCTTTTATTTTGGTGTCACATCGTGGAATTGATAAAAACTGTATCCCCAATATTATTTTAATTTATTTACTTGTAACATCCTGTTGGATTTGAGATAGTGACCTAATGAGATAAGGGCATCTTGAAAAATACCGTTTTTCGGGGTGAGGGATGTGATTGGACGGC
>JABGPZ010000040.1 GCA_018644725.1 Phycisphaerales bacterium
AAATCGGTATCAGTCCCGGTTTTTCCCAGTGCAATTGCATCGGGCTTTTTTTGTGCCACTTTTCGTAGGGGCGAAAAATCTTTCGCCCTTCTTTCTGTTTCTTATCGTTACACGTTGTGGTTACATGTAGATCCACAGCCAGTGCAGGACGACCAGCACAAACCCGACCACGCCGCAGGTCGCGTGGATGGGGACAAACTTGCGGCCTAGCTTGCCGCGCACGAGGCCGCCGAACTCGCCGA
Organism: Phycisphaerales bacterium; assembly: GCA_018644725.1. Classification (GTDB taxonomy): domain Bacteria; phylum Planctomycetota; class Phycisphaerae; order SM23-33; family SM23-33; genus JABGPZ01. The sequence continues at coordinate 243 of JABGPZ010000040.1, forward strand.
GGGCGATGACCACCGAGGCGATGATGCCAAACCACAGCCACAGGACGCTGGGAACACCGTATTCACAGAGGTATACCGAAGCGTGGATCGCCAGCGCGCCGAACAGCGTGATCGCCAGGACGGTGTGAATCGGGCGGAAGTTGCGCTTGAGTGTTTTTCGCGCCAGCCCCGAGAGGACCAGTAGTGCCATCGCGCCAAACGCGACATAGGCCATGAACTTGGCGACGCCGGTGGCCTTGGATTTGCGCCATGACATGATGATTTCCGGCTTGGGTTTTTCTTCGGGCTTGGCGTGTGTCTCTTCGCCAGCGAGGTCGGGTGTGACCGGCTCGTCGTCGGTGATGGGAATCACCTGGTCCAGCTTCATCAGGGGATGATGCTTGGCCGAATAGAGGAACGTTGCGATCTGAGCGGCTTCGTCGTCGGTATAAAGATCGTCGCCGCCATACTCTTTCATCCGCTCAATCACGAGCTGCCATTCTTTGAGCGAGCGGTTGGACATGTCGTAGTTGCTGATGGTGTGGCAGGTGGAACACTCCCTGAGGAACAGTTGTTTCGCGCGGGATTCCTCATAGCGTTCGCCCAGAGCGAGCGGAGCCAGGAGGCCAATTGTGGCCATCAGAAGTACCTGTTTGAGTTGCATCGCCATCTCTCCTTCCAGTGCGGGATCGGACCGAATGTGTGTCGTCACATTCTAGGCGGCGGCGCGAGAAATTACTCGGTAATTTCTTCGTCCGTGAGATAGCAGCCCGGGTCGTCGCCCCATGTGCCATTGCCACAGAAATCGCTTCGTGCGCGGAGGTTGCCGTTGCAGATGTCGAGGAACCGACACCGCTGGCAGCGGCATTCGAGCAGGTCTTTACGGCGGCGAAGCTCGGGCAGCAGCGGCGTGTCGTCCGAGGTCCAGATCTCGCTGAACGGGTTGCTGCGAATATTGCCGACGGTTCGGGTGCGCCAGAATTGGTCGGGGTGAACATCGCCATTCCAGCTCACGCAGCCGATGGAAATCCCGCTGCCGTTACCGCCGTTCATCTGGAGCAGCTTGTAGACGTCGGCCGCTTTGGCGGGGTCTTCTTCGAGCAGTTTGAGGTAGAGGTACGCGCCGTCGGCGTGGTTGTCGACGGTGAGGACTTCGAGCGGTTTGCCCGCGTCGTGGCGCTCTCGCGTGCGTCGGAGGATGGTATCGAGCGTGGTGCGGGTTTCTTCGCTGGAGAGTGCGTCGGCGCCCATTTGCCCGCCGCGCCCGGCCGAGACGAGGTGGTAGAAGCATACGCGCGGGATGTCTTCGCGTTCGAGGAGGTCGAAAATCGCTTCGATGTCGCGGGCGTTCTGGCGGCTCATCGTCAAGCGCAGACCGACTTTGACCCCGGCGGCGCGGCAATGGCGAATCGCGGCGAGGGCCTTGTCGAATGCGCCCTCCTGACCGCGGAAGTGGTCGTTGACCTCAGCCGTCGCGCCATCGAGGCTGATCCCGACATAGCTCAGGTCGATGGCTTTGAATCGCTCGGCCAGTTCCGGCGTGATCAGATTTCCATTGGTACTCAGCACCACGCGCAGGCCCTTGCTGCGGGCGTAGGTCGCAAGGTCCAGCACGCCAGGGCGCATCAACGGCTCGCCACCCGAGAACAGCAGCACCGGGCTGCCGAACGTGGCGAGGTCGTCAATCAGCGTCTTTGCTTCGTCGTCGCTCAATTCGTCCGGCGCGCAACTGTTGTCGCTGGAGGAATAGCAGTGGATGCATCGCAGGTTGCATCGCTTCGTGCAGTTGAACACGACGACGGGTTTTTTGTCTTCGGAGAACTGCAGCAGGTGGCTGGGGAGCTTGCCGCTGTGGCGCTGATAGCGCAGCGGGTCGGACGGTTCAACCGTGCCGCAGTAGAGTTTGGAAATGCCAATCATGGTATGCCTTTGAAAGAGTGTCGTTCTGCATTCTAGGCAGCGCGGGGGGATTTCTCACACCCTCGCTGCAAATTGTACGGCACCCTTCGGTTTTCGCGTTGCGGTTAGTCGGTTTTGGGGCAGTTGGTTTTGCCGGGCCAGGTCATCACTCCGCCCGTGTCGGCGCTGGTCGCCAGGGCGGCGTATTTCCCGAGTGCGCCATAGGTGATCGGCGTGGGGGTGGGTTTGTAGGCTTTTTTGCGACGCGCGAACTCGGCCTTGGAGACCTTGGCGTTGAGCTTGCCGGCGAGGATGTCAATTTCGATGACATCGCCATCTTTGAGCAGGCCAATCGCACCACCAGCGGCCGCTTCGGGAGCAATGTGGCCGATGCACGCGCCGGCTGTGCCGCCGGAAAAGCGCCCGTCGGTAATCAGCGCGACCGATTCGCCGAGGCCCATGCCCTTGATGTAGCTCGTGGGCGCGAGCATTTCCTGCATGCCCGGGCCGCCTTTGGGCCCTTCGTTGCGGATGACCACGACGTGGCCTGCTTTGACCTTGCCCGCGAGGATGCCTTTGCACGAGGCGTCTTGCGATTCGAAAATGATCGCTTTGCCGGTGAATTCGTACATCGATTTATCCACGCCCGCGATCTTGACGACACTGCCGTCTTCGGCGATGTTGCCGCGCAGAACGATCAGGCCGCCTTTTTCCGTGAAGGCTTCGCTGATCGGACGGATGATGTCCAGCTCGTCAATTTCGCTGGTGTTGCGGTCGGCACGTTGTTTGGGTTTACCGCCGCGATACATGGCCTTGACTTCATCGAGCGGTCGGCCGGTGACTTCGCCGCCGTCGCGATAAAGCTTCTTCGCGGCGGGCAGGCAGTCCTTGCTGCGGACGGAATAGTGTTCCATGTTCGCGCCCATCGTCTCGCCGGTGACGGTCTGTACGTCGGCGTGGACGAGCGGCGTTTTGCGGTCGTGGGTGTCCCACCAGATTTGCCCGAGGATCGTGTGGATCCCGCCGGCGCGGTGGCAGTCTTGCATGTGATAGATCATGCCTTCGGGCGTCGAGCTCGGCGCGAGGCGGCAGATGTTGGGCGTTTTCTTCGAGATGCGTTCGATGTCCGCGAGGGTGAACTTGATGCCTGCTTCCTGCGCCATGGCGAGGATGTGCAGGACGGTGTTCGTCGATCCGCCCATGGCCATGTCCAGCGCGAAGGCGTTTTGGAATGCCTTTTTGGTCATGATCTTTCGCGGCAGCAGCGGGTAGCTGGCTTTGTTGCCGGCGGCGGACCATTCCTTCGCCATGGTCACGATGCGTTTGGCGGCGTTCTTGAAGAGCGTCATGCGCGCGGGCGTGGTCGCCAGCGTCGTGCCGTTGCCGGGCAGGGCCATGCCGAGTGCTTCCGAGAGGCAGTTCATGCTGTTGGCGGTGAACATGCCGCTGCAGCTGCCGCAGGTCGGGCAGGTGTTGTCTTCGTATTGGGCGTAGGTTTTCTTGGACATCTTACCGACTTCGAGCTGGGCGACGGCGTAGAACGAGTCGATCAGGTCGACGTCTTTGCCCGCGACGCAGCCAGCTTCCATCGGTCCACCCGAGCAGAAGATCGTCGGGATGTTGCAGCGGATCGCGCCGAGGAACATTCCGGGGATGATCTTGTCGCAGTTGGGGATGCAAATCATCGCGTCGAAGCGGTGGGCGCGGAGCATGGTTTCGACACAGTCGGCGATGATTTCGCGGGAGACCAGCGAGTACTTCATGCCGGTGTGGCCCATGGCGATTCCGTCGCAGACGGCGGGGGTGTTGAAGATAAATGCGGTGCCGCCAGCGGCTTCGACCTGGGCCTTGGCATATTCGGCGACGGCGTCGAGGTGGCAATGGCCAGGGACGATGTCGGTATAGCTGTTGGCGATGGCGATGAAGGGCTTTTTGATGTCGCGATCCGTCAGGCCGGTGGCCTTGAGGAGCGAACGGTGGGGGCTGCGGTCGGTTCCGGTTTTGATGACGTCGCTACGCATGGGTGTCTCCAGAGGTTGAGTGTTCGGGGTGGCCGCCAGCGTCCATAAAGTCGATGGCGGCTTGCATGGTGTCGAAGTCCTCGATGACGCTGAGGACATAGTTTGTGGTCGAGTCGTCGCGGAGGGGGCGGATCGCGCGGAAATCGGCATCGGCCGACAGCGCGTCCATCGCCTCGCGCGAGGGATATTGCACCAGCCCGCAGAACTCCTGATGCGCCTCGCCGAAATAGACCGTCTGCGTCCGGCCATAGCAGATCACGCGTCCGCCGTGGCGTGCGAGCAGGGGCCCGACACCGCGGAGGTAGTTTGCGTAGTCGCCGTGGCGGCCTGGCAGAATGTCGAAGAGGTTCAGAACGGTAATCACGGTGTGATTCCTTTGGGTTGAAATGCAGTGCAACTCTTTAGTATATCGCCACTGCACTGCGAAAACAAGATTTAGCGTGAATACTCTTCCCCGTATTCCCGACGAATTGATGGTGTATTGTTGCAAGGTTCATGAATTGCACACTATAGTTTTGGATTAAATTATTTTAGTATAATTCGAAACTTTCTATTGAAATCGTTGTACACATCTCCAATACTATGGGTAGTGGAAGAGAACCGAACTCGATGAAAGGAGCATTCCAATGACCCGAGCACGACAGACAATTCACCTTGCGGGCTTACTTGTCTTGCTGACTTGTTCTTTCTGGTCCAGCGGTTGCATAGGACATAGTCATAGTTTTGTGTCTTTTACATGTAATCTTTCTTCTGGCTATTCAGATTGTCGGCAGGTTTCCGCAGAAGTTGTTTGTGACAGGAGCTATATCAGGCAAACACGATGGTTCAGCAGTCACGTCAATTCATTTTGTGAGTCGATGGGCAATTATCGAGTTCGGGTTCAACGAGAGGGCCAGGGGTACCGCGAGCTTCGTCCGTGGTGGATCCCCTTGGATGAGCACGTTGAGTTTTGTTTTTCACCGGATTCGTCCAAGTTTTTGATGATGCGAAAAGGAAAGCTTGTTTTGGTGGATGTCGATTCCGTCGAGGAGTGGACGATTCATCGTTCGGGGGAGTTGCTGGGTGATGTGCAGTGGATCGATGATCGAACGATTAGTTTTTCTCGCTACAATCAACGGGATCGCAAGAATGGCCTGTATGGCCGGGAATTGGTGAAGGTGTCTGTTGATGATTTGAACTCAAGGACGGTGGAACGCAAAGATTATGCTCCACTGAGCGAGGAATTTGATGCTGATTGATAGAATCCGGGCGTCGGGTGTGCGAGGAGTTCCATTTTTGTACATAAAATATTGGAATGATATCGAGGTGGATTCGTTATACTGTCCGCTTCGAATCCCTTTCCCGATCCAGGAGATCTGAATGACCAATCGCCAAGCCACCCGCCGTACATTTTTGCAAACCATGACCGCCGCCGGAGCGGGCCTCGCGCTGAGCGCCTCGCCGATGTTGGCCGCTGCCACGACCGCCAAGGCCAAAGCCAGCCAGCCTGACATGCTGATCCTCATGCCCGACCAGATGCGTGGCGATTGCCTTTCGACGCTGGGGCACCCCGTGATGCGTACGCCGAACATGGACGCGCTCGCCAAAAAGGGCGTACTGTTCCGCCGTGCGTATGCGACGGTGGCATCGTGCATCCCCGCGCGCTATTCGCTGCTGACGGGGATCTGCCCGAGTGACAGCGGTGTGGTGGGGTTCCGCGCGAAGAAACTCGCGACGCCGACGATGCCCGGCATACTCGCCAAGGGGGGCTATTCGACCGTTCTCGTTGGCCGCAATATGCACCAGCCAGCCGCCAGTGGCGACCTCGGCTATCAGAAGCGCATCCTCGGCTCGACGTACAAAGCCAATGACGAGTATGATAAATACCTCCGCAAGGCCGCGCCGGAATCCGGTGGGATTCGTAACGTCATCGATAAGCAACTCAAGATCAGTTGCAACGGGTGGCGCAGTGAAGCCTGGCCGCTGGATCGCGAACTTCACCCCACGGCCTGGGTCATCCGCGAGTCGCAAAAAATCGTAAAGGAAACGCCCAAGGATCAGCCGTTGTTCCTCACCAGTTCGTTCTACGCGCCGCACCCGCCGCTGTTCCCGCCGAAGAAGGAACTCAATTACTATAATAATAAGAAGAAACTTCCCGCCGCCGCCAAGGGCGATTGGGTCGACTACAAGAATATCCCCGTCGCGACCAAACCCGATGGCACCAAGAACCACATTCAGCTCACGGGGAAAATTCTGCACAATACCCAGGCGGGCTATTTCGGCCTGATTGAGCAGCTCGACACCGAGTTCGCGCCGTTGATTGCCGATTTCACCGCGCGCGCCGAAGCGGCCGGGCGGGAGTGGGTGATCATCGTCACCTCCGACCACGGCGAGATGCTCGGCGATCACGGCTTGTTCCGCAAGTGCGAACCGCTGGAAGGTTCGGCCAATATTCCGTTCATCGTCACCGGCTCGAAGGGCCTCGGCTTTACGCCCGGCGCGGTGAACTACAAGCCCGTCTGCCTCGAAGACATCATGCCGACGCTGCTCGGCCTTGCGGGCCTTGCGGTCCCGGAGATCGCCAGCGGGGTCGACCTCACGCTGAGTTTGCGCGGCGAAAAGCAGGCCATCCGCGAGATGCTTCACTTCGAGCATGCCCCGTGCTACAGCAAAAAGCAGGCATTCCAAGCGCTGACCGATGGCCAGTTCAAGTACATCTGGCGGACGGCGAGCGGCAAGGAACTGCTGTTCAATCTCGATACGGACATCAAGGAAGAAACGAACCTCGCCAAAGATCCCGCGCACAAGGCGACGTTGGAACTCTGGCGCAGTCGCTTGATCCAACGCCTCGCCAAGCGCCCCGAAGGCTTCGTCAAAAAGGGCAAGCTTGTCGCTGGCCGACCCTACAAACCCCTGAACAACATCGGCCCCGGGAAGATTATCAAAGTAGGGGAGAGCAATAAGAAGATCGCCGCCGAGAAGAAGGCCGCCGCGAAGAAGGCCGCGAAGAAAAAATAAGGGCGGAATGATTCCGCGCGATTGTACACGAGATACAGACTCGGCCGGACCTCTTTCACTAGAGAGGTCCGGTTTTTATGTCGGCTCGTATTGTTTCTTTCCTCTAGCCTTCAGCCTATTGCCTTTTCTTGTCTTGATGGGTATCCTGTGGGCATGACTACGACGATACAATCCAAGCGGGTGCTCTTTGCGGGCGACACGCTGCTCGACGGGCCGGCGTGTTATCTCGCGGGCGTGATGACCCATTTTGGGATCGACTTCGACTACATTCCCTCCGACGAGCCGCTCGCGCCTGCGCTCCAAGCGAGCCAGTACGGGCTGTACATTCTCAGCGACTATCCCTCGCACCAGCTCGCCACGTTCGACTATGCGCGCATTCTCAACGACGTCAAGGCCGGCGCGGGGCTGTTGATGGTCGGCGGGTGGGAAAGTTTCCACGGCCTCGCGGGGGAATACCACAAAACGCCCATCGCCGATGCGCTGCCCGTGACGATGCTCAACGAGGACGACCGCGTGAACTCGCCCGTGCCGTGGGTGCCGGTCAAACAGGCCGACCATCCGGCCGTCGCGGATCTGCCGTGGGAAACGCCGCCCGTGATTGGCGGGTTCTGCCGGATCAAAACGCGCCCCGACGCGCAGGAAATCCTCTCGGCCGTCAAGCTCGATATCCACGTCGATCCCGCTGGCGAAATTTCGACCACGCCCGGTGAATCGACGACGTTGCTGGCCGTTGGCGAACACGGCCAAGGCCGAACCGCCGCCGTGGCATGCGACTTCGCGCCGCACTGGGTCGCCACCCTCGTCGACTGGGGCGACGCTCGCGTCAACGCCCACGCCAAAGGCAGCGAAGAAATCGAAGTCGGCAACTGCTACGCCCAGTTCGTCGGCCAACTGCTCCACTGGCTGCTCAGGAAGGACGCATGACCGCCGAACCGCCCCATTCCGATCTGTCAGTCGTTCTCGTCGGCCGGGACGAAATCGCCCAGCGCGTCGCCGAGATGGCCGCGACCCTCGATGCACATTTTGCCGACATCGATCAGCCTTTGGTCGTGTTGCCGCTGTTAACGGGTGCGCTGATTTTTGCCGCGGATCTCGTCCGCCAGATGAAAACGCCCCTGACCATTGAACCTCTCAGCGCCCACAGTTATCGTGGCGATGCGACCCGCGCGGGCAAGCTGGAAATCCGCCTCGGCCCGGACGACCTCACCGGCCGGGATGTACTGCTGGTGGATGATATTTTCGATTCCGGCCAGACCATGGAGAAGATGATCGAGGCCTGCAAAGCCGCCGGAGCGAACCAGGTCACCACCGTCGTTCTGCTGCATAAGTGCCGCCCGGACCTCCCCCAGCGCGCGGAGTATTGCGATTTTTGGGCGATTGAAATCCCCGATGCGTTCGTCGTCGGCTATGGCCTGGACCACGACGGCCGTTACCGCGACCTGCCCGATATCGGAATTCTCGCCGAACACGCCCGGTAGGGAAAGTTGAAAACTGCGCCCGGATCGCTACAATAGGGGCATGACTTCACACGACACCTACCAAAGTCCGCTGGCGACTCGTTATGCCAGCGTGGAAATGCGCGAGCTCTTCGGCGACCGCTTCAAATTCACCACATGGCGCAAGCTCTGGCTGGCGCTGGCCGAATCGCAGCAGGAGCTCGGCCTGGACATCACCGATGCCCAACTCGACGCGATGCGCGCGCACCTCGACGACATTGACTATGATGCCGCGCGGGAATATGAGGCCAAGTTCCGTCACGACGTGATGGCTCACATTCACGCCTTCGGCGACGTCGCCCCCGAGGCCGCCGGCCTGATTCACCTCGGCGCGACCAGCCAGTACGTCAACTGCAACACCGACATCCTCCAGATGCGCCAGGGCTTGACGATTATCATCGAGCGCCTCGTGAAGGTGATCGACGCGCTGGGCACGTTCTCGGCCGAGTGGAAAGCTCTGCCGACGCTCGGCTATACCCACTTCCAGCCCGCGCAGATGACCACCGTTGGCAAGCGTGCGACGCTGTGGTGTCTCGAATTTATTCGCGACCTCGAAGACGCGCAATATCGCTTGGCGAATCTCGAATTCCGCGGTGCCAAGGGTACGACCGGGACGCAGGCGAGCTACCTTGCGCTGTTCGACGGCGACCACGACAAGGTGCGCGAACTCGACCGCCTCACCGCCGAGAAGATGGGCTTTGCGAAGCTTGCGCCCGTCACCGGCCAAACGTATTCTCGCAAGGTCGATGCGGTCGTCACGCAGGTGCTCGCGGGCATCGGCGCGTCGGTTCACAAATTCTGCAACGACGTGCGCCTCCTCGCGCACAAGAAGGAAATCGAAGAGCCGTTCGGCAAGAACCAGGTCGGCTCCAGCGCGATGGCCTATAAGCGCAACCCGATGCGCTGTGAACGTGCGACGGGCCTGGCGCGGTTTTTGATGGACGTGTCCGTCAGCCCGCTGCACACCGCCGCCGAGCAGTGGTTCGAGCGCACGCTCGACGATTCGGCGAACAAGCGCATCGCCATCGCCGAGAGTTTCCTCGCGGCCGACGCGTGTCTGCGCATCGTCGCGAACGTGGCCGAGGGCTTCCAGGTCTGGCCGGCGGTGATTACCGCCAACGCTGCGGCCGAGTTGCCCTTCATGGCGACCGAGAACGTCATCATGGCCGGCGTCAAAGCCGGCGGCGACCGTCAGGAACTCCACGAGATTATTCGCGAGCATTCGATGGAGGCCATCAAGCAACTCAAGCTCGAAGGCAAGCCCAACGACCTGATCGAGCGCCTCAAGGCCGACCCGGCGATTGCCAAGCTCGGTCTTGATATTGATTCGCTGCTCGATCCGGCGACCTTCGTCGGTCGCGCCATTGAACAGACCGACGAGTTCATCGCTGGCCTGGTCGACCCTGTCCGTGAATCCTTCGCCGACCACCTCGGCGAAACCGAAGACCTCAATATCTAATCAGAACCTGATGGGCGGACCATTTTCGCTCTGCAAAATAAGAAACGCCCGGCGCAATGTCGGGCGTTTTTTTGTGTCTTCGAGGTTTTGTATCTTTGTAGGGGCGCTGCTTGCTGCGCCCTTGGTTGTTATCCTTTGTTTCTTGTTTTCGATGTGTCGTAAAAAGGATTCCACATTGCGAGCGCAGCGAGCAGGGCCGCCGTAGGCGGGCACCCGATTTATGGTTCTTCTTTCGATTTGGTCTGCGTGGCGGTGTCGGGCAGCGCCCTCCACATTCCACGGCACCCTTGATATCGGCCTATGGGATCACTCGATCCTGATCGTGTCACTCCCCGATGATTTTGACGAGCAGTCTTTTTCTTCTCTTCCCATCGAACTCGTAATAGAAGATATGCTCCCAAGGCCCGAGGTGCAGCTTGCCGTCGGTGATGGCCACCACGACCTCACGGCCCATGATCTGCCGCTTCATGTGGCCATCGGCATTGTCTTCATACCCATTATGCGCGTACTGGCTGTGGGGCTTTTCCGGCGCGAGCTTTTCCAGCCACACTTCGTAGTCGTGATGCAGGCCGGACTCGTTGTCATTGATGAACACCGACGCGGTAATGTGCATCGCATTGACCAGGCACAGGCCGTCGCGCACACCGGACTTGGCGACGAGGCGTTCGACTTCGCGATGGATCGACACAATCGCGCGGCGGGTGGGAATCTCCATCCACAGTTCTTTCGTCAATGAGTTCATACCAGTCCTTTCGGCGTGAAATGCGCGGGGAAACTCGCTATACTGTCTGCGATGAATCCCACGATACACCATCCCGGCCTCGCTCGCAACCCCCTCGACGGAGGTGTGCGCTGATGGGCATTCACGACCGCGATTATTTCCGCCCCGAGTCGACCTATCACGCCGGTCGCGCCACCTTCAGGCCGCGCCGCGCGGGGGGCGGGTTTGTCGTGGCGATGCGTCAGTCGCCGGTGGTCTTTGCGCTGGTCTTCGCGAACATTGCGATGTACATCGCGCAGATGCTGACGATAGAAAACGAGCAGTTCAACGTCACGGCGTGGCTGATTTTAGTGCCGTCGCTCTGGCATGAGGCGTGGCGATTTATTGGCTTCCAGTTCCTCCACGGCAACTTCAATCACCTCCTGTTCAATATGCTTGCCGTGTTCATGTTTGGGCGCTATCTCGAAGCGAAGTGGGGCGGGCGGCGATTTTTGATCGTCTATCTCGCGTGCGGTATTTTCGCGGGTGTGGTGCAGGTGTGTACGGAGATGGTGATGAATATGAATGTGCCGGTGCTCGGCGCGTCGGGCGGCGTGAGCGCGATTCTCGGCGCGGTGGCGGTACTGTTCCCGCAGATCAAAGTCATCATGTTCCCGATCTTCATTCCCATATCGATTCGCATCGTGGTGGTGATTTTCTTCGTGATCTCGCTGTTCAGTTTCCAGGGCGACGACGGCACGGCCCACGCGGCGCACCTTGGCGGGCTTGTGGCGGGCTTGGCGTATACGATCCTTTGGCCGCGATTGATGCGGAAACGCATTCAGAAAACCCACGCGAAATCACAGTCGTGCTGGGAAGACAAATTGGCCGAACAGGTGGCCTTTCAGCAAGAGATCGATCGTGTGCTGCAAAAAATTCAGAACCGCGGTATCGTCAGTTTGACCCAGAGCGAAAAGAACCTTCTTGCCGAAGCCACCCGCCGCCAACAAGAAGAAGACCGCCGCATCAATCGAATGTAAAAATGGGGACTCTTCCCTGCTCTGTATAGAACATTAGGACTCCCCATGTATGGAATTTCCATGATGATATTTTTTTGTTTGTTTGTATTAATTGAGGCCTGAAAGGCCGGTCGTCGATAGCCGGGGGCGTAAGCCCCCGGACCAGTGCGAAATTCAGTCGAGCCCCGAGGGGGCGGCAGACATTGGGCTGGCGATTCTTCTGTCGCCCTTTCAGGGCTCAATTGGTTGGACCGTCTACCGGGGGCTTACGCCCCCGGCTATCCACTGGCGCGCCTCCGGCGCTTACACAAACACAGAAACAAGAAAGAAAACCATGTTCTATACAGGGCAGAACTGTCCCTGTTTTTATTCCTTTGCCTTTCAAAATGAAAGTTGCGGAAAAAGGGGACAGGTACCTGACAACAAATAGGAATCGAGAAAATAGAACAGAATAAAGGGTACCAGTCCCCATGTTTCCTTCTCGCCGAAGTCAGTCGTACATCCGGGGAGAGGGAGGCCGTTGTTTTGGCCGTTAGTTCGTCACCAATTCCACGGCGTCTTTGAGGATGACTTTGCCTTCGTAGAGCGCTTTGCCGAGGATGCATCCGCCGCAGCCGATGTCCAGCGCGGCACGGACGTCGTCGAGGCTGGCCACGCCGCCCGAAGCGACAATCCCCACATCGGTGATCTTCACCATCGCGGCGGTTTGTTCGACGTTGATCCCCGAGAGCATCCCATCGCGGGCGATGTCGGTATAGACGATCGCGCCTAGGCCGCTGCCGTTGACGCGCGCGCCGAGGTCGAGCGCGGTTTCTTCGAGCACCTTGGTCCAGCCGTGGATCGCGAGGCGACCCTCTTTGGCGTCGAGCCCGAGGACGAGTTGATCGTTGGTGAATTGTTCGCCGGTGAGCAGCGACTCGAACCAGTCCCACTTTTCCAGTGCGGCCGATCCGATCACAACGCGGTCGGCGACACCGTCGAGCATGCGCACGACGGTGTCGGTGGTGCGTGCACCGCCGCCGAGTTCGATCTTCATTGCGTCGCCCACGGCCGAACGAATCGCGCCGATGGCGTCGGTGTTCGTCGGAATACCGGACTTCGCCGCGTCGAGGTCGACGACGTGAATCCATTTCGCGCCGGCTTCGGCAAAGCTGGCGGCCACGGCACCGGGGTCGGAATTGTAGGTGGTTTGGAGGTCATAGTCGCCGCGCTCGAGGCGCACGACCTGACCGCCGCGAAGATCGATGGCAGGGAGGAGGTCCATAATAATCTCTCAGTCTATTAGATAAAGCGGCGCAGCCAGCGGCGGATGCCTTTGGCCGAGCGGCACATGATGAACGGTTTGTCGCAGCGTTCTGCGATGGTTTCGGGAATCGGCGTGTGGGTCATGCGCTGGAGGCGCGACTCGTGGGTGTTGCCCATCACGACAAGGTCATATTCTTCGGCGGTGTCGAGGATCGTCTCGACGATATTGCTGCCGGGGACCTTGCGCGCGCTGACGGCGTGGGGGTCGATGGGCAGTTTGCTTTGGTGCATCGCGAGGAACGCTTCGGCGTCGAACTTGGAAGCCCGGCCGGTGTCCACGGTGAGAATGTCGACCGTGCCGCCGTCGTGGCTGGCGAGGATCGCGGCCGTCTCAAGCGTGAAGCGCGAGTTGGGCCCGCCGGCGAGCGGCACGAGGATGCGCTTGAATTTTCGATTCTGTCCGCAGTTTTTCAGCGTCAGGATATTGCACGGCGCGGTTTCCATCACCGGGTCGACGGTCGAGCCGATGGTGAAATGCGAGTGCGATTTTTTCCCGTGCCAGCCGAGGATCAGCAGTTTGATTTTCTTCTGGCGCACGGCGGTGACGATGCCTCGCGCGGCCGAGCGGCAATAGCGGATCGTGGTGCTGATGGGGTTCTGCATCGCGAGATAGAGCATCGATTCCATGATGGCTTCGCGGCCGGCCCACATGAATTCCTCGGCCGCATCGAGCGGAGTTTGCGCGGGCACGGGGACCATGTGGATCAGTTCGACGTGGGTGTCTTTGCGGGGGCGGCATAGCCGGTGGGTGACTTGGGCGAGTTGGAGCGCGTTTTCGGGGTTCGCCAGTGCGACCATCACGTTGTAGCCCTTGGCGGTGGCCTGTTTGTGGCGCTCTTCGTGGAAGACGTGGATTTCTTCTTCGGTTTGGATGGCGCGCGAGCGGGAGTAGAACAGGAAGATGCCAACGCCCGCGACCAGCCAGCCCACGCCGACGAACCACGCGACGATGCTCTCCTCGAAGATGCCGAACGCCAGGCCCAGCTGGAGGAGAATCGCGAGGATCGGGAAGAGTGGGAACAGCGGCATGAGGAAGCCGTATTGCAACTCGTCGCCCATGTGGCGTCGCACGCGGATCACGCAGACGTTCACCAGCAAAAACAGCATGAGGAACATGATGCTCGCGGTCGCGCCAGCGTCTTTGATCATAAGCATCGCCGCGACGCCGAGGATCAGCCCAGCCGTGCAGAGCAGGCTGAACCAGGGGGTCTTGGTGACGGGGTGGATGTTGCTGAAGGCCTTGGGGAGCATGCGGTCGCGGCCGAGGGCATAGCCCGCGCGTGTGGCGGAATAGATCGTCGCGTTGAGGGCGCTGGTCGCCGAGAAAATCACTGCGAGGGTCACCAACAGTCCGCCCCAGCCCTTGAGCAGCACGCTCACGGCGGCCTGGAAACCGCTGTCGCCTTCATGGCCGTGGCTGCCGATCCACGCGGCGACATTCTCGCCCGCGCCATTTGTCGCTTGGCTGAGGGTTTGGCCCGTGGCGGGGTCGGTGTCGCTCATCGACAGGCCGACAAGCGTGCCGAACGCGACGAGCAGATAGGTCAGCGTGACGATGAGTACGGAATAGAGGATCGCTTTTGGGATGTTGCGGCGCGGGTCGATGGTCTCATCCCCGGCTTGGGCGATGACTTCGAAGCCCTCGAACGCGACATAGATCACGCCCATCGTACCGAGCAGGCCGATCCAGTCGCCGCTGCCGAGGAAGGGTTGGAAGTTTTCGATCCGTGAGGGGTCGAGGAAAAATTGCACCGCGCCGGCGATGCCGATGGCGACGACGAAGAGCATTTGTCCGACGGTGAAAATCGCACCGAGTTTGCCGGTTTCGCTGCTGCCGCGGAAGTTGATAAGGACGAACACCAATACCGCGCCGAGTGCGAAGACCCGCACGCGCCAGTCCATGCCCATCCAGCCGCCGTCAGCGACGGAATCGATCCACTCGAATTCGACGCAGAATTTGAAGACCGTCTGCATCAGCACCAGCGCATAGAATCCGCCAGCGGCGCTTGCGGCGAGCCATTCCATCCAGCCCGCGATGAAGCTGGCCGGGCGGCCAAACGCGATGCGTGCAAAGTTGTACGTCCCGCCCGCGCGCGGAATGGCGCTGGCGAGTTCGGCGAAACTCAGTGCCGAAAAGAGCGCAATCAGCCCGTTGAGCGCGAAGGTGACCATCAGGCCGCCACCGCCGGAGGAGTGGCTGCACATGCCGATGCCGACAAACACGCCCGCGCCGATCATCATCCCCAGGCCCATCATCGTGATGTGGAACAGGTTCAAATCGCGCGAGAGTTCTTCCTGCACGCCGGTTTGCGGGCTACTCATCGTCGGCCTCCGGGTCGGCGGGTTTTCCGAGCGTGCCGTTCTTGAGATCGTGGAGGATCAACCGCGCCGAGCGCGGCCCGGAGTCGCAAATCTGATTGATGCGTTTGCGGCTCCACAGCACGAGGCCCACCAACGCACCGGTGGCGCAGGCGATCAGCACGCAGCCGATCATCGCGTCGCCAGTCCCGGCGGCAAGAATGGAAATGGGATTCAGCATAGGGGGGATAGAATACGAAAAAACTGCTGATTTTGCGAGTGTTTTTCCCGAATCTCTGCGCACGGGTTTTGTACTCGCGGGAAAGTTTCTTGCGTTGTGGCGCGGGATGTTTTATGCTTACAGGCCGACCCAAACCCCCTTTTTTGAATAACCAGGAGACGAATGATGCGACTGATTACAATGCTATTGATGGGCCTGCTGCTGACGGCTGGCTTCTGCGGCTGCGACGACAACAAAGACCAGGACACGATTGACGAGTACAACAAGAAGCGTCCCAACGGCCTTGAACCGATCGAGGGACCCATTGACAAAGAAAAAAGCGTCCAGTTCGATAAGAAAATCAATGAGATCGGAAATGATATCCATTCCGTGTTTGGCGAAAAAATAGAAGATTCGCCCGCTGTCCTCGCCAGTATTCAGCGCTCCCTGCGCGTCCAGAATACAATGAATCTTCGCAAGGTTGCCTCGACGTTGATGCTGGTTGCGATGGAGAACAAGGGGATCTTTCCGGATTCGCTGGAAGATATCATCAAGGCCGAGCTGGTCAATCCGAAGGAAATCCTTGTTGTGCGCCGCTGCGATCTGCCCTCCGGCGGGACGGTGCAAGTGGACATCGGGTCGTCTCCCGATGCCGAAAGCAAGGAACCCGAAACTGCAAAAGAGCCCAAGCCCGCTCCGCCGCTGGTCTATGTTGCCGGTGGCGTATCGATGATGAAGATCGATAAATCGCAATATGCAACCTATGTGTTGGTCTACAGCCCCGTAGCGCTGACAGACGGCATGAAGCTCGTCGCGACATTCGATGGCAATGTCGAAGAGATCAGTGAAATCGATCTCGCCGCCCGCCTGAGCAATCAGGCCAAGGTTGGAAAATGAGTTTGCTTGAACCCGCCGCCGAGGCCCGCGTTGAGCGGGCACGCGCGCTGTATCACGGCCCCGAGGGGTATAATTGTGCCCAGGCGATCCTTGCGACCTTTGCCGATGTGGCCGAGGGCGTGGGACCTGCGCAAATCGACGAGTTTGGCGTGTGTGGCGGCGGCAATGCCAAAGCCGGCGTGTGTGGCGCGTTGTATGCCGCGCAACGTTTGCTCAACGAGCAGGGCCGCGAACTGCTTCAGCCGTTTGTCGATGCCTATGGTTCGCCCTATTGTGAAGACTTGATCGACAAGAAGTGTTGCCCGGATCTCGTCGCGGCGGCGGCGCGCTTGGTCGATGCAATTTCCCAAACGCACCCCCTGACGTTTCAGGCGTAGAGGAGTCATGTGACTTTTGTTGGGGGATGGTGTGTTTCGCCTTGCTTTGGCCATTCCGTATTTGTATAGTCAGTAGTAGGGAGTACCTGAACACGTCCTCATTTGGAGCATTTCCGCCCAATTGTGATGGGATCGGATAATGCGGTGAAGGCGGGGGACTTCTTTGAACTATACAATTCATTTTGAATTGAGAGGAGTCTGAAATGCCTGATTTAGCAGCACTTGGCGCGGGAATGGTCGTTTTTATGATCGCAATTGTGGTGGTTATTATTGCCGCCAATTGGAAGATTTTCACCAAGGCTGGACAGCCAGGTTGGGCATGCATTGTCCCGATCTACAACCTGTTCATCCTGTGTAAGATTGCAGGCAAGCCCGGGTGGTGGTTGATCCTCTGCATTCTGCCCTATATCGGGATTGTTTTCCAGATCATTGTTCTGGCCTGCGTTGCCAAGAACTTTGGCAAGGGTGTCGGGTTTATTTTGGGCCTGATTTTCCTGACGCCAATTTTCCTTCTGGTTCTCGGTTTTGGCGGCGCACAATACCAAGGCGTCAAGCCTGGTACGCCTCCCCCGGCTCCGGTGGCCTAAGCCCTTTTAGATGACATGACGCTCTTCCCGGGAGACCTCTCTCGGGAAGAGCGGTTTTATAATCGGATCCGAAGGAGAATCACATGAGACAATGGTATTGCACGATCAATGGGCAGCAATATGGCCCCGCGGACGAGTTCCTTTTTGAACAGTGGATCATAGAGGGACGAGTTACTCCAGAGACTTACGTTTGGTCCGAGGGAATGGACGAATGGATTCGCGCGATCGCGGTAATGCCTGAGTTATTTGGTAGCGATGCGACGACGACCCTTTCCATGGTGGATCCAAAACCGCTCGGCGGGACGGGTGGCCACACCTCCAATAAAGAACTCATGCGCCGTGCTCGGGAGTCCCTTTCGGGCAAGTGGGGCTCGGCCGTTGGCTTTTCTTTTCTTCTGGGAGTCATCACGACAGTGATTTCGTGGATTCCGTTTGTAGGCGGCATGGCCTCGCTGGTTACGACAGGTGCATTTGTGCTGGGCGGAATGATTTTCTACATGACGCTTGTGCGACGTGGCCGGACCGAAATGGGTATGATGTTCAAAGGGTTCGAGAATTTCGGCAACTCCCTGGGTGCACACCTTCTCGTTTCGCTCTTTGTTTTCCTATGGGCGTTACTGCTCATCATTCCCGGCATCATTGCGGCCATGTCCTATTCGCAAACGTTTTTCTTGCTCGCCAACGATCGTACGCTCGGGCCTCTACAGGCAATTCGTAAATCCAAAGAGATGATGGAAGGGCACAAATGGCGTCGGTTCTGTCTGGACTGGCGTTTCTTCGGCTGGAGCTTGTTGTGTATTTTGACGCTTGGGATCGGCTTTTTATGGCTTACCCCCTATATGTTCGCCTCGCGGGCGATGTTCTTCGAGGATTTGATGAAGTCCAAGGCCAATCCCGACTCCACGGACCGTGAGGAAACATACCCACAGGCCTAAGGCGTTAAAACTGTTTGCGTTGACGGGCGGGGGGGATGTCCATTTGCTCGCGATACTTTGCGACGGTGCGTCGGGCGATGTCGATTCCCGCCGCCAGGAGTGCATCGGTGAGTTTTTGGTCAGAGAGCGGTTTGGCTTTGGGTTCGTTGTCGATCAATTCGCGGAGTTTGGCCTTGATCGCGGTGAATGCCATGTCTTCGCCGTCGGAGCTTTTCGTGCCGCCCGCAAAGAACATACGGAGCGCAACGGTTCCGCGGGGCGTGTCGGCATATTTTCCAGATACGGCGCGGGATACGGTGGAGACATCGACACCGACGCGCTCGGCAATTGCGTCCATTTGCAGGGGGCGCAGAGCTTCGGGCCCCTCGGTGAGGAATTCGCGTTGAATGTCGAAAATCGCGCCGGCGACATTGCGTAGGGTGCGACGGCGCTGGGCGATGGCATCAAGCAGCCACTCGGCCGAGAGGATATGTTTGCGAAGGAAGCCACGAGATTCGGTGTCCAGTGCGCGGCTTTTGGCCTGGGCGCGGAACTCCTCATTGATTTTCAGCGGCGGCAGACGGTCATCGGTGAGCTTCACCAGCGGCGAGCCATCGGCGGCGAGGGTCACCAGCACGTCGGGCGTGATGGTGCGCGCGGCGGCGGTTTCGATGGTCTTGCCCGGGGCCATGTGCAGCTTGGCCATGCGAAGGATGGCGGCCTTGATTTCGTCGAGCGCAATCCCGCTACGGCGAGCAATGTTGGGAAGGTGATTGTGTTGGAGGTCGAGGAAGAAGTTTTCGACGATCTCCAATTCTGTGGCGACGTCTTTTCCGTCGGCGGCTTGGCGGCGCAATTGCAGCAGGAGACATTCGCGGGCATCGCGCGCGGCCACACCGGGTGGGTCGAGGGTCTGGACGAGTTCGAGGGCGATGTGCAATTCATCGTCGGGCGTGTCCCGCGAGACCAGCTCTTCCAGCGGCGTGCGGAGATAACCGTCAGGGTCAACCGCGTCGATGATCGTCTCGCCGGCCCGGGCGATTTGCGGCGCGAGGTCGAGCAGGCCCCACTGTTCGTGGAGAAAGTCGTTCAGGCAAGCCGGCGCGTCGGGCGTGTTGGCGAGCGCTTCGATCTTGTCGTTCCCGGCATCGGGCTTGGCACGTCGATAGGGTGCGGCCTCGGCGGCAAAATCGCTACCGAGTTCGTTGCTCATGGTGTCCAGCCGGGAGAATTCTCCTTCGCCGCTGATGTTGTCAACCACCAGTGGAGTCTCGCCGGCATAGTCGTCTGCGGGCGCGTCGGCCGGGGCGGCGTGGGCGGCATCGGGCGTATCGACCTCGAGGACCGGATTGGAAATCAGCGCCGTGTCGATGTACTCTTCCATCGCCGCGAGTGGCAATTGCAAAACCTCCTGCTGCTGAATCAGCTTGGGGGTCTGCCGCATCTCCTGAGACTGGCGGAGATGTTGGGATTGAGCGAGTTGCATGGCCATAGGGGTCCTGAGCGGTCATGGTGAGCGGAGCTTTTGCAAACAGTATGCCAAAATCGAATCAAAATCAAGGGAGAAATTGGTAAGAGAGTTCAACATATTTGATTAAAACGAGTTAGGTGTCTTTTATTAATTGCGGGAATCGTTTGCTACTGGGAGAAATCGGTCCACTCTAAGGGGTTCTCGATTTTTTCGAAGCCAGCGGGTTTCGTTTGGCCACCGTGCTCGCTCACGAGGAGGTCGGAGTTTTGCCCCGAAGGTGGGTCCGATTGGTGTGCGGAACTACTATATATGTAGAGGGGCAGGGGAATGGGATCGAAAAAAAATGGTGGATGGGGATGGGCCTGGAGAAAATCCAGGGATCGGAATTTTGGATCGGGATTGTGCGAATTTCACTGAAAACAGGGGGTGAAACGGGTAGTGTAAATTTGTTTCTGTAAATTCGGGATTGTTTGGCGCGGGAGTCTCTT
>JABGPZ010000042.1:0-1107 GCA_018644725.1 Phycisphaerales bacterium
CCGCTCACCATTTTTGTTTCACTCACGTTGTCACGTTAGAGACTTGAATCCGCCCTTGGAAAACTCAAACATATGGGAGATTAAAAATGAGTAACCAAAATAAGAGTTCGCCAGAAAAAATTATTTCCGGTGTGATTACCGTAATACTCGTCGTCGGTGCGCTCTGGTTTTTTTGGGGTGGAGGAGTTGAACAGCAAGTTGCATCTGATATGATTAAGCAATATGACATCGCTAAAAAAAATGGAACTGCGATTGATGCTTATGTTCAGGCGAGTATGGTCGCCGCAGCATTCTTACAGGCTGAAGATGAAACCAATTACATAAAATGGAAACAGATTGAAAAACAGGAAGCCAAAAGAGCTGGCATGCCAGCCAATTAGCTGTACTTGCCTTTGCCCCGAAGGGGCAACAGTGTTTAGCCGGGGGCGTAAGCCCCCGGACCGCGCAAAAATAGAGAAAGCCCCGAAGGGGCGAAAGAATTTTCCAATGAGCTTGTTCCCAACCAAAATCGCAATGCAAAATCGCATCGCAGGAAATAAACAATGAGCTTTTCCAATCTTCACCTCCATATTGTGTACGCCACAAAAGACCGCAAACCCTTTCTCGACCCATCCACAATCAATCGGCTCGGGGACTACATCGGCGGAATCACTCGCACGATGGAAGGAACACTCCTGGCCGCAAATGGAACCGAAGACCACATTCACCTGCTCGTCACCATCCCGCCCACGCTTGCGGCGGCAGAGCTTGTTCGCACCATAAAATCCAATTCTTCAAAATGGATTCACAAAACCTTTCCCGAGATGATCGACTTTGCCTGGCAAGATGGGTATTCCGTTTTTTCCGTATCCCACTCGGCCGTTCCCAAAGTAATTTCCTATATTGAATCCCAACAAGAGCATCACACAACAATGTCATTTCAAGATGAATTGCGTCGCTTGCTTGCTCGACACGAGATCAAATATGATGAACGATATTTGTAATTGAGTTTCTTTCGCCCCTTCGGGGCTTTCTTTCATTCCCCACTGTCCGGGGGCTTACGCCCCCGGCTAAATACTGTCACCCCTTCGGGGTGAAAGGCAAGCACATCTTCACGTCGAATACTGT
>JABGPZ010000042.1:1207-19624 GCA_018644725.1 Phycisphaerales bacterium
CACATCTTCACGTCGAATACTGTCACCCCTTCGGGGTGAAAGGCAAGCACATCTTAACGTAGAATACTGTCAGCCCTTCGGGGTGAAAGGCAGGCACATCTTAACGTCGAATACTGTCACCCCTTCGGGGTGAAAGGCAAGCACATCTTCACGTCGAAAACTGTCACCCCTTCGGGGTGAAAGGCAAGCACAATTTCGTAATACATACTTTTGCGCCCTGTATGTTCCGGGTGATTTCGGATCAGGGCGGTTCGCGAACCGCCCCTACATTGTGTCTTGCCACATCGAACATTGTGGGTTCATTTACGTCGGGAGGTCCTTCGACTCCACACCTTCGGCGCTCCGCTCAGGATGACACATGAAAAGAATGGAAAATACAAACAGATTGGGCGAATGATTATTCGCCCCTACGAAAAAAGAAAACGAAAGCACACCCAAAAACAGAACGCACGGAAACCGCGGAATCCGATTGAATGGCGGGGTGAAACAAAGTAAAATGTGTGTGAAATTCAATAGACCCGAAAACGTCACGGCGTACAGGGTACCTCCCTGACAGAGACCGCGCCGAGGGTTTGTTCAACGCATCTTGAAATAGAAAACAATACATCCCGCGGGTACCCAGTTACCCGCCCTACCAACTATAGAGGACATTATGGCCGGTTACGATTTCACGAAGATTGAAGCCAAGTGGCAAGCCCACTGGCAGGACAACCAGACCTTCCGCCAGCCGAACCCCGGCGACGCGGATTTCGTCGAGCGCGACCCCTACTACGTCCTCGACATGTTCCCCTACCCCTCGGGCGCGGGCCTGCACGTCGGCCACCCCGAAGGCTACACCGCGACGGACATCATCTCGCGCTACAAGCGGATGACGGGCTTCAACGTGATGCACCCGATGGGCTATGACGCGTTTGGACTCCCGGCCGAGCAATATGCCGTGACCCACGGCGTCCACCCGCGCGAGACCACCGAGAAAAACATCGCCAACATCGAACGCCAAATCAAAATGTTCGGCTTTAGCTATGACTGGTCGCGCCGAATCTCGACGACCGACGTCGAATACTATCGCTGGACGCAGTGGATCTTCCTCCAATTGTTCAACAGCTATTTCGACCCGGCCGAACTCAAGGCCAAGCCCATTTCCCACCTCGTGCACGAACTGGAAAACGAGAACTACCTCATCGGCATGGGCGGCGAGATCGTCTTTGACACCTACGGCCTCGAAGCCATCGCCGAAGAAGTGCCCCTCACCCGCAAGTGGTACGAACTCTCGGGCGAAGAGCAACACGAAATTCTCGACACCCACCGCCTGGCCTATCGCGCGGAAGTGCCCGTGAACTGGTGCCCGCAGCTCGGGACCGTTCTCGCGAACGAAGAAGTCACCAACGAAGGGCGCTCCGAACGCGGCAACTTCCCCGTCTACCGCCGTGCGCTGAAGCAGTGGATGCTGCGGATCACCGCCTATGCCGAACGGCTTTTGGACGACATCGAAGACGTCGACTGGCCCGAGCCGATCAAGCTCATGCAGCGCAACTGGATTGGCAAGTCCACCGGCGCGGAAGTTGAATTCGCCATCGACGGCACGGACGAATCGCTGCTGGTCTACACAACGCGGCCGGACACGCTCTTCGGCGCGACCTATATGGTCGTCGCACCCGAGCACCCGCTCGTCGACACGCTGACCACGGCGGAGCAAAAATCCGCGATGGACACCTACATCGCCGCGGCCGTGAACAAGTCCGACCTCGAACGTCAAACCGAAGGCAAAGACAAGACCGGCGTGTTCACAGGCTGCTATGCCATCAATCCCGTCAACAACGAGAAGACGCCCATCTGGGTGGCGGACTACGTCATGATGGGCTATGGCACGGGCGCGATCATGGCGGTCCCCGGCCACGACACGCGCGACTTCGAATTCGCGACCGCGTTCGATCTGCCGATCCTTCAGGTCGTCCAGCCCGACGGCGACGGCGACGGCGACTGGCAAGGCTTCGTCGGCAACGGCACAAGCGTCAACAGTGGGTTCCTCGACGGGATGACCACCCCCGACGCGAAGGCGAAAATGATCGACTGGCTCGAGGACCAAAGCCTCGGCCACGGCGCGACGAACTATAAACTGCGCGACTGGCTGTTCAGCCGCCAGCGCTATTGGGGCGAGCCGTTCCCCATCGTCCACTGCGACGAGTGCGGCACGGTCGGCCTGAATGACGACCAGCTGCCGCTGGAGCTTCCGCCAATGGACGACTTTTCGCCCGCCTCCAGCGACGATCCCGATTCCCCGCCGCGCCCGCCGCTGGGCAAGATGACCGACTGGATCACCACCCCCTGCCCGCTGTGCGGAAAAGACTCCCGCCGCGAGCTGAACACCATGCCGCAATGGGCGGGGAGCTGCTGGTATTTCCTGCGCTATCTCGACCCAAAAAACACCGAAAGCTTCTGCGACGCCAAGATCGCGGACTACTGGCTGGGCGAGGGCAAATCCGGCGGCGTGGACCTCTACGTCGGCGGCGCGGAACACGCGGTGCTGCACCTGCTCTACTCGCGATTCTGGCACAAGGTGCTCTTCGACCTCGGCCACGTCAACACCGTCGAGCCGTTCTACAAGCTCTACAACCAGGGCATGATCACGTCGTTCACCTACCGCGACAGCCGCGGCATCGCGATCCCCTATACCCACTGCGAATCGCGCGACGGCAAGATGGTCCACACCGAGACCGGCGAAGTCCTCGTCGAGTCCGTCGAGAAAATGTCCAAGGGCCTCGGCAACGTCGTCAACCCCGACGAGATCATTGGCGAATTCGGCGCCGACACCTTCCGCCTCTACGAGATGTTCATGGGCCCGCTCAACGCGTCCAAGCCGTGGAACACGCGCGACGTGCCAGGCGTATTCCGATTCCTCCAGCGCGCATGGCGCATGGTCGCCGGCGACGAAAACAGTCCCGCGCTCCTGACCGAGGCCGATCAGGACGACGTTGAAAAACTGCTCCACCGTCTGGCCGCCAAGGTCGGCGACGACATCGAGCAGATGAAGTTCAACACCGCCATTGCCGCGATGATGGAGTTCGTCAATGCCGTGTTCAAGAATGGGGCCATCGGCCAAAGCCAAGCCGAGCGGTTCGTGCTGATCCTCGCGCCGTTCGCGCCGCACCTCGCCGAAGAACTGTGGAGCATCCTCGGCCACGGCGAATCGATGGCCTACGAGCCGTTCCCGTCGTTTGACGAGGCGATGCTCACCGACGACACCGTCGAGCTGGCGGTGCAGGTCTGCGGAAAAATGCGTGGCAAAGTGTCGGTGGCCGCAGATGCCGACGAAGCGACGATCCTTGCCGCGGTTCAGGCCGATGCCAAAGTCGCCGCGCACCTCGAAGGCAAAGCCATCGTCAAGACCATCGTCGTCCCCGGGCGGCTGGTCAACCTGATTGCAAAATAAATGACACGATCACACAGTCAATCCGAGGCCGCCTTCGCGCGCGCCTGCGACAGTCTCGTCGGGGGCGTCAATTCGCCCGTACGCGCCTATTCGGCCGTCGGCGGCAACGCGCCGTTCGTTTCCCGCGCGTCGGGCTCGACGATCACCGACGTCGACGGCAACGACTACATTGACTACGTCGCGAGCTATGGCCCGGCGATCCTCGGCCATGCCCACCCGGCCGTCGTCAAAGCCGTCCAAGCGTCCGCGATGACCGGCACGAGCTTTGGCGCGTCGACGGTCGGCGAAATTGAACTTGCCGAACGCGTTCTCGCGGCGGTCCCCGCTGCGGAAAAAATTCGCTTCACCAACTCCGGCACGGAAGCGGTGATGACGGCGGTCCGCCTGGCACGCGGAGCGACCGGCCGCGACAAAATCGTCAAATTCATCGGCTGCTATCACGGCCACTCCGACGCGCTTCTGGTTTCCGCCGGTAGCGGCGCGACGACCCTCGGCGTGCCATCGAGCCCGGGCGTGCCTGCGGGCGCGACAAACGACACGATCCTACTGGACTACAACGATGCCGCCGCCGTTGAAGCGGCGTTTGCGGAATTCCCAGACCAAATCGCGGCCGTCATCGTCGAACCCGTCGCGGGCAACATGGGCGTGATCCCCCCCGCCAGCCAGTTCCTCCAATCATTGCGAGACCTCACATCCGCCCATGGCGCGCTGCTGATTTTCGACGAAGTGATGACCGGCTTCCGCGTCGCATGGGGCGGCGCACAGGTCCTCTACGGCATCGAGCCAGACCTCTCGACGTTCGGCAAAGTCATCGGTGGCGGCATGCCCGTGGGCGCCGTCGTCGGCCGCAGAACCATCATGGACCACCTCGCGCCCGTCGGCAGCGTCTATCAAGCTGGCACGCTCAGCGGCAACCCTGCGGCCATGGCCTGCGGGATCGCCACGATGGATGCCATCGCCGCCGACGCGAATTTCTATGCCGCCCTCGAAGCCAAATCCGCCGCCCTCGAAGCGGGGCTCGCCGCAGCCATAGCCGACTCCCCATTCGCCAACCGCGCCTGCACCCAGCGCGTCGGTTCGATGGTGTGCCTGTTCTTCTCCCCGGCACCCCCGACAAACTATGCCAGCGCGACGGCCTGCGACACGGACGCATTCGGGCGCTATTTCCAAGCCATGTTCGAGGCGGGCATCTTCCTGCCGCCGAGCCAATTTGAAGCCTGCTTCGTTTCGGCCGCCCACAGCGATGCCGACATCCAAGCCACCCTCGCCGCCGCCCACGCGGCACTGAACGCCATCGAATGAAATTCACCCAGCGCATCCTGACGCTCCTTCTCGCCGTCGGCCTTGCCGGCTGCCCGGACGATTGGCGTCCGCCTTGGGAGCCCCAGCCCAAGCCGCCAACGCCTGGACCGAAAGACCCCGACGTCAAATTCCTTCGCGACCTCGATCCGCCCAAAGCAATCGTCAACGACCCACGCCTGCGCTACATGGTCCACATGCAGATTGTCATTATCGAGATGCCCGCCAACGTCGCATCGGGCGGGGAGGCGCTTTGGAGCCACTTTGACGAGACCGATTTCCTTGCCGCGGGTGCGACGCTCAGCCGCAATGGCATGCGGATTGGAAAGGCCTCGGCCGAAAACTGGAGTGCGATTCTCAAACAACTCGAAGCGATGAAGGGCATGGAGAAAAAAGTATTCAATCTTCAGATTCACAGCGCCATGCCCGCACCCGTGACCATCAAAGCCGACAATCAAACCCAGACCATCTTCACCTATCGCAACGACCAAACCCTTCGCGGCGAGGACTATCCCCCCGGGGACAATATTTTCACCACCAGCTGCTCGCTTGACCCGAACGACCGCACGACGATCCATCTGGATTTCCTGCCGCAGATTCGATCGACCCGCACCGAAGTCGTTTTTGTTACCGATCACGGCGCACCGCGGCAGGTCTCCCAGCACAAATATTTCCCGTTCCTGCCGCTATTGACCCAAACCAAAATCCCCTCGGGCGACTTTTTGCTCGTCGGCCCAGGCCTCGACGCGCGCCGACCCACCAGCATAGGCAACCACTTCTTCACGATGCAGAAAAAAGGAATGCCCTACGAGACGATGCTGCTGATCCGCCCGCGAGTCTATCGTCTTCCGACCAAGACGCCCAAGGCTACCGGGCCAATTTCGCCAACAGCGACGGAGTAAGGTTCACGGGATCAGCCGGCAGAGTCTCAATGTCAAATTTCGCCAGCCACTCCGTAAGTGACATCGGTTCGGGGGCATCCTGACTGCCACACCAATAGGCCAGTACGCCCAGAACGGCCTCGGGCGCGACACCGCTCGCGCGCAAATCCTCAAGGCGAATGTCATCGCGCCGCTTGGCCAGGCGGTTCCCTTCTTCGTCGAGGACCAGCGGCAGATGATAATACTCCACGGCCTCGGTGTAGCCCAGAGCCCCGCGCAGAAGAGTTTGCCGCGCGGTGGAATCGAGCAGATCGTCGCCGCGAACAATGCGATTGACACCGCCGGCGTGGTCGTCAACGACGACGGCCAATTGATAGCCGGGAATATTTTCGTTGCGGTAGACCACAAAATCGCCACCGATGCGGGGAAGGTAGAATGTTTGCTCGCCCGCAAATTGGTCGAAACAGGGAACGGAACTCTCTCCGGCATCAAAGCGCCACGCGGGCAAACGCCCTGCCTGTGCCTGGGCCTCGTCCGCCGTCGCGAATCGGCCGCGACACGTCCCGGGATAGCACACCACGCCGTCCTCGACGTGCGGTGCGCTCGCGGCGAGCGCGATGTCTTTGCGGCTGCAAATGCAGGGATAGACGTGGGAGGATTCACGAAGTGCTGACAGGGCCTCAAGATAGGCCTCGGTGCGCGTCGATTGGCGTGGCTGGGTGTCGTCCCAGTCCAGCCCCAGCCAGCGAAGAATCGACTCGGTCGCCTCGGCGCTTCCGGGCTTGGTGCGGGCGGTGTCGAGGTCTTCGAGACGGTACAGCACCCGCCAACCGCGCTGACGGGCGAGGAGCCAATTGACCACAAACGTCCTCGCATTGCCCAAATGCAATGCGCCGGTCGGTGAAGGCGCCAGTCGTGTAATTCCGTGTTCCATTCTCTCGATCATACGGACCTGCGCGCCAATTGCAAGACTCGATTTTTCCCCCGAAAAACCGGGGCGAAGACTGTACTTTTGAGGTCATTTTTGCGATAATACACGACCAAGTTTTTCTGCTCGGATGGAACGGAATTCTCCGGGCAAAAACCGACCCCGCTGACACCATGTCAGCACAGCGAAAATGGAGTCGACCACGTGATCGATAGCCCCCAAGACCCCGACATTGACGACGTTGCCGAGACCGAACTCGAAGACGAAACCCCCATCGAAGTTGCCCCCACTGGTGAGGTAATCGTCGATCTTCCCATCGAGAACGAGATGCGCGGCAGCTATCTCACCTACGCGATGAGCACGATCATGGACCGCGCTCTGCCGGACGTCCGCGATGGGCTCAAGCCTTCCCAGCGTCGCGTGCTGGTGGCGATGAACGACCTGAATCTCGGCCCGCGCAGCAAGCACCGTAAATGTGCAAAAATCGCCGGTGACACCTCGGGCAACTACCACCCCCACGGCGAGGCGTGTATCTATCCCACGCTCGTGCGGATGGGCCAGCCCTGGAACACGCGCAGCCCGCTGATCGACCCGCAGGGGAACTTCGGCTCGATCGACGGCGACCCGCCGGCGGCGATGCGGTATACCGAGGCGCGGATGCATGCCGTTGCGACGGAAATGCTCCACGATTTGAATCTCGACACCGTCGACACCCAGCCGAACTACGACGACACGCGCAACGAACCGTGCGTGCTTCCGGCGAAATTCCCGAACCTGCTGGTCAACGGCTCGCAGGGGATCGCCGTGGGGATGGCCACCTCCATGCCGCCACACAACCCCACCGAAGTCTGCGACGCGCTGCTGCACCTGATCGACAATCCCGACGCAAGCCTCGAAGACCTGATGGAATTCATCCAAGGTCCGGACTTCCCCACCGGCGGGATCATCTGTGGCAAGCGCGGGATTCTGGAAGGCTATAAAACAGGCCGCGGCCGACTGTGCCTGCGCGCCAAAATCCACACCGAAACCACCCGCAGCGGCAAGGTGCAGGTCATCGTCACCGAGATCCCCTACCAGGTCCTCAAATCGACGATCATCGAATCCATCGCCAACAAGGTCAAAGACGGAAAAATCCTCGACATCACCGACGTCCAGGACCACTCCGACCGCAAAGGGATGCGCATCGTCGTCGACCTCAAAAAAGGGTCCGAGCCCGACGTCGTCATCAACCAGCTCTACAAATACACCCCCCTGCAGATCACCTTCAGCATCATCAACATCGCGCTGGTCAACCGCGCGCCGCGGACGCTGGGCCTGCGGGAAATCCTGGCCTACTTCATCGAGCACCGCAAAGAGGTCATCCGTCGCCGGACGGCGTTCCTGCTTCGCCGCGCCCGTCAACGCGCGCACATCCTCGAAGGACTCATTCTCGCGGTGGCCGACATCGACCGGATCATCGAGCTGATCAAAACCTCGCCGGACGTGGACACTGCTCGCGGACGATTGATGGCACTGGAACTGTCGATGATCGAAGACGCGGCAGTGCGTCAATTGCTGCCCGAATCGTTCCTCGCGCGCACGGCCACCCCTCAACAGCTGACCAATGTCCAGGCCGAGCAAATTCTCAACATGCAGCTGCGTCGCCTGACGGGCCTGGAAATTGAGAAACTCGCCAACGACTATGCCAAGGTCGCCGAAGAAATCGAAGGCCACGAAGCCATTCTCCGCGAAGAGTCGCTCCTTCTGGACGTGATCCGCGAAGACATGTACGAAATGAAGGCCAAATATTCCAACCCTCGCCGGACCGAACTTGCCGCGCCGACAGGCGACTTCGACATCGAAGACCTGATCGCCGAAGAAGACGTCGTGGTCACGCTGTCGCACGAAGGCTACATCAAGCGCCTGCCGCTGGACACCTATCGCACCCAAGGGCGCGGCGGCCAGGGCATCAAGGGCGGCGAGTCCAAAGAAGGCGACTTCATCGATCAAATCTTCATCGCCTCGACGCACGACTACCTGCTGTTCTTCCTGAACACCGGTCGAATGCACTGGCTGAAGGTCTATGACATCCCCGCCCTCAGCCGCATCAGCAAGGGCCGCGCCATCGTCAACCTTCTGCAAATGGAAGCGGGCGAAAAAATCTGTGCGGTCATTAACGTGCGCGAATTCGACTCCGGGCGCTCACTGGTCACGGCCACGCGCAACGGCCAGATCAAAAAGACGCCTCTGAGCGCCTATGGCAACGTCCGCAAGGGCGGGCTGATCGCCACGGGCCTCAAGGACAACGACCAGGTCATCGGCGTCGCACTTACCAACGGCAGCAACGAGATTCTTCTCGCGACGGCTGCCGGCAAGTCGGTGCGCTTCCCCGAGGCCGATGCACGCGAGATGGGCCGTACGGCCGCTGGTGTGCGCGGGATTCGCCTCAAGGGCGATGACACCGTCGTTGGCATGGTGATCGTCAATCCCGAAGCGACGCTGCTGACGGCCTGCGAAAATGGCTATGGCAAGCGGACCAACTTCGACGAATACCGCGTCCAGTCGCGCGGCGGCAGCGGGATCATCAACATCAAGACGTCCGACCGCAATGGCCCGGTCGTCGCGGTCAAGTCGGTTCTCGAAACCGACGACCTGATGATGATCACAATCAACGGCAAGGTCGTCCGCATCACCGTCGACGGCATCAATACCATCGGCCGTGCCACCCAGGGCGTGCGACTGCTGTCGCTCAAGACCGACGACAAGCTGATTGATGTCGCTCGGATTTCGCTCCCGGACGAACCCGAAGAACCCGCCGAAGACGCGACCTCGACCGAGGACGCACAGGCTGCCGATGCCCCCGCCGAGGCCCCTACCGAAGAGGCCGACGCACCGGAAGCACCGGCCGAGGACGCTGAATAAGCATCACTCCATCATTAAAAAACGCCCGGCACTCTTTGGAGTCTCGGGCGTTTTTTTATGTCCATCGAGGTGCGCTATGACACGGGCGCATCGAACAGGAGCAGGTTGACCATGGTCACCGCATTGAACAGCATATGAACTAGGATCGGCGCGGCAATTCGGCCGCTGCGTTCATAGCAATACCCCAGCGCCACCGAAAGAACCAGATAGGACGGCCATGCGTGGAACAGGCCATAATGCCCAATGATAAATATTGGCGTGGCGATGAAGATCGCCGCCCACGGGCTGACCCAGCGACGCAGGTACGTCTGAAGAATGCCGCGGTAAAACAGCTCTTCGGCAATGGGCGCAAGGACCACCGCAGACACAACGATGAGAAATTGCCCGCGCTGATCCATGGCTCGCATTTTTTTGATGAGCCCATGAACGGGAATTTCGATTCCATTGTTCTTCAAGAGCGTTTCGACCAGGATGAGGAGCCCAAAGACGGGCGGAATCACCCACAGCCAAGTTACAACGGCGCGGCTGGCGTCGCTGGTGATCTCTCGCGGTGTGCGAGGCAGACAGCCCCATATTCCGTCGCGAAACGTGTGGGCAATCAGGAAAACAATAAGCAGGATCTGCGTGACCTGAACCATGAGGGTGAAATAGATGGCCGACTCGCTCGAGCTCCCAGGCTCGGGGAGCAGGTTGGCAATCACGGCAAACGCGGCAATGACTTGCGGCCCGAGAAAGGCCACCAACACCAGTGGTGCGATCAGCAATTCCCCTCGCGGGGTGGTCGGCAGACGAAACGCGGCAAAGCGGTCGCGGATCGAGAGGATCAACCAGCCGAAGAAGACCAGAGCTCCCGCAGCCATGAGCGAGGTGATAAACTGCTCATAGGGTTCGAGGGACGCGAAGTCGGTTTGTGCGATGAGGTCGAATTCCAAGGCAGATCTCCGAAACGGTGGACGGTGAAAAAAAGCCGGGCGTCACAAGGGCACCCGGCAGAGACGATTGGGTCAAACTTCCACAGGCGGCTCGCCGCCATTCTGGACGATTTCCAGATAGCGCTTGAGGAGCGGGATTTTCTCGCGGACTTCGCGGGCCATGCGGGTGTTGGGAAATTCCTTCATGATTTCGCGGCCTGTATTGATGGCCTGTTGCCAATCCTGCTCGGCGACAGCGATGGCGAACTGGACGCCGAAATTGTGCAGCTTCTTCTTGAAGACATCTTTCGCCGAGTCCCGCAATGCGGCGGCCTCTTCGGCGGTGAGATACTTGTCCAATTCGCGGAGAAGCTCGATACTGCGCTCGACGTCGTTGACCTTACACGCCTCCCCGTAGCTCTTGAGGAGGTGGCCTTTGTGCGAATTCCACTCGCTCTTAATGCGGTTGGGGAGCGTCTTGATTTTTGCATTGTCAGGGAAAATCGTCGCCAGACGTCGGGCTTCGCGCTGGGCGCGGGGCCAATTGCGATTGTCGACCAGGCCCTGAATGCGGGCGATTGCGCCGTCGATCTGTTCGTCGATGGTCGCCCTCTGGAATCGTTCGATTTCGTTGCGAATTTCTGCGGCCTCTGCTTTCAGTCCCATCTGCGTTTCAATTTGATCGACCAACGCCAGAGCGCCGGCGGGGTTCTGGTGGAGCAGCTGGACGTTGACGGCCTCGCGAATCGCTTCCATCTCATTCTCGTGATAGATCATTCGTTTGGCCTGATCGGTGAGCATCAGCATCGAGGACATTTTTTCCATCTCGGTACATTGGCGCTTCAGAAAGGTTTCCATCTGCTCAAGTTGCATCACCAGTTCGTCGGTCTGCTCCTGGCTGCGTCCACTGCCGCGGCCGAGAACACTAAAGCCCACCAAACACGCCACAAGGCCTGTCGCAGCCATCGCAAGGGCCTGAAGGTTCCGCTGTCCGGCGGCAATCAGGAGAATAACAATCAGCCCAGGAGCAAGAGCCATCAGGAACGGGGGAATACATTTCCGAAGAATTGAAGAGGTGTTTGCCATTGTAATCTCCTTATTTCATTGGAGGTTGTACCAGCTTCCAATTTCACTGTAGCGATTTTCCCCGATGGAGTCAAACGTTTGTCGGTAAAATTCCAAGGTTCTTTCCATTCCAGGGGAAAAAACTTCCTCCCAAAGAGAAAACGCTTGCAGAATCTTCAAAGCACGGTACAACATAAATAGTAGTACAGTGCGGCCAATCCCCTTGCGAAGCAAGGAGTTGTGCGAAATGAAATCTCCACTCTCAACGCTGCAATCCGCTGGCGTCTGACACCACCACACCCATGCCCCATACCCAGCTCACCATCCCGCAGGCATGCGCCTATCTCGCGACCGACAAGAAGCATCTGCTTCGCCTGGTCAGCCGGGATGCGTTCTCCGCACGCAAAATCGGTGACGGGGAGTTTCTCTTCCGAAAAAGCGCCCTCGATGCATGGGTTTGGGCCTCTCTGGCGAGCTTTGACCGAAAAACGATCTGCGCCATTGAGGCGGGGATCTGCGCACACCATGGCCTCGATCCAGCGCGGGAACTGATTACGCCACTGCTGAATTCATCGCTGTGCATCCCGGCTTTGGCGGCCAAGACGCGCCGAAGTGTGATCCAGGAGCTTGTCACTCGTGCGGATGAAAATCATAAGGTCTGGGCAAAAGAGGACTTAATCCACGAAATCCACGACCGCAGCGAAGAATGCGTCACGGAATTGCTGCCGCCTGTGGCCTTTCCTCACCCCAGCCATCCCGTCCCCTACGACATCGCCGAAACCTTCCTCGCCGTGGGAATTCACCACTCAGGCCTGGCGTTTGGCAGCCCGCGCGGCGACATGAGCCATCTGTTTTTCCTGCTCTGCGTGAAGGAGGAAACCGCCCAGATCCACCTGCTCTTGCGCCTGTTTCGAATGCTTCACGAACCGGGCGTGGTCCACTCGCTTCTGGACTGCCAGACACCAACCGCCTTGGCCGAAACGCTGGCAACTCGTGAAACCGCCCTGCTTTTGGAGTAACAAAATTTGACGTCCCGGTCGCGCAACCCAAGACAAGTCTTTACCAAATTCCAAAAATCCGTATAATAATGCCAATCTCGCTTTTTGAAAGGAGCGCGCCGCATGCCCCAAACCCCGGCCATCAGTGATCTGGACCGTTGCAAAGAATGCAAAGGAAAATGTTGCAGCTATTTTTGCCTGCAAATTGACACGCCCAAAGAGTATGACGAATTCGAGGACGTGCGGTGGTATCTCTGTCACGAGAACGTCAACGTCCACATTGATGAAGACGGCGACTGGTACATGCAGGTGCTCAATCGCTGCCAATTCCTCGACGAGAACTACGCCTGCACGATCTATAATGATCGTCCTTTGCTGTGTCGCAAATACACCGACGAGACCTGCGAGGACACCGTACACGGCTACGGGTATCAGAAGGAATTCCACACGCCCGAAGAGCTCGACGCATACGTCGTCGAAACCCTCGGCCGGGAAGAATACGAGCAGGAGATGGTTCGCCAACGCGCCAAACACGAAGAGGTCTCCACCGAGGAAATGACCCAGCGGCTCCACTCGCTGGGGAAACTCAAACTCATCCGTCCCAAGACTCCCAACCCCAAGGGCACGTCATGAAATTCCAAGCCATCAAAGGAACGCGCGACTTCTACCCCGAGACGATGCGCCTGCGCAACTACATTATAGACACGTGGCGGCGGGTCTCGCTCCGCAATGGGTTCGAAGAATATGACGCGCCGATCCTGGAAAATCTCTCGCTGTTCACCGTCAAAAGCGGGGAAGAGATTGCCGAGCAGCTTTTCAGCTTCACCGACCGCGGCGGGCGCAACATCGCGATGCGGCCCGAACTCACGCCGTCGCTCGCGCGAATGGTCGGCGCGAAAATCAATGCGCTGCCCCGGCCGATTAAATGGTTTGCCGTCCCTCGTCTGTTCCGCGCCGAGCGTCCCCAACGTGGACGGCTGCGCGAATTTTTCCAGTGGAACATCGACATCGTCGGCGAAGAGTCGATCCAGGCCGACGCCGAATGCATCTACACGCTGATCGATTTCCTGCGCGAGGTCAAGCTCACCCCCGCCGACATCCAGATTCACATCGGTCTGCGCCCGGCGGTTTCGGCGATGCTCACCCAATATGGCGTGGCCGAAGAGGCCATGGACAAAGCGTTCCTCGCACTGGACAAAAAGCCGAAAATCCCGGCCGAAGCATTCGAAACCATGATGACCGACCTCGGGCTCTCCGCCGAGCAAATCCAGAATATCACGACCTTTATGGACTGCCCCTCCGAGCAGGCCATCCAACAACTCGCCTCCATCGAAGGCATCGACGAGCACGCCGAAAATCTCCAACGCCTGTGGGACATCCTCACGACGATGGGCGTGGCGGACTACATCCGCTTCGATTTCCACATCGTCCGCGGGCTGGCCTATTACACGGGCGTGGTCTACGAAGCTCTCGCGGCGGGCGAACGCGCCGTCGCGGGCGGCGGACGCTATGACAACCTTCTCCAGCTCGTCGGCGGCCCTGCTGCGGGCGCGACGGGCTTTGGGATGGGCGACGTGGTCCTCGGAATCCTGCTCGACGAAAAAGGGAAACTTCCCGCCGACCTGCAATCCCCGTCGCTGGACATCTTCGTCATCGACGCGGGCGAAAACACCGCCGAGGCGATGCTCACCCTCGTGGGGACACTGCGCGAGCGCGGCTTGGCGTGCGACTACAGCTTCAAACGCGCGGGCGTGGGCAAACAACTCAAAGAAGCCAACCGCCGAGGGGCACGATCCGTGGTCCTCATCGAACAGGCCGACCTCGACGCTCCCGACTCCCTCTCAATCAAGACCTTCGCCACGGGCAGCCAGACCTCCATGACCCAAAGCGAATTTCTTTCGAGTCTGGGCTAGTTTGGCCGTGCGAAGTTTGCTATACTGAAATTGCGCAGGAGAAACTCTTCTGCCGATGCTGTGTACATCCATATGAGACCGAATGACAAAGCGCAACAATCATTATGAAGTTGCATTCGAGGATTATCTTCGATCCCGAACTCTGGCGTATGTCGCCGTCGACGAAGCGCGCAAAGCTCTCCACGGCCGGGTCGCGCTGAAAAATTTTGACTTCGTGGTCTACAGCGAATCGTCGGTCAATCTTCTGGTGGACGTCAAGGGACGGAAATTTCCCGACACCCTCCCCGGCCGACGCGAACATCTCCGTGCGTGGGAAAACTGGATCACCCTCGACGACGCCGACTCCCTTTCGCAGTGGGCGGATGTCTTTGGGCGGGATTTTTCGCCACTGCTGGTCTTCGCCTATTGGATTCAGGGCCCGCCGCAACGATGCCCGTTTGACGAATTGCACTGGTTCCGTGGCCGATGGTACGCCTTTATGGCCGTCGACCTCGAGGCCTATCTCGCCGAAGCGCACACCCGTAGCGAACGATGGGGAACGCTCTCGGTGTCGCCGCATACCTTCTGCAGTCTCGCCCAAGATGTCGCCGATTTCCTATAACCGCGCAACGGGCAAGTTGAGTTTTTTCGATACTTTGCAATCCAAGTGTTGCAATTCCGTTTACCCAATAGCTATAATTCAATCATGAAACTCAAACGACTCATCCCGATCATCGTCGCACTTGGCTCCTCCTCCGTTCTTGTCGCTGCAGAAACCGCGACCAAGGCTGCTACGGACCTCACCGACTATCAGCCACAGGAACTTACCGCCAACGGTCCCATGCGGACCTGGGCGATCCTGTTCCTCTTCCTCGTCGGTGCCTTGCTGCCGCTGCTGAAAAGCTTCCGCCTCGAAGCGCGCTGATCCACCAACTCAATTCACACTCTTGGGCAACCGATGTTGCCTGTCACCCTTATTTCGGGAGATGAACTATGAAGCATTGGAAAACACAACTCATCGCCCTGCTGGCAGTGGTGAACCTGGGCATGCTCGTATGCTTGGCCAACACCACCCTGCCCACTGCAGAGGCCCAATCCAGCCGAACCATCACAGGCTACCCCACGACGCAATTTCTCCTCACCACCGGGGAATATGGCACGGACAAAGAAGTCCTCTATATCACCGATGCGGCGTCGGGCGGCATGGTCGCGTTTGCCTGGGACGCCAATGTCAAACAACTGGTTCGCGTAGGCCAATCCAACCTCAACTCGGCCTTCCGGCTGCGCTAACCCAAGGAGAACACCATGAAACAAGATACACTCGTCATTCTCATGCTCGTGATCTCCGCAGTCGTCCTCGGCGGCATGCTCTTCTCGAGCGACACCAATTCCAGCGCACACGCCAGCGGCGCAGGCGCGGCCTTCCCCGGTGTCCGATACGCCCAAGCCACTCTGAAAATTGGCACGGACGATGAAATGCTGATCATCACCGATACCCTCACCAAAAAAATGGCCTACTTCCGCCAGAACATCCGCAACAAAGGCGGCGTGGTCATGGCCAAGAACCCAGTCGACCTCGGTCGTCTCTTCAAATAATATCATGAACGAAACCATCTGTACCATAGCCGGGCGGCGAGTGCTCCAGGGAGAGTTGCTCGACCGCCCGGACTTGATTTCACTCGCACGCGATGCGGTGGACAATGGCCCGTGGGATCTGATCCATCAGGCGCACCAGATCCGCAAAGCCAATTTCGCCAACAAGGTGCGCTTCTGCAGCATTGTCCCCGGCCGTCTCGGCGGGTGCAGTGAAGACTGCAAATGGTGCGCCCAATCCGGGCCAGGCGCGCCGGGCGTGATCCCCACGACCCACACACCCAAAGACGAAATTCTTCAGGCCTTCCGCGACGCGGCCTACATCGGCTCGGCGCGAATCGGCATCGTCAACTCGGGGCGAACCCCCTCACAGGGAGACCTCGACAAAGTCATCGAGGCCGCCAACGACTGTGACGCGCCCATCCATGTCTGCGCCTCCCTCGGACTTCTCGACGAAAACAAAGTCCAGCGCCTCGTGGAATCCAACGTCGACCGGTACCACTGCAATCTCGAAACCTCCCGGCGATTCTTCCCCAACGTCGTCACCAAACACACCTACGACGAAAAACTCGCCACCCTCAAGCTCGCTCGCGAAGCGGGCCTGAACCTCTGCTGCGGCGGGCTGTTCGGCCTGGGCGAAACCTGGGAAGACCGCATCGATCTCGCTCTCGCCGTCCGCGATGACGTCATGGCCGACACCGTCCCGATCAACTTCCTCAACCCCATGGAAGGCACCGCGCTGGGCGAACAGCCCAAGCTCCAGCCCCTCGAGTGTCTCACCATCATCGCCCTGTTCCGCCTGGCAATGCCCACTGCAGACCTCAAAGTCGCCGGCGGCCGCGAAGCCTGCCTCCGCAGCCTCCAACCTCTGCTCTTCCAGGCGGGCGGCACGAGCATCATGACCGGAAACTATCTCACCACCGCTGGCCAATCCACCGAAGACGACCTCAAACTGATCGCCGACCTCGAAATGACCATCGTCGATAATTTCTAAACTTTCCTGCATACTCCACTCTTCCGAGAACGAAACACGGTCCCAAGGCGACAAACCTTCGGGACCCTTTTTTAAACTTTCCCTCATACTCGACTCTTCTAAAAAGCCAAACGGTCCCATACACCAGCACACAATCATGCCCGTAAACAGGGCAATTTCTGATATCCCCTACCCTCCATTAGTCGAATTTTAGAACTCTCTGGGTGCGAAAACCAAGCCTTTTTAAGAAAACTCTCGAATAATCTTTTTCCATTATTACTAATTTCCCTTGCACATCGAAATTTCTCTGCTAGTATGAAATCTAGAGACCTATTGCAGAAAGGGGCTTATGATGAATGTGTATGTGAAACGAATGACGTGTCTCGAGGAGAAGCTCCATTCTTCGTTCATGACCGGGGCGACCATCGAAAGTATCGCCGGCGACTCCGGGTTCAGCGAAGACATGGTCCGAAAACTTGTTCTTCGTGTCTGGTGCGACAAACTCCTCAAGATGGATCTCGCGTACATCCCCAGCGAGGAATTCGCCCTCCCCGATGCCGAAGAGCAATTTTTGCACGCCAATGAGCCGGTCAATCCCCCATCGCCCGCGCCCCACACCCATGGCCGCACGCGCGACGGCGACGACATCACGCCCTACATCCGCGATCTGTACTATTCCGACCTGCTCAAGCCCAAAGAAGAAAAAGACCTCTTCCGCCGCTACAATCTCCACAAGCACCTCGCCAGTGAAATGCGCGCCCAGCTCGATCCCTACCACCCAGACGCGGAATTGCTCTTCCGCATCGAAGGCCACCTCTTGCGCGCGAAGGAAATCAAAAATCGAATCACCAACTCCAACCTTCGCTTGGTCGTCTCGATCGCCAAGCGCTACATCAGCGGGCCGTTGACGTTCCACGAACTCATCTCCGAAGGCAACATGACGCTGATGCGCACGGTCGAAAAGTTTGACTACTCGCGGGGCTTCCGATTCAGCACCTACGCGACGTGGTCCATCGTGCGCCATTTTTCGCGTCAACTCCCGCGCGAACGAGGCCAGCTCGAACACTTCTCCACCGGCCACGAGGAAATGCTTGATGCGTCGGCCGGGCTCGCCGAATTTGATCCCGAACGCGACACCCCGCTGGAGGTGCGCGAACGCGTCGAAGCAATCCTCTCCCACCTCACCGAGCGCGAGCGGAAAATCGTCATCGGCCACTTCGGCCTTCAGGGCTATGCCAAACCCGAGACCCTCAAAGAGTTATCCCGCCGCATCGGCATCAGCAAAGAACGCGTCCGCCAGATCGAAAAGGAAGCCTTCGAAAAAATCCGCTACCTCTCTGAACACAACCGCGTGTAACAAGATCGACCTCGAAATTGGCCGTGTTTTGGCGAGTTCATCATGTGGGCTCAGGTATGTTTACAAACACAATTTGCTTATTTATAATTGTAAAGTAATCAGTTCTACTCCTTGAGCATGCTGAGATAAAATAATGGTAGTGTAAATTTGTTTCTGTAAATTCGGGATTGTTTGGCGCGGGTGTCTCTT
>JABGPZ010000060.1 GCA_018644725.1 Phycisphaerales bacterium
GGATAGCCCCGCACTCTAACGAATCACGTTGTCACGTTAGAGACTTGAATCCGCCGCAACCCAAATCGGAAGAAAAAGTCGTTATTTCGCGCAAAAGAATGATTGCCCATATAGATGCGTTTGGTGTAAGATCGTTCTGCTCCGACTTACTTTTCTGGTGAAGAGACAATCGAGGGGCACTATAAGGAGACAGAATGCAACAATTGCGATCCATGCGGTGGATGATCTTTTTCCTGGTTTTTGTGAGTGTCGCCCTGATGGGCGGGCCGGTGTATGGGAAAGACGAAGCGGCCCATTCCTCTCCCCGTCGCGTGTTGGTGTTGAACAGTTATCATCAAGGCTATCAATGGGCGGATAGCGTAATGCGTGGGGTTCAGGAGGTATTTCATCAGCACTATCCTCATTCGGAATTGCTGATTGAAAATTATGACACGAAGCGCAATTCGCCGGGGAATGATGAATACAGGCTGGCTTTTCGGGATTTGCTGAAAGCGAAATATAAATCCAATCCGGTGGATGTGATTATCGCGACCGATGACAATGCCTTCGATTTTCTTGCACAGTATCGGGATGAAATATTTGGCCCCAAGCCGCTTCTGTTCAGTGGAGTGAATAATCCGGAATTGCCCAAACGATATCAAGCGACATTGACGAATTTTGATGGAGTGCTTCAGGTCAGCGATGAGGAAAACACGATTCGCCTGGCCCTTCAGTTGCACCCCAATGCCAAACAGGTTTATCTTTTCAGCGGAAAAACAAAAACAGGACAGGCCTATCGCGGGCATGTCGAGCGGGCGATGCTGAAAATTCAAAAGGACGTTCCGGCCTTGGAATGGAAACACATCGATGGCAACTATACCCACGAGGAGGTCGACACGCTCGTGCCGACATTGCCTCGAGACAGCATTGGGATATTGACAAATTTTGTTGTGGACCGAAATCTTGCATATCGGTCCGCAGAAAAGCGCCACAAGGAGATTATATTGGCGGCCCCGTTTCCTGTGTATTGCCT
This sequence comes from Phycisphaerales bacterium, assembly GCA_018644725.1. Classification (GTDB taxonomy): domain Bacteria; phylum Planctomycetota; class Phycisphaerae; order SM23-33; family SM23-33; genus JABGPZ01. Next base: position 1,013 of record JABGPZ010000060.1, read on the forward strand.
GACCGAGACGGTTGTTCTCTCGGGGGCAGTAGGCGGACAGGTTGCTCGCGGATATGACCATGGTGCCCAGGCCGCACGGATGGCCATTGCCGTTCTCAAAGGAACGCCTCTCGCGCCGAAAAAGACCTGGGGCAAATTGGAGAATACCTATCTCTTCTGCTATGACCAACTCCAACGCTGGGGAGTTTCGCATGAGGCGTTGCCCAAGGGAAGTGTGGTCCGCAATTTGCCTTTGCCCACCTTGTGGGAACGATATTGGTATGTTATCTGCGCCGGAATCCTGGGATTGATTCTCGAGGCGATCATTATTATTTCGCTGATTGTCAGCCGGCGCCGACTTGCACGCGCGAGTCGTGAAATCGAAGAGAAAGAATTGCGCTATCGGCACATGTTCGAGTTTTCCAATGATGCGCGCGGTCTGATACGCCTCTCGGGTGAGTTTGTAGATTGCAATCAGAACATGATTTCTTTGCTGGGCGCGACTGGGCGCGAGGGACTTCTCGGGAAGCACCCCGTAGACATTACCTATGATCCTCAGGGGAACCCGAAGGAGACCCGCCAGCGTGTTGATGCGCTCGATGCGTTGGCAGCCGAGCAGGACGTGCCGCCGTTTGAGTGGACCCTCAAGCGCTTGGACACGGGCGAGAAAGTGGAAGTTCTTGTGCGCCTTGGCGCGATTGATGTCCAGGGTGAGGTCTTTATCCAGGTGGTTGCCCACGACATGACCGAGGAATATCGCATGATGCGGACTCTGCGCGAAAGCGAAGAGAATCTGCGCATCACCCTTGAATCCATCGGCGACGCGGTGATTGCGACAGACACAAACGGATGTGTCTCAAGGATGAATCAGATCGCGCTGGATCTTACGGGCTGGGATCTCGACGATGCCAAAGGCCAACCGCTCGAAGAGGTGTTCCACATTATCAATTGTGATAGCCGCAAGCGCGTGGACAATCCCGTGGCGCTGGTGCTGGCAACGGGACAGATTCAGGGTTTGGCGAACCATACCGTGCTGATTTCCAAACGAGGCACGGAATATCACATTGCCGACTCGGCCGCGCCCATTCGCAACGACGACGGCGAGATTCTCGGCGTGGTGATGGTCTTCCAGGATGTCACCGAACAGCACTTGCTCCAAGAGCGGTTGAACCATTCGCAAAAGATGGAATCGATTGGCCAGCTTGCCGGCGGGGTAGCGCACGATTTCAACAACATTCTCGCGGGGATCATGGGCCATGCCGAGTTGCTGGTCAATGAGATACCCAAAGAGAGCATGCCCCAGAGCTATCTATCGAGCATCATTTCCAGTTGCGACCGTGCGGCCGACTTGGTGTCGCAGCTATTGAACTTTGCTCGCAAGGGCAAGATCCTCTCTTCGGCGATCGACCTCCACGAGATCATCAGCGAGTCGGAACAGTTGTTGCGCACGACGATGGACAAGAGCATTTCAATCCGTAGCGACCTCACCGCGTCGGTGTCGAGCGTGGTTGGCGATCCGACCCAACTCCAGAGCATGATCCTGAATCTTGCGATCAACGCGCGCGACGTAATGCCACATGGCGGCGAGTTCGTGATCCACACCGAGAACATCACTCTCAACGAGGCCTATTGCCGGATCAGCGAATTTGATGTCGCGCCGGGCGACTATTTGTTGTTGTCGGTGCGCGATACGGGTTGCGGGATTTCGGCCGAGGTGTTGCCGCATATTTTCGATCCGTTCTTCACCACCAAGCCCACCGGCGAAGGCACGGGCCTGGGCCTCGCGTCGATCCACGGGGTGGTCACGTCCCATCATGGCGCGATTTGCGTCTATTCCGAAGAAGGCACAGGCAGCGAGTTCCACATTTATCTGCCCGTCAGCGACAATGCCGTTCCGATCGCTCCCGTCGTTCATCCTGGAGAGCCCAAAGGGGGTGGTGAAACAATTCTGTTGATCGACGACGAGCCGATGATCCGCAATATGGCGTGGTCAATTTTGTCGGATATGGGGTATACAGTGTTGCTGGCGGAAAATGGCCGGCGGGGCGTGGAACTTTATCGAGACAATATAGAGACCATCGATCTGGTGGTTTTGGACATGATCATGCCGGTCCTCAGTGGCCGTGAAACGTTTGGCGAATTGCACGAGATCAATCCTGCCGTGAAGGTCGTGATGGCCTCGGGCTTCGCCCACGATGACCGCATCGAGGAGATGCTCTCTCTCGGCGCGAAGCAGTTCGTCCGAAAGCCGTTCCGCATCGGCCAATTCGCCTACGCCCTCCGCGCCGCACTCGATGAAGAATAGCAGGAGAGATCCACACCAATAAAAAAAGCCCGGCCAAATGGTCGGGCTTTTTTGTGCAGTGGTGGAGCGCTAGTTTCCTAGCATTGCTTTGAGATCTTTTTCGGGGGTGGAGACCGGCGTGAGGCCGAAGGTGTCCACGAGCACGCCGAGGACGGTCGGGGAGACAAACGCCGGCAGCGACGGGCCGATGCGAATGTTCTTCACACCCAGCGCCAGCAGCGTCAGCAGGATGCAGACGGCCTTTTGTTCGTACCAGCTTAGCACCAGGCTCAGCGGCAATTCGTTCACGCCGCATTCGAACGCTTCGGCGAGTGCGAGTGCGATGCGGATCGCGGAGTAGGCGTCGTTGCATTGGCCGATATCGAGCAGGCGCGGGATGCCGCCGATGTCGCCGAAGTCCAGTTTGTTGAAGCGGTATTTGCCGCACGCGAGGGTGAGGATCGCGCAGTCTTGCGGGACGGCCTCAGCGAGTTCGGTATAGTAGTTGCGGCCTGGTTTTGCGCCATCGCAGCCGCCGATGAGGAAGAAGTGGCGAAGGGCGCCGGACTTGACTGCGTCGATGACTGCCGGCGCGACCGACAGCACGGCCTGGTGTCCGAAGCCGACGGTGATTTCTTTCGGCTCTTCGGTTTCGGCGAAACCGTCGGCGGCAAGGGCAGCTTCAATCACCGGTGCAAAGTCGCGCCCGTCAATGTGCGCCGCGCCCGGGAAGGCGACCAGCCCGCAGGTGAAGATTCGCCCGAGATAGCTATCACGGGGCTGCTGGATGCAGTTGGTTGTCATCAAGATCGCGCCGGGGAAGGCGTCGAATTCTTTTTTCTGATCTTGCCACGCGCCGCCATAGTTCCCGACGAGGTGCGGATATTTTTTCAGTTCGGGATAGGCGTGGCACGGCAGCATTTCGCCGTGAGTATAGATGTTGATGCCTTTGCCCTCGGTTTGTTCCAGCAGCGCGGCGAGGTCGCCCAGATCGTGCCCGGAGACGAGGATGGCCTTGCCGGCGGTGGCGGTGACCTTCACGCTTGTTGGTTCGGGGTTGCCATAGAGGCCGGTGTTGGCGGTGTCCAGCAGTTCCATCACGCGGAAGTTCACCTCGCCACAGCGCAGGTTCGTACCCACCAGCGCGTCAACATCGGTGCTGCCGTCGGAGGTCAAAAACGCCAGCGCTTCATAGAAGAAGGTGTAGACGTCGGGGTCTTCTTGGCCGAGAACGCGCGCGTGGTGCACATAGGCGGCGGTGCCCTTCAGGCCGTAGACCAGCAATTCCTGCAGGCCCGCGACATCGTCGCCCAACGCCTCGCGTCGCGCGGACACGCTGTACGCATCCGCCAGCGCAAGCAGCTCGCCCGTCGTCGCGGGCAGGGTCGCCAGCGGGGTCGTGGTCGAGGCTTTGGCGCACAATGCAGTCAGCACCGTTGCGCCTTCGCGCAGAAGCTGTTCGAGTCGCACGGTATCGAAGTTCACATTCGTGACGGTGGTAAACAGCGCGTCGATCAGCCAGTTGTTGACGGCCGGGTCGTCCCAGCCATCGTGGCGGAGCGGATTGGCGACGGCGGAAAGCTCTTTGGTCATCTCGACGAGAAGATCTTGCAACGCGGCAGCCTCGGGGGATTTGCCACAGACGCCGACTTTCGTACAGCCCGTTCCTTGTGCCGTTTGTTCGCATTGATAACAAAACATCGCGTCTCCTTTATGGTGTCAAGGCCGATTTCTTCCGCAAGCCATTTGGTTACATCAATGTAGACAACTTCGCCTACATTTGGCTGCACACGAAATTATAGGCAACTGGCGGCGAGAAAACAGATTAATTTGGTTTTCTTATGGTGGACGCGCTAGGTTTGTTTCAGAAGATCGCAAATCATTTCTACGTTGTGCGCGGAGGCGCCTTGCTGGGCGAGGACAAATTCTCTCGCGCCGTTGGCTGCAGCTTGTGCGGCGACGGGGTCGGCGAGAGTTTCGCGCAGGAAGGTGTCAAGCGCTTCGGCGGTTTGAACGCGGACGCAGCCGTGTTCGGCGAGGTCGTCGGCCTGGGGGAAGTTGAAGGTGTGCGGCCCGAAGCAGGTTGGCTTGCCCAGCGCGGCGGCTTCGATCATGTCGCTGCCGCCCATCGGCACCATGGACCGGCCGACGAAAATCGCGCTCGCCAGAGAGTACAGTGTTTTGAGTTCGCCCATCACGTCGACCAAAATGACGGTGCGGGAATCGGTGGCGGGCGCAGTCGAGCCGTTGGGCAACTCGCTCCGGCGGCGAAGGGCATAGCCGCGCGATTCGATCAGGCGCGCGACTTCGTCGAAGCGTTCGGGTTTGCGCGGGACGAGCACGAGCGTCGCATCGGGGAACTTGTCCTGCAGGGTATTGTTCCACAGGTCCAGCAGAATTTCTTCTTCGCCCGGGCCGGTTCCGCCCGCGACGACCAGCCGCTGTCCAGCGACGCCCAGAGCGCGTACGATGTCCTCGGCCCCTTTGATTTCGCCATCGGTGCTGGTCGCGTCATATTTCAGCATGCCAGTGACGCAGAGTTTGTCTTCGCGCACACCGAGAGAGGCGAACAGGTCGGCATAGGCTTGGGTTTGACAGCCGATGCGCGTGAGTTTGTTGAATAGCCACGGCGCGATGGGGCCGAGTTTTTTGTAGCGCGGGTAGCCCTTGTTGGGGCTGATGCGTGCGTTGACGATCATCGTGGGGATGCGGCGGCGCTGGCAGGCGGAGAGAAAATTCGGCCACGCTTCACCTTCCATCATCACCACGGTATTGGGGCGAATGCGTCCGAGTGCGGTCGCGACGGCCAGGCTGAAATCCAGCGGCCATTGAATCACCGTCGCGTCCTGCGCGTCGCCATACAGACGGACCGCTGCGGCGAGGCCGGTGTCGGTCGTGGACGAAATCACCAGGTGCACGTTGGGGATCTGCGTGCGCAATTCTTTCGCCAAGAGCAGCGACGCGTTGGTCTCGCCAAGGCTCACGGCATGGACCCAGACCACCGGGCCGTCGTGGGCAATACGAGGCACGCGCCCAAGCAATCGTTCGGCAATGTGCGTACGATAGCGGCCGTGACGGATCATGCGCCAGAGGATCATTGGCGTCGCCAGCAGCAGGCCGAAAAAATAGAGAATGTCGAGAACCAGTCGCATGATACGCCTTTCGTGCATCGGAGGTGTGATTTGCCACAAAGCGGGCGCTTCACAGGCAACTATTGTATCGAAGAATGCTCTCGGGAGCAAACCCAGAGTTGACATGTCTTGACGCGGCGTTATAATTGAGTATCAGAAAACATGATGGGGGACGTTCGGGGGCGGTGTCGCCAGACGGTGTCCATTGGCCCGTGAATGTTCCATCAAGGAGCGGTTTATGCCCAAATTTGAAGTAGAACTTCAAGATGCCAGAGATTCCAATCAGGTCACAACTGAGATCGTTACGGCCGAGAATCCGACCGAAGCGGCTGCACAGTTTCGCGGGAAGGGCTATGTCCTTCGCGTAAACGAAGTGGAAGTCACTGGCGGCTTGGCCAAACTGAACAATATTCGTATCGAGTCTGCCCCCGGCCTCAAAGATGTCCTCGCATTCAGCAAGCAGCTTGCGGTGATGATCAAAGCGGGCATCAGCATTCGTGATGCCATCGAGGGGATCGCTGAACAGCAATCCAATCAGCGCTTCAAAGCGATCCTCGACCAAGTTCGTACGGACGTGGAAGCGGGCCAAAGTTTTTCGGCGGCGCTGGCCAAGCATCCCAACGTGTTCAACGCCATGTACGTCAATATGGTGCGCGCGTCGGAACTCTCCGGGAATTTCGCGCACATGCTCGGGCGGATTTGCTCGTATCTCGAACAGCAGGATGAAACCCGTCGCATGGTTCGCAGCGCGATGGCCTATCCGGTGGTGCTTTTCTTCCTGTCGATTGGCGCACTGGTGTTCTTGCTGACGTGGGTCTTGCCGAAGTTCCTCGCCGTATTCGAAGGCAAGGAAGATCGCCTTCCCGGTCCAACCCGATTTCTGATGGCGCTGTCCGACTTCATGGTCAATCAATGGTATATTTTGATCTTGGGTGCGATCATCCTTGTGGTGGGATTTATCGTGTTTATCAAAACACCAGGCGGGCGCATCGCGTGGCACAAATTTGTTTTGCGCGTGCCGGTTTTCAGCAAAATGCTTCGGGCGTTGTATATCACGCGCGGCCTGCAGGCGTTCGGTGAGCTGATCAATGCGGGCGTTCCGATTCTTGACGCGCTGAAACTCACGTGCGATTTGTCGGGCAACATCAACTACCAGAATCTCTGGAAGAAGGTCAGCGATACCGTTCGTGAAGGCGGAAAGATTGTCCAGGAACTCCAAGGATCCACGCTGATGCCGAAAAGCGTGATTCAAATGATTGCAGCCGGGGAAGAATCTGGCCGTTTGGGCGAAGTCTTGTCGGACATTTCGGAATATTACGAAGTGGAACTCAAGGCGCGCATCAAAATGGTCACAGGGATGATCGAACCGCTCATGATTTGCTTCATGGGTGGCGTGGTTGGTTTTATCGCTCTGAGTATCATCACCCCGATCTTCACGATGCAGAAAATTATGGCGAAGGGGTAACCCAGGAGACAGATCATGAAACACACCAAACAAAAATCCGGGTTTACGCTGGTGGAAGTGATGGTTGCAACGGTGTTGCTGGCCACGGTGCTTTTGCCGTTGCTGCAGATCTATCCGAATATGTTGGTCATGATTGAAAAAAATCGAACGATGACCAAGGCGACCTATCTCGCCAACGAGATCAAAGAATGGAGCGGCTACCTCAAAGCTCGCCAGCGCCACCTCTATGCGTCCGGGGCATATAAATCGATTTGGGATCTCCATGGGGAGGTGTTTTCCCCGCCCGTGTCCGCGCCGGATATGAGTAATCCGACTTCGCCGACGGTCCTTTCCGATCATACTGGTTGGTCGCAGACGGTGACGCTGTCGCGCCGAACCGAGGGCAACCCGGCCGTGGTGGATTCACTGGGCACCTCCAAACTGGTTGAGCTCAAATGTGTCGTGAAATACGAGGGCCAGACAATTCACGAGTTGGTTTGGCTGGAAAAAGAAGAAGCGATCATTCCCTAGCGAGCTCGGCGGGAAGATTCTGATTTTCGTGGTTCCGTTTGAACACCGTTCATGATACGCTTTGGGTATGAGTCTGTCGTGGGACAATTCGTGGCTGCTTTGGCTTGCGCCGTTGGCGTGGGCGATTGTGTGGTGGGTGAATGGTTCGCGCTGGCGGGCCCGGAGTCAATCTGCCGTGACGGTGGTGTGCCAGATGCTGGCGGCCGGGATGCTGACGGCCGCGCTGGCGGGTCCTCGCGTGGCGCGAGAGGGAGCGGCGCTGGAATGGTTGGTGTGTGAGGATGCGTCCGCGTCGATGGTCGCGGCGGATGCGCTTGCGATGGAAGATCGTCCGTTCCGGCGACTTTGGTTCGACCAGATGCTCCATGTGTCTCGGCCGATGTCGACGTCGTCGCGCACGGCGATGAGCGACGTTCTGGATTATGCCGCCAGCGAGTTGCCGAACCTCGCCGGGGTGGTGATTCGCACCGATGGCCGATGGCACGATGACATTTCTCCCGCGACTGCGCGACTCAAGCGGGCACTGGCCGCGAGCGGCAAGACGGTGTTTTTTATTCCCCAGCGCACGCCGCGTCGCGATGCCGCCGTCACGGCCTTCGCAGCCAGCCGCCTCGCGGGCGGTGAGCTGGAGTTGGCGGCGACGGTGGAGGCGAACCATATATGCCAGCGTCGGCTCGTTCTTACCTCCCCCGCGGGGACCGTCCTGCTGGACAAGACGCTCAAGCTTCTCCCGCGCCAACCCGCGCGATTCACCCGGCGGGTGCCGGCGGCGGCCGGGACGCGATTCGGGGCCGAGCTTACGCCGAGTGATGCGCTGGCGAACAATCGTCGTGAGGCGGTTTTGGCTCCGCTACGATCTCGGTTGGCGATTCTCGCAGACCCCGCCCCGGCGTGGGCGACCTTGCTCGCGAAGCAGTTGACCGAGTGGGAGATCGTGACGTCGCCGTCGCGCGCGGAGGTGTTGTCTGCGTCGGTGGTGCTCGCGCGGCCAAAGTCGCTCCCGCTGCTGAAGGATGCTACGGGCGGCGTGGTTTTGCTGGACGCGGCCGACTCGCCGCTCTCTGTGCTCGTGCCCGATGCCCAGTCGCGCACGCCGCTGGCGGTGACGGTGTTGCTGGATGCGTCGGCGTCGATGGGCGCGCCATTGCCGGGCGGACACACGCCGTTTGGGCTGGCGACTGCTGCAGTGCGAAATTTGTCCGGCCACCTGACCAAGGACGACTCCGTGCGAGTGATTGCATTCGATACCACTGCGCGGGACGTGTTCGTCGGCCGGGGCGATCAGCTTTCGACCTTCCGCCCGACGATGACTCCCACCGGCCAAACCGACATTGCTCCCGCGCTCAAACTCGCACTGGACGCGCCGGGGGAGTCCGGCAAGACCCGCCTCGTGCTCGTCTTCAGCGATCTCGACACCGCGAAGTTCGACGTGGCCGCCATGGCCAAACGCTGCCGCGATGCGAAACTGAAATTGGCCGTCGCCGCACTGGGCGAAGCGGGTGCAGATTCGTCCTTGGCGGGACTGTGCAACCACCTCGGCGCGACGTTGTCGATTCTCAAATCGCCGCGAACACTCAACGCGCTTTTTGCGTCGGTGATCGCGGCCGAGCGCCCGGGCATCCAGCCGAGCGCGGAATCGCCCAAGGCGTCGGCATCTGTGGAATCGCTTTCAGCGTTGCCCCGGTCGATGATGATCCGACTGTGCCGGGCGAAGAAAAACGCCGTGGTCCTTGCGACCGCCAGCGACGAGCCGCTGTGCGCGGTGGGGAATTTCGGTCGGCGACGTATCGCGACGTTGGCGCTGGTGACTCCCGCGCCCGAATCGCTTGCCCCCGCGGCCGAGGCACTGGCCGAGCTGGTGACACTATGCGCGCCTGCCCAGGGCGACCCGCGGCTGGCCCTTTCGACTCGACGTGACGGACGGCGCATTGCGCTGACGATTCTCGCGACCGACAAGGCCGTAGTGATGACCGAGCTGACGTTGCGCGCCCGCACAGGAACGCTCGCGGCCGACTTCGCGCAAACCGCGCCAGGCCGCTATGAGGCGAAATTTGTTCTGCCCGCGTCGCTTGCGGGGGAGTGGGTTCATGTGACCGTGGAAAATTCCGCTGGCCGGGTCGTCGCGTCGGCCGGGGTCGTGGCGGGATGTGTCCCCGAGGCCCAGACGCTCTCGACCGCGCCGCAACGTGTCGAAGCCCTTGCCGCCGAACTCGGCGCAATCGTCACCACCGCAGCCCAGCTACCCGCCCAGCTTCAGCGTGCGACGGCCGCAACCGGCTCGCTCGCCGCCACGCTCTATCTTCTCGCACTCGTGGCCATGCTCGCAAGCTGGCTGATGCCCATCTTCACCAAATCAAAATAAAAAACGCCGCAGTTCTGCGGCGTGAATTCCTCTTGTGGATGGCATGCGTTCTCCGTATTATTAAATCTTCAAGCCCCTGTTTCAGGGAGAAAGGGACAATCATGTTTGGATGGTTCAAAAAGAAGGAGGTCAAGTCGGATTTTTCAAAAGAAACCCCTTCTAAGCCAAAGCGAATTCCCATGAAAAGGATGACTGTTCAGGCAATTACCGACGCTTTTCCTGATTTTGTCCATATTCCTCTGGGGAGGCCGGGATATTGGTTTCGCCGTGATGCTCAACCTTTCTTGTATTCCTTCCTCGTCATACAGGCCTCGCAAAAAGGGGTATGTTGCGAAGTTGATGTTGCGGTGTCGTGGGAGGAAATGTGGGATAAAGGGTATGGCATTAGAGAGGGGCTTAGTTGTGGAACTGGCTTGGCAAATCTCCGTGAAGACTCTTCATCAATATTGATGGAAGACGAACTGTATAAGTTCGATCCCAATGTAGATTCATTTCAAAAATGCCTGCAAGCCATAGTTGATGAAATTCGCCAATTCGCTCTACCATTCTTTTCAAATCGTGAGGAGCGCCTGCGATCTGATCCATTGACCAAATTTGGTATGGACTGGATTCAGGCAAATATCGACGACATCCCGGAGGATTTTGAGAAACATTGGTTTAGCAACCCTGGCAACCCTCCAAAAATAGAGGCGCTTGAGAAACTCAAAAGTGCCATTCGTCTGGAGGCCACGCGAATCAAGGCAGACAAGGAATATCGCCAAGGGAGTACAGTCCTTGCTATTCATTTGTTGCGATTCGCCTCGACTTGCCTCAAATAGACCTCGTGTTATTAGTCTTCCGGAGGCTTGGAATTAATCCTCTTCTCCCAGTCGAATTTGTGGAGGGTCCAGCCGTCGTATTTGCTGAGGTAGAACCAGCCGGCGGGGACGAGGGCGTTGCGCGATGTGTCGTAGACGGCGGCTTTGAGGAACGGGCCGATCGTGTTGGTGATCAGGATCGGCGCATCAGGATGCGGCGTGATCGTCGGGCGGAACATCCCGCAGCCGGCGACCAGCGCCAGCAGAAGAACTGGTAGCACCAGAGGCAAGATTCGCGTCGTGATTTGTCGGCGCGCTTGCTTCCGTCGTTGCGCTGGAGTTTCTTGCCTGCGACGCTGTCGTCCAAATCTCTTGATCGAGCGTAGCATTCGTTTCATGGTCGTTGCCTTTCTGCTGGACGGTATGATTGCGGCGGATCTCCCGGCCGAGCGCGGGAATGAGTTTGGCGGCGATGGCTGCGAGAACCGTCCCGAGAAATGCCGCGAGGGATTTCAAATATGAAGTCATGGCGTAGAGTCCTGTTTGTAGATCACGCGAAAAATTGGGGACAGGAAATCTTATTTCTCGTCGCGGCCTTGTGTGAGGTCGAGGCCGAAGAGGTTGCCGATGGTTTTCAGCCAGGCCGAAACGGTGTCGAGCGCGGAGTCGTCGGCCGGGGTGGGCGTGAGAGCGACCACGCCGCGCGCGGCGATGTAGAGTGTGCCGACGATGGCGAAGACGTCTTTGTAGTTGGTTTGAATCCAGTCGATCATGGGGCGGTCCTTTCTCAGTGGCCGGGGGTGAGCCGGCCGTGGTGAAGTTCTTCGAGCAGGTGGCGCAGGATGCGCGACTGCTGGTTTTGATTGGCGGTGAATCGTGTGATCGCGGCGGTGTTGCGCGCGATGGCATCGGCGAGCGTGCGCAGGCGTTGCTCGTCGCGGAGGATGCGCTGGAGGGCGGCGGTGAGCTGGGTTTCGCGTCGACGGGTAAGCATCCGTTCGAGCAGCCACAGCAGCCCGATCAGCCCGGCCGGGCCAAACGTAGCGAGGTTGGAAATCAGTGTACTCATTCTGCGGGTGCCTCGATGATGTCGGTGAGTTCATAGTAAACCGTCAGCTGCAAATTCAGTGAAACCTTGCTCGAGTGCGTCCCCGATGGGACGAACAAAAGGTTGAATTGTTCCCCGTCGTCGGCGACGCGTTGCAGTGCCGAAATCAGCGCGGCGTTGGAAAGCGGTGTCAGCTGCATCGACGCGCACGTCACTTGCCCAAGCAGCGTCGCGCCCGTACCCAGCCCGCCCGTCCAGCTCGTTGACGCATCCAGGTTGTTCCACGTCGGATAGGTCCCGTCATAGGGCACCTCGGACGGGATGTGGTAGACATCAACTACGCAGCTGTTATAGGCGAAAATTTCCAAGATCGAGTTTGGCAATATTGTCACGCCCGGCGTAATCCCCTTGGGGTCCTGGCCATAGCGGAGGATGAAATATCCCAGTGCGCGCCTCTCCCCGTCCACCGAATTGTTGTAGACGATCATGCCCGAAAAGCAGAGGTCTGGCGAGGCGTCGGATAGCGTTGCGAAGTTGGAGACCCCCGCGATGTGCCGCACGCGATAGAGGTGTTCGAGCGCAAGGCGCAACTCGTTCATGTCTTCCGCGTCGATCCAATCTCCTTCGGCCGGCGCGCGCTTCCAGTCGTATCCCGTCGATCCGATTTGTTGGAGCAGGCCGGTCTCGTCGGGGTTCGAGGTGCTGTGGACGACGAGCGGTTTGTTCTCGTCTGCTCCCGCCAGCGGCCACACCCAGCGTTGCTGACCATAGGCCTGGCGCGGTGCAAGCAGTGTTTCGATGTCGTCGCGCAGGTCGTTGGGCGGGTCAGACGAAATAGGTCCACTCGGTGTCGGGACGGGTTCGGGCTCGGTGAAATAGATCGTGCGTCGGCGGTTGAGTTCGCTGCAGATCTCGGTGAGGTCTTCTCCGCGGGCGTGGTGCGAGATGTCAAGACGGCCGGTTTCGTTTTGTTGGAGATAGCTCATGTGTCTACCCGGTATTTGGCGTAGACGGGATGATCGAATGCCCAGCAGGTCTCAGAGGTCGAACTGGTCGACGCGTCGAGGGCTTCGGCGAGAACGATTTCGTCGTCGTCGAGTGCGCCGCCATCGCCGAGGTTGCGTTCGGCAAGATTGATCGCGATGATTTCATCCGCTTCGGTGTCGTCGCTGAAGGTGCCCGCTGGGGTGACGCACTGTGGCTGAAGGGTGTATTCTGCGTCATAGCGGTGGGAGACGACTCGCGCGGCCACGGCGGTTTTCGGCGCCGAGACAGAAATGAACCATCGGCCTTCGAGGTCGATTGCGATGGCGTCGAGGTCGGCTTGGAGTTGGCCGCCGGCGGTATCGGCCTCGGCGAGATTGTAGACCTCCATTGTGTCGTCCGATTCGGTGAGGTCTTCGTTGGCATCGAGTTCGAGTTGCTTGGCGGTGTAGCGATTGTCGGCGTCGTGTGCCGTAATCCGGACCAGTCGGGCTCGGCCGGCGGCGGCCGCCTGGAGAAGATCGTGCGGTGTGGGGGACATGGTCAGCCTTGGAGTTCGAGGATGGTTTGCTGGTTGACGAAGTCGTGGTGCGCGCGGACCACGGCCGGGGCGCGGTTGGCTCGGCAGGACAAGCTGAGTCCTCGGCCGCCGATGCGGGGGACCAGGTCTCCTGTGCGAAAGGCCGGGTCGAGGGTCGCCAGCGCGAGAGTGGCGCGTGAGGGTCGCGTTGTGTGTGCGGCCTCGGCGATGGCGAGCTGGCGGAGTCTCGGTGTGTCGTCGCGAACGATGGCGGGGTCGTGGTGTTTGGACGAGTCAAGGATTTCGTCGTAGTGCGCGTTGCGTTTGTGCTGGAGGATCACGTCTGGCGCATTGCGGTCCCCTTCGAGGTGGACCGAGAGCACGGCGTCGGAATCGATGGCGGCGGTGATGCGCAGCTCGGCCGTGCCCGATGCGGCGGCTTGGAAGTAGTCACCGGGAAGTTCGTCGTCGTCGAGGCGAATTGCACATCGTTCGCGACTGGCGACGACGCTGCCGGGGTAGGGCGTCCACTCGTCTGTGGATTCCGCGCGATATTCCACGAGGAGCTTCGGACGGCTTCCATCGTCGGGGACGAAGAGCGGCGGGTGGAATTGGCGCATGCGCGAAAGGGTGAAATCGTCGTGAACCGTCGAGCAGTCGAACGCGGGAAGGGATTTGTCCGCGCCATCTTCGTTGAGGATCCAATAGCGCAGCAGGTCGCGCCGGGCCTCCCACTGTTCGCCGCGGCTTCGAACGGTCTGGGCGTAGGTGAGTTGCGAGTCGTCTTCCCAGGCGGCCGAAAGTGTGAAGGTCGATTCGTAGCGGCGCGGTGCGCCGAGGGCGTAGACGGAGGGTTGGGCCGGGCGCGCGGAGACCGTCACTGCCGCGCGGGCGAGATTGGTTTGCGAGGGGTCGAAGGTCTCGCCGGTTGGCTGAAGCTCGACGCGGCAGTATCGCCCGTCGAGGCCGGGGCGATAGAATCGCAATGTCATCCCTTCGCCCGCGATGGACAGCGATGCTTGCGCGGCGAGGCTCTCGATGGCTTGGGAAAGCGTCTTGCCGGTGAGCGTGGTTGGCGCGAGTTCGATGTCGCCCGCAAGGGACAGCAATTCGCCCCGGGACGGGGTTCCCAGGCTGGCGGCTTCGTCGCGAGCGAAGAGATAATTCAGCGCTTCGCCGACGGACCACGGGCGGGAGTCGTCGGACGAGTCGAACAGGCAGCACGCGTGGCGCAGGGCGTTCGGTTCGGTGGAGCATTGCGTTTCGTCGGTGGTGTTGAACGCCAGCGACGCGTAGCGCTGATGGAGGATGCGGCCGTCTGCGGCGAGGTGATGGCGGCCGAGGAGCGTGGAGGTCAGCGCGGTGGTGATGATCGGGGCGAGGATGGCGATGGCGGTCTCGCCGTCTTCGTCGAGGCGAAGGGAATGTTCGTCGACGATGGTTTCGAATGTAGCGGCATTCCCCATCGAGCAGACCAGTTGGACGTGTGAGCCGATGGGCGGCAGGAATCGCGTAAGGTCTCCCCAGAGCCCGCGCGGTGCGACGGCTAGCTCCCCGCGGCCAAAGGTGGGCGAGCCCAGGGCGGTCCACTCCAGCGCGACGAGGTCGTAGCGACGTTGAGAGTTGACGTAGACGCGCGGGACGAGGGGCATGGCGAGCGAGGACGAGCTGGCAAACGCGGGGAGGAGGGTCATGATATGGCCTCGGGGAGAAGGGTGGGTGGCAAGGGCGTGCGGTCGGCGGCGGCGAGAGAATGGACCGTCAATTCCCCCGCGCTGTCCGAGCGGACAGCCCGAGCGGCGAGGGTGGTCATGCCCGCGAGGTCCAGCGGAATGCTGTAGTCGCCCGCGGCAGTCCAGGGGACAATCGCGGCGGGGCTGCCTGTGTCGATCGCACCGTTGGCGGCGAAGAGTTCGATCTGCTCGGGAGGCAGTTGGCCGTCGAGACACGTCGCGTGAAAATGGACCTGCGAGGGAGTGTCCAGTTCGGCGGTGAGTTCTTCGATGCGCGGCAGGCGGATGATCCAGTCGACGGCCGAGAGTTCGACGAGGGTTTCGACGTGGATTGTGCCGTCCTCGATCAACTCGGGCGAGACGCGGTTGGCGCGGATGCGATAGCTCGCCCCCAGCGCCAGCGGGAGGGACACGGTCGTTTCGTCGTCGGCGACGGTGGCCACGGGCAACAACGGTTCGCCGATGTGTCCCGCGCGGATGCGGATGTATCCGCCGGTCCCGATCCCCACGCGCAGGCCGCCGGTGGCGATGGCGGTGAGGGCGGGCGCATCGAGCAGGCCGTTGGGAAAGCGCAGCCGCATGATTACGCTCCCGGGGTTTCGGCGGCGGCGACGTCTTGGCGCAGGGCATCGTCGGTGACGCTTTGGGTGGTCACGGCCGCGTCGAGTTCGTTGTAGACCGTCAGCTCGGCGCTTTGGGTGGTTTCGGTTTGCCCCGTCCGCACGAAGGCGAGCTTGCTGGCGAAGCGGTGGAACAGCCAGACGAGTTGTTCGCGGAAGCTTGCGGGCTTGGCGGTGAGGGTCGTGGAGATCGAGTCCAGGCCGTCGGCTGCGAGCTTGGCCGCAGTGACCGGCGCATCGAGGTTGTCCAGCGTTGCAGCACGGGTTGCGGAATACCCCTGGGCATCGAGCGCGGTTTGCAGGTCGGCGACCGTCGCGGGCGTGCGGTCGAACCATCGCACGGTATAGCTGTTGTCCGTCGCGGCGATGTTGGTGAGGTCGACGCGGACGCTGTCGGCAGGGCCGAGCGCGATCGGCCGCGTGAGCAAACGATAGTCACTCGTCCCGGCCGGAAGGGTCACGATTTGGCTGAGCGTGGGGGTGGTGTCGGCGTCGAGATAGAGGTCCACAGTCCAGTCGCCAGCGGAAAATTCGCCGAAGAGTTCGATCTGGATTTCTCCCGCAGCCGAGGCGAAGGGAGTGTAGCTGTCGAGGGTATCGCCGGAGGAGAGGTCCATGTTCTCGGCAGTATGGGTTCGCAGAAGTTGCACGTTCAGGTCCTCCATGGCGGCGGGGAAATCGTAGGCCGCGTCGGTGGTGATGGGGGGAAGCTCGGCGAGAAGCGCGGGCAACAGTGCGCCGTGGGTCTCGGTCGAAAGCGGGGTCGGGCTGACGAGATGAAGCGCGTCGGCGAGGGTCAATTGGTCAATGTCGAGGGTGAATGTCATGGCGGGTTCTCCTAGACTGCGTCGGGCAGTGCGCGGAAGAGACACGCGCCGCGGCAGTCGACGATGTCTTCGAGATCGTAGCTACCCGAGGTGACGGTGATCGTGGCCAGCGGGAGATGCGCAGCGGTGGGGAAGCCATAGGTCTCGACCGTCAGTTCGCCCGCGTCGTCGAGATAGATCGAGTTGACTGCGTTGTCGGTGAGGGCCTGGGTTTGGCTGCCGGCATAGAGAACGACGGCCCCGGCGGAGCTGGTGAATCGACCGGCGCGGACTCCAAAGGTTGCGCTGCCATCCTGGAAGACGCGGAAGTCGCCCGCTCGCCGCGCCACGGTAAGAAGCTGGGCGATCATGCGGTAGAAGCTGGTGTAGTATGGCGATTCATAGATCGCGACAAACGGCACGCCGGTGTCGGCGTCGGTGGTGCCCGAGAGGGCGTTGAGCGAATCATCGCTGGGAAGCAGTTCAGACATGGGAAACCTCCAGGGTCAGGTGCTGAGTGGCAGGGTCATAGGCCGTCGGGGCAATCGCCGCAAGGGACGCGGGGGCAACGCGGGCGGCGAGTGTGGAATCAATGGGCTCGGACAGTGAATCGCCATTGCGCGTTTGGAGCCGAATCCGCAGCAGGCCGCTACGGGGTGCGCACAGGCGAAGGGAGATCTCTTCGGCGTCGAAGCCGAATGCTCCCGCGCCGAAGGCTCCGCGTCCAAAGCCCGGGGCGAGGTCGCCGTCGATACCGAATCCGCCGCGGCCCAATTGGCCCTGGCCAAAGCCCCAGTGCAGATGGGTCTCGTCCCAGATCGTGGCGGAGTCGGCCAGGCGATAGTCCCCACCGAGGCCGTCGTCGCAGAGAAGCTCGACGCGTTCGCCGGGCAGGTGGCAGGTGCGGCGCATTACGCGATGGCGATGGTGCCAGTCGGGCGGGGGCAGGGATTCGGCGCGGTGGCGATCAGCCCAGCTGCAGGCGCGGACGCTGGCGCTGGTGGGTGCGCTGGTGGCGCGAAACAGGAAGGTGCGCTGGGCGGGTGTGTTGGTGACGTCGGCGATCTCGCCATCGAGATAGAGCTGGTGGTACGCTTCGTCGGCGCTGGACTCGAACGTCAGGGCCCACTGGCCCGGCTGGGCGGCGGGACGAACAGAGACAATGGTTGCCTCGGCGGTCATGATGCCAGTTCCCGATATTCGAGGGTGTAGCTGCAATTGCAGCCGCTGGCGGTGAGGCGGATTTCGCCGGGCGCGAAACTCTCAAGAAGCAGATTGGCGTAGACGCGCGTGTCGTCGGTGAGTTGATGAAGTTGGTGGGTTTGGCAGGCGATGATGGCCTGGATGCGGCTTTCGAGACTGGCGCGAGTGGCCCCGGCGAGAGTGCCGCGCTGGGTGATGGTGCGACTGCGACGGCCGAGGGGCATGACCATCTCACCATCGAGGCCGGGGAATCCGCGGCGGAGGGTTTTGTGGACCCAGCTGGAAATCTCCAGTCGCGCCGGGCCGGACGAGAACAGCGCATTGCCATCGAGCAGCAGCTCACATGCGTCGGCCGAATCGTCGAAGTGGCAGGCTACATCCAGAGTTGCGCGCGGGCCATCGAGGCGGATCGCACGGACGGCGGTGGCGTCGCCGGCGGGGAGGTCTTCGCAGAGGCCTTCGCGGGTGGGGTCGTCCAGCAGCGTTTCGCTGACGAGCTCGGCCAGGTCCATCGCGCGGGCGCGTGCGGCGAGTTTGTTGTCGGCGCTGGTACGGATTTCAACGCTTAGCTCGAGCTGTTTTTGTCCGCGGCAGTGTTTCGTTGAGACGTCGTTGACGGCCTCGACGATGACGCAGGCGTTGGGCGTGTCGCCGTCGTTGGCTTCGCGCCCGGACGAGACCCACGCCAGCTCATCCATGGCCCGGAGAGTTTCGACGATGTGATCGAGAATGGTCGCTGCGTGTTGCATGATTACCTCCGGCGAAGTTGGACGTTGGCCAGCGAACGTGACGTGTCGCGTTGGGCGTCGGCGTCGGTGTCGGTGACGAGGGTGAGTTGGGTCCGAAGGCGCCGCGCTTCGGCGCGATAGTGTTCGGCCTTGATCCAGTTCAGGTCGTCCTGGGCGGCTTTTTGACAGCGGCCAAGGAAGATCGCTGCCAGCGCACGAAAGGCGCATAGCCGCCGGAGTTGATCGCTGGGGGAAAAGTCGTCGGCGTCGAAATCGACTTCACTTTGGGCGCGAAGCTCTTCGCCGAGAGCGGCGGAGGCTTCGGTACTGTGCGCGGCAAAGGTGCGCACGCGCCAGGAAAGCCCGGTTGCGTCGGGCGGGGCGACGGGGCCGTCGGTGCTGGACGTGCGCAACAGGGAAACGCTTAGGGCGGTGGGGGAATCGACGGACAGAATTTCGCAGCAGGTGCCCTCGGCGGGGATGGTTGCGCTGGTCGTGAGGACCATGCCCGGGAGAATGCTGGCGGCGAAGCTGGCCGAGGCACTGGTGAACGCGCCTGCGGCAAGCGCGCCGTCGTCGCCGGCGGCAAATTGCTGGCAGGCAGAGCCCTGGAGGAACACGAGAGGTTCAAGGGCCAAAAGATCGCGGTCGGTGCAGAACAAAGTCATGGGAAACCTCGGGGGAAAGAGTCGAGGGGGAAGAATCGATGCGCGGAAAATCACCGGCCGGCGCGACCCGCGAACGGGCCGCGCCGACACACAGTACAACTCTTAGGCATTCAAGCCGGTGATCATGCCGTGGGCAAGCTCGTTGCGGAATTCGAGGGAATATTCCCCGATCAGCTCGCCCGCTTCATAGTCGCCCGTGGACGCGAGCGGTTTGTAGTGGAAGCTGCGCCCAACGAGCGGCAGAACGTCAACGCGGCTGGAATCCAGCAGCACGACCGTGTCGGTGGGCACGTTGCGCGAGAGCAGCACACGGCAGACGCCGAAGTCGCTTTCGTAGATGCTCACCATGTCGCGGTAGGTTTCGTCCTGGGTGGTGTAGCCGCGCGAGGCCGTGATGAAGTTGTTGATGCGGCGCTTCTGGGCACCGTTGACGACGATGGTGTCGATGCGGCTGGACGCGTTTTCCCACACCAATCGCAGTGCGAGATTCAGCTGGGCCTCGGTGAGGGCCGCGTCGGAGGGGAAGCTGCTCGCCCCAGGCACAAACGCGTTGGTCGAGATCGAGGGAATGATGCCCTTCATCGTGCGGCGCACGCTGGACGAGCCTTCGGGGTTGGCGGCCGGGGACGTGCCGTTGAGGACGGTGTTCTCCAGGTCGCGCAGCAATTCGCGCAGACGTTCCTGCTTCTGATAGTCCAGCTCGTCGGCCACGGCGAGCTTGCGCACGGCGAGGTCGCTGCCGGAAACGCGCAGGGCCGAGGTGAAGATTTGGGTCCAGTTGCCGCGCCGTTGGCGGTTGGTGAACCGTGCAGCCGGAGCGTCGTCCCCTTCGAGTGCGGCGTTGCCGAGAATGTGCAGCGTGTCGGTGTCGGCCAGCTCTTGGGGGGTCGTGCTGCCATAGCCGCGCTGGATCGTCAGCGTGTTGCTCGACACGGCCGTGATGAACATCAGCTCTTTGGAGCCGGCCGCCTGGACTTGGTCGCCGACGCGGAAGCGCTCGCCGTTGGCAACGGTGATCGACGTGGTATCTTTGGATGCGTCATCGAGGCTGTCGTGGTCGATGACATCTTTGTTGGGCAGAAGGGTGTCTTCGAGCCACTCGTGATAGGTGCTGGTGGCTTCGCGGGGCGCGTCGCCGAGATGGTCGAGCAGGGGCGTCTCGTAGGGGCTGACGATGCTGATGATGTCAGAGACATCTTCGGCGAGGTCTTGGAGCGATGCTCCGCTGGAATACGTTGCTTTGCCTGTAAAACTCATGGCGGATCCTTTCGGGAAATGAAGCAGAATACGTTGTGTCCGCCTGACGGTCAGGCGAGAAATGAAAACGTGGGTGAGAAAACGGTTACTTCAGAGATCGTCGCAGGCGCAGGTAGGCCGTGAGGTCGCGACGGTTGCCGCTTTGGGCGGCGCGACGGGCGGTGTCGTCGAGGCGAACCTGGTCAGAGGCGACGGGGTTGGCAGCCGGGGCGCTCATTGGCGGCAGGGGTGCAGCCAGCGGCGGCGCGGGGGCGGGCTTGAGGAAGGGTTTGTCGTCGAGCAATGCGCCGAGTGCGTCGCGGGTGGCTTGGGCGTCGAGCGGGGCCGAGCAGTCCATGCGCGCCCGGAGCAGTGTTTCGCACGTCTCGGGGTCGATGGGTTTGGCCTCGCGCAGGGCCGTGTCGAGCAGATGTTGGTTGCTCTGTTCGAGAAGTTGCTGAGCGAGTTGGTCGCGCTGGGAGGTCATATCGTCGAGGTCGGTTTGGACGGTTTCGAGTGTGGCCTCGGGCGGGGGAGTGGCGTTGGGATCGGTCATTCGGCAGAGTCCTCCACGCTGGCGCGGTCATAGCCCAATTCGGCGAGGATGCGGTCCTGGCTGATGCCGAGTTGCTGCTTGAGGCGGGCGTTTTCGAGTTGATGGGTTTCGTCGTTGGGGAGCGGGTCGGGGAAGAGGACATCGATTTTTCGCTCGGCGGGCGTGGTGGCGAAGAGGTTACTTCGGTCGAGGAAGTCCAGCGCGAGTTCCATCAATGCCCCCAGGCCGGTCGCAAAGGTCAGCCGCTTGCGGGCGGTGCGGCTGAGTAGGCCGCTGAGCATCACACGCAGGGCGGTTGCGCTGGAGAGGTTGCCGATTTGGCCGCGCAGAATGCCCGCAGCGAGGGGCGTGACGCCCGAGAGCTTGTCGAGGCCCTGGCGAATTTGATCGATGTGCAGGTCTTCGGAAGGGCTGCCGTCGTCAGCGCCAAACTCTTCGATGCTGGCGTTGAGGTTGCCGGTGGCCCACATTTGGCCCGGGCCGACAGGGCGTTCGAGGAAGTCGTCGATGCCCTTGCCGAGATACATCTTGAACGATTGATACGTCACGCGGTGGGCGCGGTCGCACAGGCGTGTGTTGAGCTCGTCCTGCAGCGGGATCATCGGCTCGACGTCGCTGAAGCCGGCATAACTGCCGGGCGCGGCGATGTTCTGGATGTGGACGATGGGCAGGCGCCCCAGGGCGTTGGGGCCTTGGGCAACGAGGCGGCGGTTTTCGTAGCGCTGCCACCAGGAGGGCGAAAGGATCTCGACGATCTCGGTGGGCTTGGGCGACGAGGGTGTGCGGTTGAGCAGTCGGCGGATCGCGCCGGATTTGGTCGGCTCGGTACTCGAGCGGAAGTAGCGCTGAACCCAGTAGCGAGTCTGGCGGTAGTTGTCCGATTCGAGGATCGGAATCACACGCGGCGCTTCGATGGGTTCCAGGCGCAGGTTTCCTGCGGCGGCGATGGCGGTTTCGAGCGGGTCGTCGCTGGGGGGGATGGATTCTGCGAAGTTGGCGGGGACGCGCAGGGCGACATCGACAAATCCGTAGACACTCGCGAAGAGGGCCATTTCTTCGAGGAGCAATTCCGAGCCGTTGGCGGCCAGGAGTGCGCCGAGGATTGCTTCGATGGCTTCGGCGCGAGCGGGGTCGGTGGCGCGACTTCGAAGGGTGACACCGCGGCCGAAGAGATAGTCGACCATAGTGTTCACGCGCCATGCGATGTCGTTTTCGATGACGACTTCTTTGCGGCCTGCGTTGGGGCCCGCGCCGGGTTCGCCCGTGATGCGCGGGGGAAGGCCTTCTTCCTGCGCAAGGCGATAGGCTCGGCCCTGTTCGCCGCTGGGGGCGGGGGTCATGGGGTTTCGGTAGTAGTTCCACAGCCGTCGGTAGAGCGGTTCCTGGGCGGGCGAAAGCTGATCGATCAGCCAACGGACATGCTCGTCGTGAAGTGTGGAATCCTGGAAGGGTGCAAGTTCAAATGTCATAGTGGGGTCTCCTCACTCTTGGAGGAATGTCGCAATGCTATGCGCAAAAAGTGTGTCCTCTTTTTTTCGAGGTTCGTGGGAGGTGCATGAATAGGGAGTGGAAATTTTCGGACGGTTTTTTGCTCCGCGACAGGCTACGCAGAAATTCTGCGCGAGGGGCATCGGCTTTTCCGTTTCAATCCCTCCCGCGCCGGAGTATGATGGTGCCATGACGAAATTGATCAGCATCATGGGGCCCATTGGCGTGGGCAAGACGACTCTCGCAGAGCACCTCGCCGAAGAGCTGGGCGCGGAGTTGGTCCTCGAAGATTTTGCGGGCAATCCCTATTTGGCCGACAGTTGCAGGGGGCGCAATGATTTGATCTTGCCGTCGCAGGTCTATTTTTTGATGACGCGCGCTCGGCAGTTGGCCCGGGAACACTGGGACTCGCGCGAGGGCCTGGCGGTGAGCGATTATGCGTTTTGTCAGGATGAGTTGTATGCCCGGCTGAAGCTCGTGCCGCAGGAGCTGGCGATCTATCGAGCGCTGCTGGAACCGACGATGGGGTTGGTGACGCGGCCTCGGGTGCTGATTCATCTCGACGCGCCGCTGGAGGTCCTCTGCGACCGGATCGCCGGACGCGGGCGGGAGTTTGAATCGTGGTACACCGAAGAATTTCTCGCCGCGCACCGTCAGGCGCACTGGGACTATCAGCCGCCGGCGGGGGTGAAATTGTTGCGGGTGAACACGGCCGAAAGCGATCTGCGCGAGGACTCGACGCGCGAAAAACTGGGCCGGATGATCCGCGCGGTGCTTTGAATTGCCACAATCCATTTGCTCCCCAGCCCGGAAGTTGCTAGCATGTGGCCATGTACAAATACTTTCTGACACTCCGCTACATGCTCAGCAAGTTCCTGCCCCACCTTTCGTCGTTGGGCGTGGCGCTGTGTGTGTTCCTGTCGCTGACGGTGATCAGCCTGTTCTCGGGATTCCTCGACAAGCTTGAAACGTCCGCGCGCGGACTTTTCGGCGAGATCATCATCGAAGCGCCCGGCGCGAACGGCATGCCCGACTATGATGCGTTTATCCAGTCTGTCACCGACGCGAAAACGGGCGTGGCCGAGGTTGCCGCCGCAGAGCCATTCATCATCAGCTATGGCATGTTGCGCCTCAAGGGCGATTCGACATTTCGTCAATATGTCCAGGTCGCGGGCATTCGCCTGCCGGGCCGTGAGAAAGTCAGTAGCTTTGCCGAAGGCCTGAAGGTTCAGCGTGGAGTCAACGCGCCGACGTTCAATCCCACGGCCAAGCAAACCGTCGCGGCGATCAAGGCCGAGCAGAAGATCATGGCCGATGCGATCCTCAAAGACGTTCCGCAGCTCACTAAGTTGCTGACGGCCAAAGAGCGTGAGGAGATTCGCAAAGACCCCGGGATGGCGGTGCGATTGTTCTTGCGGAAGGAATTGACCTTGACGGCCGCCCAGTCGCGGTTCCGCGAGGAGTGTTATCATGCGAGCACGCTATTGCTGGGAGCGCGCAGGCGACTGGCGGCTCAGGACCGCGTGCTGCCCATGATTGCGGCGGCACAAAAGGCCCTCGACGAGGCCATCGCCAACAAGGCCAGTGTGACCGAGATTGATGACCGGCGCGAGAACCTCGAAGATTTGCAAGATGCATATGAGGTGGTCCCCGATGAGTATTCGGTGATTATCGGTTCGGAAATTCCGAGTTTGACGTTCCCGAGTCCTTCGGGCGAGATGATCCGTAGGATTGGCCCGGGCCACCAGATGACGCTGTATGTGTTTCCGGCCGGGAGAAATCCCAGCAAGGCCGATTTCTCGCCGGAAATTCGCATGTTCAAGATTACCGACGCAAACGAGTCGGGCGTGTTCAGCATCGACAAACTGTTCATCTATGTCCCGTTTGAAACGCTCCAGACCCTGAGCTATATGGATGCGAACCCCACGTCGAGTGTGCCTACGCGTGCGCGGTGCAGCCAGATTCACATGCGCGTGAGCGGTGACGGTAGCGAGGAACACCTCCAGGCCGTCGCGGCGAAAGTGCGCGAAACCCTTGCGAAGTTCATGCAATCACATCCGGGGATGGCCGCAGCCAAGCCGACCGTGCAAACTTGGCGCGAACGACAGGCGCAGGTTCTTCAGCCGCTCCAGCAACAGCGGATGCTCGCGATTTTCGCGTTGATCCTGATTTCGCTGGTGGCGGTGGTTCTGATTTTCGCGATCCTCTATATGATGACGGTGCAGAAGACCCGCGAGATCGGGTTGCTCAAGGCACTCGGCGCGTCGAATTCCGGCGTGGCGGGGCTGTTCTTCATCTTCGGGTCGACGATCGGCGTGGCGGGGTCAGCCATCGGCGTGGGCCTGGCCTATCTCGTGGTGACGAACATCAACGCGGTGCAGTCGGCGCTGGGCCTGCAGGTCTTTACGCGGCGGACGCACCTGTTCAATGAGATTCCCAACACGATGGACTGGAACGCGGCGATTTGGGTGGTCGGCGGGGCGATTCTCGCGGGCCTGCTCGGCGCGCTGATTCCTGCCCTTCGCGCGGCCTGGAAACAACCCGTCGCAGCACTCCGATACGAATAGGCACTGCGCGAATTCCGCATAGACACAAAAAAACCTTCCCAATGGAAGGTTTTTTTAAACGAGGCAGACGGGACTCGAACCCGCAACCTCCGGCGTGACAGGCCGGTGCGCTAACCAATTGTGCTACTGCCCCGTTCGTTCGCCACGGTTGGCGACGGGAGGAGGATTATACTTACCGCGCGAAAATTGTCAACCGCTCTTTGCAAATTTTTGGGAATTTCTTTCTCAAACCCACAAATCGCGGCCCCGAAGGGCTTCATTCTGTGTTTTCTTTCAAAAACGAAAATAGTACTTGCAAAATTTTCTAAATTCGCTTCAATAGATGGCTTCTTCCTGCGTTGATCACAGGAGAGCTAGAAACCAATGGACCCCTATCGCGCCTCGCTTTGGGAGCTACTTTATCGTGGCCTCGAGTCGAGCGCTTACCCCAAGGAGATTGGATTGATGAGTCAGCATACCAAGATTTCACGCCGACGGTTTTTGACCTCGGCCACCGCCGCGGCAGCGTTGCCGATGATTGTTCCTTCCAGTGTATTTGGCGCCAATGCCCCCAGCGAGCGGATCGAACTGGCGGGGATCGGCATGGGCGGCCGTGGCGTGGGGAATATGAAAAACCTGATGAACCAAAAAGGTGTTCAGGTCGTTGCGACGTGTGATGCGGACCTCCTTAAGGCCCAGAGCTTTGCGCGATACGCTGAGGGCAAGCAGGGGCAAAAGGGCGTCAAGGTTTATCAGGACTACCGCGAGCTTCTCGCGAAGACGTCCTGTGACGCGGTGATGATTGGCACGCCGGACCACCTTCATGCCGTGATCGGTATTGCCTGTGCCAATGCGGGCAAGGACATCTATGGCGAAAAGCCGTTCGCGCGCTACATCAAAGAAGGCCGCGCACTGGTCAATGCCGTCGAACGCAATGGTGTGATTTGGCAGACCGGCAGCTGGCAGCGTAGCAAGAAGAGTTTCCGCCATGCGTGCGAGCTCGTTCGCAATGGCCACATGGGCAAGATCACGAAGATTACCATCGGCTTGCCCGCAGGTTGGGGCAGCTACGACAAGTACAAGGCTCCCATCAAGCCGCAGGCGGTTCCCAAGACTTTGGACTATGATTTGTGGCTTGGCCCGGCGCCGTGGTCTCCCTACTACAAAGAGAAGGTTACCTATTCCTGGCGCCTGATCAGCGATTATGGCGGCGGCAAGCTGCTCGACTGGATTGGTCACCACGGCGACATCGCTCAGTGGGGCCTTGGCCGCGACAATTCTGGCCCGTGCAAGTGTACCCCCGGCAAGATTACCTATCCCACGCACGGCCTTTTCGACACGCCGATCCAATACAAATACACCCTCGAATATGATGATGGCATTGAGGTCGAAATTGGTGACGACAAGCAGGTGCCCAAGGGGTGCCGGTTCTGGAATGACAAGGGCGAATGGCTGGAGGTTTCTCGCAGTGATCTCACGGCGTCGAATAAGGCGTTGCTCAAGACCGTCATTGGTCCGGGCGAAACGCGATTG
This sequence comes from Phycisphaerales bacterium, assembly GCA_018644725.1. Classification (GTDB taxonomy): domain Bacteria; phylum Planctomycetota; class Phycisphaerae; order SM23-33; family SM23-33; genus JABGPZ01. The sequence continues at coordinate 27,210 of JABGPZ010000060.1, forward strand.
TACCATTCGAGCGACCACGAAGCCAACTGGACCAGCTGCATCCGGTCTCGCAAGCAGACCATCACACCAGCAGAAACCGCGCACCGTTCGGTGACGCTGGGGCACTTGTGCCTGATCGCCGAACGCCTCGGGCGGACGGTCAACTTCGATCCCAAGACGGAATCGTTCCTCAAAGATCCCGCCGCACAGGCCCTCACGCAACGCGCATACCGCGCTGGCTGGGAACTGCCGCTGTAGCTTCGACCCCTTTTCGATAGACCTCTCATAAGGATATACCCATGAAGACAAAATATACCATACTGCTGCTCCTGCTGGCGACGACGTTCGCTGTCGCGGCCAAGCCGATTGCAAAACTCGAATCGTTCCAATTCAATCCGGACCAACAAAAGGTTCTCACACCGATTGAAAAGTCCATCTGGCAGACCAAGCCCGCCGACCGTGCCAATTGGGAAGCCAAGCTTCTCGCGACGCTTGAGTCGCCCAAGGCGACCGTTGACGGCAAGATCATCATTCTTCGCCGCCTGCTTCCGTCCGTGATTTCCGAGAAGAGCGTCGCTGTTGTCGCGCCGCTGCTGCTCGATGCAAAGCTCACCGATGACGCCCGTGGCGTGCTGCAGAATTATGATGCACCCTCGGCCGCAGAAGCCCTTCTTGCCGCACTCCCCAAGGCTAAGGGCAAAACCAAGCTGGGCCTCGTTCAGTCGCTCGGTTTGTGCCGCAGCCCTGCTGCTGTCGCGGCGGTCAAGGCTGCGCTCTATAGTGATTCGTGCGACGCGAGCCTGATGCGTGCCTGCCTGACGGCCCTCGGCAACATTGGCGACAAAGCCGCTGGCGAGCATCTCCTCGGCATCCAAGGCTTCAAGGCCTTCCAGACGACGCTGAATGACGCGACGCTGATTGCCTCGGCGCACCTCGCCGCAGAAGGCCAATCTGGACTTGCCACAAAGCTCGCCAAGAAGGTGTATGCGGGCGAGGCTGCAACAACGGGTCAAAAGAATTCAGCGCTCCGGTGTTTGCTGAAGGCCGATCCAGTTGCCTCGGTTGGACAAGTGATTCAGGTGGCAAAAGACAACAAGTACGCCAAAGCACTTTTGGGCATGATGCCTGCGGGCAAGGCCTGCACCATCGCGTTTGGCGAGACATTGATTAAGCAGAATGCGTTGGCAGAACCGGGGATGCTCCAGCTGTTGTTGGACCGTGAAGATCCCGCAGCCATGCCTGTTGTTTGTGAGGCGCTCAAAGGCAAGCTCGCTTCGAGCGACCGGGATGCGGCGATGGAATTCGTTGGCCAATTCGGAGCCCTGTCCGACTTGGGCTGGTTACTCAAAGAATTCAAGGCAGGCAACAAGACGGCCGCGGAGGCGTTGATGGCTCTCAATGCCGACGGCGTCGAAGACGAACTGCTCGCCAAGGCCGAAACCGATGCATCACTCATCGCGATTCTTGCTGGGCGCAGAGCCCAAGCGGCATTGCCGATGATGATTGCCCAGCTCAAGAAACCCACCAACTCCAGCGCGGTCAAGGCTGCTGCCAGCGCTGTCCCTGTGATGGCAGGCGAAAAAGACCTTCCCGCATTGATTGATGCGCTGCTGGCGAATCCCAAATCGACCGTCACCAAGGTCGTCGTTGCCGTCGCCGTCAAGGGTAAGGGCTCGGCTCAGACGGCCGGCTTGGTCGCTGCGATGCCTAAGGCATCGGCGAAGGCGCAAGGCGAACTTCTCTCCGCGTTGGCACAGATCGGCGGGGGCGATGCCCTCAAGGCCGTCAAGGCCCAGATGGCCTCCAAGGACGAAGCCGTTGCCGACGCCGCCACTCGCGCACTGTGCGGCTGGAAGTCTGTCGAAGCGATGGGCGAGCTGAAAACGCTCGCAGCCTCCACCAAGAACGCGACGTACAAAGTTCTCGCGGTGCGCGGCTATCTCACGCTGGCGGACACGCAGCTTGATTCCCGTCGCGGCGGGACCAAGTCCAATGTCGCGACGATCGGCAAGATTCTTCCTCAGTGCAGCCGCCCGGAAGAAAAGCGCATGGCCATCAGCATCCTGAAAAAATGCTATTGCAGCGAATCGATTGCGATGCTGAAAACGCTGGCCAAGGACGAAGCCGTCGCCAAGGAAGCCGCCGACGCGATCAAGGCCGCCGACAAAAAGAACAAGCCGAAGAAGTCCAAAAACAAAAAGAAGTCGTCCAAGAAATCGAGTGCGGGAAATGACGCCGCTTTTTCCACGGCCCCCTCTACCACATCTTCTGCTCCAGTCAAAAAAACCAAAAAGACCAAAAAAGCCAAAGAGCCTAAAAAGATCGAAGAGCTTAACCAGGCCGCACCCGTCACCGAAAAATGGGTCAGCCTCTTTGATGGCAAAACCCTCACGGGCTGGGAGCGCCACGGTGGCAAGGCGGACTACAAAGTCGAAGATGGTGCGATTGTCGGCACGTCGCGCCCCAAGACGCCCAACACGTTCCTCTGCACCACCCGCGAATATGGGGACTTTGCCCTCGAATATGAATACTTCCCGCACGACCACCTCAACTGCGGCGTGCAGTTCCGCAGCAAGATTCGCGAAAAAGATGACCGCGTGTATGGCTACCAATGCGAAATCGACCCGTCGAGTCGCGCGTGGAGCGCGGGCGTGTTCGGTGAAGCGAGTCGCGGCTGGCTGAACCCGGTCGAATGCCCCAAGGCCCAGGCCGCCTACAAGCCCGGCGAGTGGAACAAGGTGCGCATCGTCTGCATCGGCCACTCGATCCGGACCTATCTCAATGGCGTGCCCGTCGCGGACCTGTTCGACAAGGATGAAAAAGAAGGCATCATCGGCCTGCAGGTCCACAGCGTGGGTAAGAACAATACTCCGATGAGCATCAAATGGCGCAACCTGCGCATCATGGAACTCGCCCCGACCAACACCGTCGCACTGTTGGACGCGCCGGCTGACTCGATGGGCAAGGTTGCCCCGCGCGGCGCGACGGTTCTGATCGCACCCGGCAAGGGTCTCGACGCGTGGACTGTCAGCAGCTATAAGCCCAAATGGATGACCAACCAGCAAAAAGGCAAACTGCAGTGGACCGTGGATACGAAGACGGGCATCGCTACCGTGAAACCAAAAACTGGCAGCATGGTCAGCAAGAAAAAATTCGGCGCGCAACGGATTCATGTCGAATTCTGCACACCGGAGTCGACGGAAACCTCACCCGAGAAATCGGGCAATTCGGGCATCTTCATTCAGGATCGCTACGAGTTGCAGATTTGCAACACCGCCGGCCTCAAGCCCGAAGCGCAGTACTGCGGCGGCATCTATCGCCAGCGTAAACCCGACGTCAATGCTGCGAAAAAACCCGGCGAGTGGCAGGTCTATGACATCTACTTCATTCCCGCGAAATTCAAGGGTAAGAAGAAAGTCGCCAATGCCCGCGTGAGCGCCAAGCTCAACGGCCAATGGATTCACCGCGATGCGGCCATCACGGGAAATACTGGCCCGGGTCCCAAAGAGGACGCGTCCAATCAGTCGCTGGTGTTGCAGGATCACGGCCAAGAGGTGAAGTTCCGCAATGTCTGGGTCTGCGATCTGGACCATCCCGAAACACTCGGCCAGTATGACCCTCGCAAAAAAGGCGCGGACCGCAACTCCCGCATGAAGTAGAAAGGCGACACGACGACATGAGTGAACCAGAAGTGATTCGTATCGGTATCGTCGGCTTCGGGTCGATCGCACGCGTCCACGCGGGCTATTTGCTCGCGGGCGAAGTGCCCGGCGCGGTGTTGTCGGCGGTGTCGTCGATTGATGAACCCGGCCAGGCTGCCGCACGAGAACTCGGCGGCGAGATTGCCGTGTTCGCTTCGGCGGCGGAGATGTATGCAGCGGGCGCGTGTGACGCGGCGCTGATTTGCACACCGCACAAGGCGCACCCTGCGTGCGCGATGGAAGCGATGCAGGCCGGCGTGGCCGTCCTCAGCGAAAAACCCGCCGGCGTGGAACCCGCATCCGTCGCCGCGATGAACGATGCCGCCGACGAGGCAGGCGTCGCATTCAGCATGATGTATCACTGGCGCACGAGCGGGCTGTATCAAACCCTCAAGCGCCTGCTCGACGAGGACACCCTCGGCGCGATCAAGCGCATTCACTGGAGCGTGACGAACTGGTATCGCACGCAGGCCTATTACGACGCGAGCAGCTGGCGCGCAACGTGGGAAGGCGAGGGCGGCGGCGCGACGATCAATCAATCCGCACACCAACTCGACCTGTGGCAGTGGCTGTTCGGGCTGCCGACGCGCCTGCGCGCGTTTTGCGGCTTTGGAAAATATCACGACATCGAGGTCGAGGACGACGTCACGGCCTATATGGAATATGACTCGGGCACGACGGCGACGTTCATCGCCTCGACCGGCGAAGCGCCCGGCGAAAGCCGTCTGGTGATTCACGGCGATCTCGGGAAGATTGTTGTCGAGGACGACACGATCACGCTGTGGAAAAACGCCATCTCCGAGCGGGCCCACAACGCCTCCGACCCGACGGGCTTCGAATTGCCCGCATGCGAAAAAACAGTCGTCGACTATCCCGAAGGCACACCCGCGCACGCGCTGGTGACGGCCGACTTCGTTACTCATCTTCGCACCGGTTCTCCGCTACTCGTCGATGGCCGCGATGGCCTCGCGAGCATGCAGCTGGTCAACGCGATGATTCTCAGCGGCTGGACGGACGAGTGGTGCAGCCTGCCCGTCGATGCCGAAACCTATAACAAACACCTCGCCGAGCACATCGCCAACTCCGCCGGCAAGGCCGAAACAACCGCGACGACCCTCGACATGAGCAAGTCGTTCAGCTACTAAATTCACACAGAGTAAGGACCAGACATGACTGACCAACCCGCACCCGCCACCGATCCACTCGCCGCAGAACGCGCGTACCTCGCCGACCTCGAAACCAAGCCGCTGCCCAGGCGCTGGGGTGGCTACCTCAAGCTTTCCGGCCCGGGCTTTTTGCAGAGCGCGATGACCCTTGGCGGCGGCACGGCGTTTACGTCGCTGCTGTTGGCGACGTACGACTATCGCCTGCTGTGGGTCGCACCACTGGGGATGATTATGGGCGTGGTGATGCTCTCGGCGCTGAGCTATCAAACGCTCTCGACGGGCGAACGTCCGTTCGAAGCCGTCCGCAAGCACGTCAGTCCCGCTTTGGCGTGGGCGTGGGTGCTCACCTCGCTGGGCGCGACGGTGATCTGGCATTTCGCGCAATATGGCCTGCTCGCGGGCATGGGCAAAGACCTTCTCAAGGCATCCGGCGTGGCCATGCCCAAACAGGGAACCCCGGCCGATACGTGGCTGGTGCTTGGGATCGGGGCCGTCGTGTTGTGCATCGCGATCTGGATCGTTTTTCAATATTCCAAAGGTCACCGCGGCATCCGCATTTACGAAACCGTCGTCAAGTCGCTGGTCTGGATGATCGTCGCAATCCTTGCCGTCGTGGTCATTATGTTCGGCATCAAGGGCAAACTTGATGCGGGCCAGATTTTCTCAGGCTATATTCCGAACTTCCTGCCAGAAGACCCCAAGGGGATCGAAAAAGTCATCGGCGCACTCGGCGCATCGGTGGGCATCAATATGACGTTCCTGTTCGGCTATTCCCAGCTCTCGCGCGGCTGGGGTCGCGAGCACCGAGGCCTGGCGCGATTCGACCTCGCGTTCGGGATGCTCGTGCCGTTTACCATTGCAACGTCGCTTCTGGTCATCGCGGCTGCGACCGCCTTCCAGGGCAAAGTCGCCCCCGGCGCCCAGGTTCGTCCAGATGAGTTGGGCGCTATGTTCGTTGAGGCGGGCATGCCCGCAGTCGCCACTCGGATCGTCTTTGACTTCGGCATCTGCGCGATGCTTCTCTCGTGCATCACGATGCACATGCTTTGCTGCGGGTTCTGCTGGTCCGAGGCGCTGAAGTTCAAGCCCGAAGGCTGGAAATATAAACTCGCCTGTCTCACGCCGTGTGTTGGCGTGTTCGGCGTGTTGCTCTGGAGTACGATGGGTGCCTATGTCGCGCCGTGGACGAGTGCGATTTGCTGGGTGATGCTTCCGATTGCCTACATCGCGTTCTTCCTTCTCAACAACAAAAAGAAGTATCTCGGCGAGGACAAACCCAAAGGCCCCAAGGGTGCCATTTGGAATCTCGCCATGCTGCTGATCGTACTGTTCACGCTGGGATCGACGGGCTATTTCTTCTACGCGAAGTATGGCATGCCCCAGTCGACGCGCATTGCGGCCGAGGTGAACATGGCCGAGTTCTATGCGGACCTGGCGCGCAAGGATTTCGCGGAAGCGGAAAAAACAGGAGAAGGGCTTGTCGCCGCCAAGGCTAAGGCCGAATTGCTGACCCAAAAGAAAGCGCTTCTGGATGTGGTCCTTACCAAACAGAAGGCTCTCGAAGCTGCGAAGGATCCCGCCGTTGCCGCGATTCTGGCTAAGAGCGTAGACTCTGCCCGCGGGCAAGTCGACGTTTTTCTGAAGTTGGATGCAATGGGCAAATCGATCCAGGCGAAGGAAACGGCCCTCGCTGGAGCAAAAGAGAAAACGAAACTCCAAGGCGAGCTGGACGACTTGCTGGCCCAAAAGAAACGTCTCGACATGAGGAGTGCACTTCTGAAAACGATTTGCACCACGCTGGAAACGCTGGAGGCGACTCCGGATGACGTGGTCGCGAATAAGGTTCTTGGAAATTATGAAGAGCAGCTGAAAACAATGGACGAGGCGAAAGCAAAGGCGTTGAACAAATGACGCCGGATGGAATCTACTATACCGGCTTTGCCGACGAAGCCGCCAAGGGCATCGACGGGCAGATTGCTGCGACCACCGCCCTCGGCTGGTCGAACATCGAGGCGCGCGCGATCGATGGCGTCAATCTTACCGACATTTCTGATTTGCAATTCGACCTTGTCGCGCAGAAGCTCTCTGATGCGGGCGTTACGGTCAACTGCTTTGGCTCGGCGATTTCCAACTGGGCCAAGGACGTTCTCGACCCCGCCGACACCAGCTTCGAGGAAACCGACCGCGCCATCACGCGCATGCAGACCCTCGGGGCCAAGCTGATCCGCATCATGAGCTACAAGGTGTACGAGGACCGCGAGCCGGGCGACCAAGACAAGGCCGCACGGTTCGAGACGCTTCGCCGCATCGTCGACCGCTTCCTCGACGCGGGGCTCCAGCCCGTCCACGAAAACTGTATGAACTTTGGCGGCATGGGCTGGGAATACACGCAGGAATTGCTCGACAATGTCCCCGGCCTGAAGCTGGTCTACGATACGGGCAATCCGGTGTTCCTCGCCGATCGTGCCCAGCCGCGGCCTTATCCGCGCCAGAATCCGTGGGAGTTCTATTCCCACGTTCGCGACCACATCGCCTACATCCACATCAAGGATTGCGTGTACCGCAGTGACGACGATGTGACCTATACGTTCCCCGGCGAGGGTGACGCCGACGTGAAGCGCATTCTGGCCGACCTCCTCGGGCGCGGGTATCAAGGTGGTATCAGTATCGAGCCGCATATGGCCGTCGTATTCCACGATGCCGCGCAGTCGTCCGACGAACAGGTCCGCTTCAACAATTACGTCGAGTATGGCCGTCGGCTGGAATCTCTCGTGGCCTCGTTGTAGCAAAACTGTGTAAAAAGCAGTGCTTCGGCCTTGTCAGAGAGATTGGGGCGTGGTAAAATTTCCTGTTCATTGGCCTCATGCAACTAAAGGAGATCGGCATGTCTGAACGTCTCAAAGAAATCTTTCGTTTTCGCGAAGATGCATCCACCAAAGAGTACGCCATTGCGGGCGGCGCGGGGGTGGTGATTCTGGTCGCGCTTTATTTCATCTTCTTTTCTGGCTCCAGCACCCCGACGGTCCCCGCGGGATACGCGACCAGAGACATTCCTTTTTGGTGCACCAAGGCCAATAAAGAGTTCACGATTCCCTACAACGAGTTGGAGGAAGCGGGACCGCAGGACTTTGATGCAGTCGTCCTGCCGAACCATATCAGGCGCTACCCCTCCTCGTTGAACAATGGCAAAAAGACGGGTGTCAGGATGATTTCCTGTCTCTCGTGCAAAAAGTGGTTCTGCCCGGATTGGTGGAAGCGCGATTGGTCCGAGGCGGATACCGAGATTGAAAAGCCGCTGGTTTGTCCGCATTGTGGTACGGATCGGGACAAATATTTAGACAAGATGATGAGACGATAATCTGCGTAACAAAGCGACTCACACGACCCCGCCCATCGGCGGGGTTTTTTTGTGCCTGGGGGGATGGCGCGCGCGTGATTTTGGGTGCATTTTTTGGCTCAGGTCGGTACACTATGGGCCATGTCACTTGTGAAAATTGACAATCTGTGGAAAATCTACCCGCTTTTGGCGGGGGACGTAGTCGCTCTCGGCGGAGTGTCGCTGGAGATCAAGGCCGGGGACTATGTCTCCATCATGGGCCAATCTGGCAGCGGCAAAAGTACGATGCTGAACCTGCTGGGCTGCCTCGACAAGCCCTCCCGCGGGCAATATTGGCTGGGCGATGCCGACGTCGCGACATTGACTGACGAGCAGCTTAGCGTGGTTCGCAATGAGCGGATCGGGTTTGTCTTTCAGAGCTTCAATCTCATTCCCTGGTTGACGATCGAGGAGAACGTGGAAGTGCCCCTGTTCTATCAAGGCATTGCTCCCGCCGCCCGCCGCGCCAAGTCGATGGAGATGTTGTCGCTCGTCGGCCTCGGAGATCGCGTCGGCCACAAACCCAACGAACTCTCGGGCGGCCAGCGTCAACGCGCCGCCATCGCCCGGGCGCTGGTGAACGACCCGCTGATTATTCTCGCCGACGAGCCAACGGGGAATCTCGACAGCGCGACGACGTTGGAGATCCTCGACCTGTTTGACGAGCTCAACCAAAATGGCTGTACGATCATCATGGTTACCCACGAGGCCGACGTGGCCGAGCGCACCCGCCGCGTGATTGTTCTCCGCGACGGCGAGTTGGAATCGGACCGCACGCAGGCCCCCCAAGGGGGTAAGCGATGAGCCTCTCACTGTTTAAATTTCGCGACATGGTCATCCTCGGCCTCCACGGTGTGGTGGTTCACAAGGTGCGCAGCGTTTTGACGATCCTGGGGATTTTGTTCGGCGTGTGGAGTGTGATCGCGATGCTGGCGATCAATGCAGGCCTGAGCGTGCAGAGCCAAAAAGCGCTCCGGCGGCTGGGCTCGACGAACATCATCATTAATTCGATCAAGCCCGAAACCGACGCGGCGAATTCTGGCGCGTACAACGGTGCGCTGGTCTATGGTCTGACTCTTCGGGATGTCGAGCGTCTCGGGACCAATACGCCCGGCGTGGTCGAAAGTGCCATCCTTCACAAGACCCAGAAAACCGCCTGTGCCGGCGAGCACATTCGGGCGGTAGGGGTGCTCGGCATCGAACCGAACTACCTGGCCGTCGCCAATGGAGAAGTGTCCCGCGGGCGATTCATCAGCGATCTGGACATCCTCCTCTGCCGCAATGTCTGCGTGATTCCCCAGTCGTTTGCCAATCGGATGTTCCCCGCAGACGATGCGCTCGGCAAGGATCTCCACCTGCTCGATTCCGACGGCAAGCCGTTTCACATCGTGGGGATTATGGAGACGTTGCCCGCCGCACTGGAAAGCCAACTCGGCGAGTCGGGCGACGCGGTCCTCGTGCCGCTGTCGACCTCGCGCGCGGAATTTGGTTCGATGACAATCCGCTATTCCCAGGGATCGCGCAGTGTCGAACAAGTCGATATTTCCCAGTGCATCCTGCGGATGGAGAACGAATCGGCGGTGATTCGCGGGGCCGGGGTCGTGCGAAATCTTCTCCAGCGCGATCATCCCCAGGGCGATTACGCGCTGAAGGTCCCCGTCGAAGAAATCAAATTGATGAAGGCGGACATGCGCCGTTGGAACGTGATGTTCTTTCTGATCGCGAGCATTTCGCTGCTGGTCGGCGGCATCGGGATTATGAATATCATGCTCGCCAGCGTCACCGAGCGGACACGCGAAATTGGTGTGCGCCGGGCTTTGGGCGCGAAAAAACAGGACATCGTCACGCAGTTCCTCGTCGAGGCTGTGACGCTGACGACGCTGGGCGGGCTGCTCGGGATCGGCATTGGGACGTTCGTGCCGTGGATCCTCCAGCAGATTCTCGCGATTGAAACGCTGATTACGCCGATGACGCTGATCGTGCCGTTCGTGATGGCGGTCGTGGTGGGGCTGCTGAGCGGATTTTACCCGGCGCTGCGTGCAGCGAAACTCGATCCGATCGACGCACTCCGTCACGAATAATACAATCGCTGGTCTGCGCCCACGTTGAACAGAAGACACGCCTTGTTAGGAGACCGGAATGGACAAGCAGACTGTGAACCTTGGCAAGCTCTCGCGGCGGCGCCTGTTGCAAAGTGCGGGGTTGGCGGCGATTTGGCCAGCAGCATCCCGCCTTGTGGCTGCGGGAAAACCCGCCAAGCCGAACATCATTCTCGTAATTGGCGACGACATGACCTGGCACGATTGCGAGCCCTACGGCAGTACAATCGTCAAAACCCCGAACATGGCGCGTCTCGCAAGCGAAGGCATACGGCTGGATAATATGTTCACGTCGACGGCGATGTGTGCACCGACGCGTCAGCAATTGTATACGGGTCTGTTCCCCGTTCGCAACGGTGCGTACCCAAACCACAGCCAAATCCGCTCGGGCATCAAAACCCTGCCGGTCTACCTCAAGGCGCTCGGCTATCGTGTCGGCCTCGTCGGCAAAAGGCACTTTGGCCCGGCCGCGCAGTATCCGTATGAAAATCTCGGCATCTTGCCCAAGACGGCCAAGGCTGTCGCGGACCTCACGAAGACCAAGGCCTTTGTCAATCGCGATGCGAGTCAGCCGTTCTGCCTGGTGGTGTGTCCCTCTGACGCACATGGCCCGTGGACGCGTGGCGATGCCTCGAAGTATCCGCCAGCGAAAATCACGCCGCCGCCATATCTGCCAGACACCCCCGAGACTCGCACTGCGCTTTCGCACTACTATGCCGAAGTCACGTCGCTGGACGATTTGCTCGGCGAGGTTCTTGCGATGGCCGACGCGCCGAAACGCAAGGCCAATACCATCGTCATGTTCACCAGCGAGCAGGGATCGAGTATGCCGTTTGGCGGCAAGTGGAGCTGCCATGATACGGGTCTGAAAACGGCGTTCCTGGTCCGCTGGCCGGGGATGGTCAAGCCCGGTTCGTCATCGGATGCGCTTTGCCAATATGTCGACGTGCTCCCGACAATGATCGAAGCGGCTGGCGGAAAACCCGAGGCGCTCAAAGCTGGGCGGCCTGATGCGAATGGCAAGACAGGGTTTGACGGCGAGAGCCTCGTCGGCGTGTTGACGGGCAAAGCCGAATCACACCGAAAGCATGTCTACGGCGTACACACCACGCGCGGGATTATCAACGGCAACGAGGCGTGGCCGATTCGCTCTGTCAGCGATGGCCGCTATAAGCTGATCTTGAATCTGAATTCGGGCACGCCATTCAGCAATGTGATTTCCGCACCGAGAAAAGGGACCAAGGCGAGTACGCACCGGCATGAGCCCGATGCTCTGCAATCGTGGGCGAAGGCCGGCGGCGAGGCCGCCAAGCGTGCGGCGTTCTACACGACTCGTCCCGCCGTCGAACTCTATGACCTGAAGGCCGATCCGTGGGAACTGAAAAACCGCGCGAAGGACGAAACACTGTCTGCCATCCGCAAGCGCCTCGAAGCGCAGCTTGCGACATGGATGGTCTCTCAGGGCGACCAAGGCATGAAGACCGAGAAGGCCGCCCGCCGCCGTCACGGTAAGAGTCCTGCGAAACCCGCGAAGGGCAAGAAGTAGCATTTCGCGCCCCATTCTTTCTGACATAAAAACAACCCCGCCAGATGACGGGGTTGTTTTTTTGTCGGTAGAACGCCGAGATATTATTTCTTGGCGGGTTTCTTGGGTGACTTCTTGGGTGATTTCTTTTCGCGCTTGGGAGGCCGAACCGCGGGGATTTTGCCATTGAACTTCGCGCGGATTTTGCGGAGGGTGGCCGAGAGTTGTTTGACGGTCTCGGCGTGTTTGGGATCTTTGGCGAGGTTGGTGAATTCGCCGGGGTCGGCCTTCACATCATACAGCTCGGTGCCCTTTTTCCCGTCGTACCAGAGATTGAGGTGCCAGTTGTCCGTCCGGAGCGATTCCCCCGCGCCGCGTTGGGTTACGGTGTAGGCGGGTTTGTCGTTCCAGGCCTTGGATGCGGGGTCGTCAAGAAGCGCAGTCATCGATTGGCCAGGGAGTATCTCGGGCGGCGTGAATCCGCACAATTCGACGAGCGTCGGATAGATGTCCGTGTGCTCGACGATGCGGTCGCACTGCTTGCCCGCGGCCTTCATGCCGGGCGCGGAAATAATCAGCGGCGTACGGATTACATCTTCCCAGAGACTCTGTTTTTGCCAGCAGTCGTGCTCGCCGAGGTTCCAGCCGTGGTCGGACATGAACAGGACGATGGTGTTGTCTTCGAGGCCGTTTTCTTTGAGCCCGTCGAGCAGGCGGCCGACCTGGGCATCCATGAAGCTCACGGAGGCGTAGTAGGCGCTGAGGGATTTTTTCTGCTGTTCTACGCTCATGCCGTAGCGCGGGAAGTTTTTCATTGCCAGTGCGTGCGGGGGCACGTCCTTCAGGTCGTCCTTGACGGCCTTGGCGAGGATCATGCTTTTGGAGGGGAACGGCTCGAAGAATCGCTTGGGCGCGACGAGCGGCACGTGCGGCCGAACCAGCCCCACGCCGAGGAAGAACGGTTTGTCTTTGCCGAGTTTCGGCATCATTTCAAGCGCGAGGTCGGTGGCCATCACGTCGGCGTGAAGGTTGTCCGGGCCATCGGCTTCGACGCGGACGAAGTCGCACCCTTGATGCGTCATGTTAGGCGAGCAATCTTCTTTTTTGCCGGGGGTGTTCTGCTCTTTGGCCTTGACGTTGATCGCGACATCCCAAGATTTTTTATCATCGGCTCTGGCGGTGCCGTCAATGATTTCGCCGGGGATGCCCATGTGATAAATCTTGCTCACGCGGGCAGCATGATAGCCATTGGCCTTGAGGAACTGCGGCAGCGTGACGAGGTTTTTGACCCTGGCGCGGAGTTTGTCGCCGTGCGGGCCGTTGTGGTAGTTGCCCATCACGCCTGTGGTCCACGGGGACAGGCCAGACATGATCGCCGCGCGCGCCGGGCCGCAGACCGGGTTCATCGTGTAGGCGCGATTGAACTGCATGCCTTGCTTGGCGAGGCGGTCGAGGTGGGGCGTTTTGCATTGGCGCCGGCCATAGCCGCTCAGCGCACAGGTCAGGTCATCGGAAATGATGAACAGGACGTTCGGCCGCTTGGCGGGTTTGGTTTCCGCCAGCAAGCGGGTGGGGCTCGTCAGTGAGATCGCTACGCCACCGAGGGCGGCTGCGGAGAGGAATTTGCGTCGGTTCATCGTTTGACCTTTCGTGCGAGAATCTTCTTGTGTAGTTTCAGGAGGCGCTTGACCACCGCCGGATTTTTCTTCGCGACGTTGGTGGTTTCGCCGGGGTCTTCGAGCAGGTTGAACAGGTGTAGTGTTTTTGTTCCGTGGCGGCCGGATTTGGGAAGAATCACTTTCCAGTGGCCCTGGCGGAGAGTGTATTTCTGATAGAACACATCAATGCCAGTGTCGGATTCGCCCAGCAGCGCGGGCATGATATCGACGCTGTCGATGGCCTTGCCCTCGGGCATGGTTTCGCCGACGAGGGACGCGAAAGACGCGAAGAAATCGGTCTGTGAGACCATGGCATCCGAGACGCCGGGTTTGATGGTCCCGGGCCAGGAGGTGATAAACGGCACGCGCGTTCCGGCCTCGAACGGCGAAGCTTTTCGGCCGCGATAGATGCCGCCGGCTTTGTGGTCGCCGTTGAGTTCCGGCGATTGGTCGTGGTAGCCGTTGTCGAGAACGGGTCCGTTGTCGCTGGAGAAAATCACCAGCGTGTCCTCTTCGATCCCGAGGGTCTTGAGGGTTTTGAGCACCTCGCCGACGCACCAATCCATCTCGACGATCACGTCGCCGCGCGGGCCGAGCTTGGTCGTGCCCACGAACCGCTTGTTGGGCACGCGGGGGACGTGGGGTTGGTGGAGCGCGAAGTAGAGGAAGAACGGTTTGTCTTTTTTGGCGTTGCGATTGAGGAAGTCGACGGCCTTGGCAGTGAACACGTCGGCCATGTCTTCGTCGGTCCACAGGGCCTTTTTGCCGCCCTTCATATAGCCGATGCGGCCGATGCCGTTGACGATCGAACAGTCGTGGCCTTTGGAGTGCTTCATCTTCAGCAGCTCCGGATTTTTCCTGCCCGTAGGCTCGCCGGGGAAGTTCGTTCCGTAATTCACGAGGATCGGATCGTTTGGATCGAGGCCGACGACCGTGCCATTTTTGACGTAGACGCACGGCACGCGGTCGTTGGTCGCGGCCATGATGTATGACTCGTCAAAGCCGACTTCGTTCGTGCCGGGCGTGATTTTCTTGTTCCAGTCCACGCCGCCCTTGGTGGTGCCCAGGCCGAGGTGCCACTTGCCGACGATGCCGGTGAGGTAGCCCGCCTTCTGGAGCATTTTCGGGAGCGTCGGCTGGTCGGTCTTGATAATCATCGCCGCATCTCCGGGGAGAATTTTCGCGCGGGAGTTGCGGAACGGTGCTTCGCCCGTCAGCAGCGAATAGCGACTCGGCGTGCACGTCGGTGCCGAGCAATAGCCATTGGTGAAGCGCAGGCCTCGCTTGGCGATGGCATCGATGTTGGGCGTGGGGATGGCCTTGGAGCCATAGCAGCCAGGGTCGCCATAGCCGAGGTCATCAGCGTACAGAATCACAATGTTGGGCTTGCGCGGAGCGCGGGGCTTGGCGGCGTTCGTTGCCAGCAAGCCCCGGCCCGCAGTCACACCACCGGCGATGCCGGCGATGGTGGTCGCGCGAAGGAAGGCGCGTCGGTTCATTTAGTTTTCTTTCTTTTGGCCTTGGCTTTGACCGCGGCTTGGCCTTTGGCCTTGGTGGCTTTCAGCATGGCCTGAAGCTTGGTAACGACCTTGGGGTTAGCCTTGGCGACGTTTTTCTTTTCGCTCGGGTCGGCCTTGAGGTTGTAGAGCTGCGAGTGTTTCACGGTGCCGTCACGTTTGGTGCTGCCCGCGATGAACTTCCACTCGCCGCAGCGAACGGTGCCCTTTTGGTAGAACGCTTCGATGCCTTCTTTGGATTCGCCCAACAGTGCAGGCATGATGTTGACGCTGTCGATGGCTTGGCCGGCGGGAACGGTCGCGCCGGTCATGGCTGCGAGCGACGCGAGGTAGTCGGTCTGGCTGACAACGGCATCGCTGACACCGGGCTTGATCGTGCCGGGCCAGTAGGTGATGAACGGGACGCACGTGCCACCCTCGAAGTGGGAATATTTCCCGCCCTTGAGAATGCCCGATGCGGTGTGCTTGCCATTTTTCTGGCGAGCGTCGTCCTTGTAGCCATCGTCGAGAACCGGGCCGTTGTCGGAGCTGAAGAGGATCAGTGTGTCTTCGGCAATGCCGAGAGTTTCGAGGGCCTTGGTGATCTCGCCGACGCACCAGTCCATCTCGACGATCACGTCACCACGCGGGCCGAGCTTGGTCGTGCCGACGAAGCGCTTGTTGGGGACGCGCGGGACGTGGGGTTGGTGCAGCGCGAAGAACAGGAAGAACGGTTTGTCTTCCTTGGACTTGCGGGTGACGAAATCGACAGCTTTGGCGGTGAAGAGGTCGGCCATGTCTTCGTCGACCCACAGGGCCTTCTTGCCGCCCTTCATGAATCCGATGCGGCCGATGCCGTTGACGATCGAGCAGTTGTGCCCGTGGGAGTGCTTCATCTTCGTCAGCAACTCGGGGTTGTCTTTGCCGGTGGGTTCGCCGGGGAAGTTCTTCTTGTAGCTCACGAGGATCGGGTCTTTGGGGTCGAGCCCGACGACGCCTTTGTCCTTAACATAGACGCACGGGACGCGGTCATTCGTGGCGGCCATAATGTACGATTCGTCAAAGCCGATGTCGTTGGGCGTCTGGGTGATTTTCTTGTTCCAGTCGATCGGAGCCTTGCCGTCGCCGAGGCCGAGGTGCCACTTGCCGACGACGCCGGTGGTGTAGCCCGCACTGCGGAGCACTGTTGCGACGGTGGCCTGCTTGGTGGAGATGATCATCGCCGCGTCGCCGCGGAGGATGTGTGCGCGGCTGTTGCGGAACGGGGACTCGCCCGTCAGCAGCGAGTAGCGGCTGGGGGTGCAGGTCGGCGCGGCGCAGTAGCCGTTGGTGAACTTTTGGCCGCCCTTGGCGAGCTTGTCGATATTCGGCGTATTGATGAACTTGCTGCCATAGCAGCTCGGGTCGCCATAGCCGAGGTCGTCGGCATAGACGATGACGATATTGGGTTTTTTGATGGTGGACTTGGTGTCGGCCTTCAGCAGGTTGCGGCCAGAGATTGCGCCAGCGGCAACGCCAGCAACAGCTGCACTTCGTAGGAACATACGTCGATTCATTTGGATCTCCAATGTAGAAGGGGTTTGTGGCCGAGCTCGCATCGTGCTCACAGGAGGGATAACGGGTTTTCGGGTCGATTATTGTACTCTCCTGGCGTGATTTTCAAACAGACATTTTCGGAAATCGGGACAAAAGGGCATCCCGCCAGCAAAAAGGCCAATTCATCGCGGAGAGGCCTATCCATAGGCGCCGAAGCCGAAGAACCAGTGTTTTTTGGCGAAGCGGTACATCCAGTGTTTCTCGGGGATTTCTTCGCCGGGGATGTGGTGGCAGGGCAGCAGCGGCAGCGCGCGCAGGTCGTCGGTCGTCGCGCCGCGCAGGGAGGTGTCGCGGGCGTCGTGGTCGTCGAGGAAGTCGGCGAGTTTGTCCGGGCAGTCCAGCAGGACGCAGCCGCGGGTTTGCTCGGCGGCGAAGCGGCGGAAGTCGGCGAGGAATTTGCTCTCGGTGAGCGTCTTGGCGAGGTCGTCGTCGTTGTCGTGGATGTGGTCGCGGGCGAATTGGATCGGCGGGCACGGTTCGATGAATCCCGCCGGCGAGACGTGATGGCTGATGCCGGTCGCGGCCGGGCAGAGTGCGCGGCCCTTCGCGTCCCAATAGCTGTCGACGATCATGATCGGCTTTTTGCAGCGCTGCTCGACGATGAAGCGACGTGCGCGGGTGATTTCGTCGGCATCGAGCGCCAGCTCGACGTGCGGCTCGGCCCCGGCTGGGCGGTAGAGATAGTACCACGCGTAGAGTGCGCCGCGACGGATCAGCTCGTCGAGCCACGCCTCGCTACACAACTCGTCGAGGTTCGATTTGCACAGGCTCGTCGCGACGCCGGTGAACAGTTTTTCACGAACACAGTTTTCCAGCCCCGCCAGCGAGCGCTCGAGGACGTCGCTGCCGCCGCGCCGGATGTCGCTGACTGACGCGCCACCTTCGATGCTGATCAGCGGCGTGACGTTGGCGAGGGCGCGCAGTTGTTTTGCGATCTCGGGCGTGATGAGCGTGCCGTTGGTGAAGAGCTGAAACGTGCAGTCGCGGTGTCGCCCGAAAAGGTCCAGCAGCCCTTCGTGAAGGAGCGGCTCGCCGCCGAGGATGCCGAAGAAGCGGCATTTGCGTTTGCGCGCCGCCGCGATGATCGTCGCCAATTCGTCCAGCGACAGTTCCGTCTTCGGCGCGTCGACCGCGACCCAGCATCCCTGGCAGTGCAGGTTGCATTTGTTGGTGATCGACAGGAACAGAAACGGCGGGAAGACTTCGCCCGCTTTGAGGCCTTTGTTGAAGCGGCGGATTGCGCGAACGTTCGCCAGCCCGCAATTCAGCCCGAGCTTCCACAGCGTGCGGAAGGACGCGCCGCGCAGCATGCGCCATGTGAGTTGCGGCAGAATCATTGTTCGCCTCCGGTCGATGTGTCGGGGTCGATGTGTTTGAGACGCTCGGCGATTTCTGGCGGCACGGCGGCACTACCGGTGCGCGCGCGAAGTTGATCGAGAATCGATCCCGCGAGTTTTTTGCCGCCCTCGGCCGAGGCGTTTCCGGGATAGCCGTCGATGCCGCGTTCGTCACATTTGGGGAAAATGATTGCCTTCTGCGGACACGCTCGCGCGCAGGCGGGGCAATTGTTCTTGCACTTGGTTGGTTCGACGACTTGCACGGTTTCGCCGTCTTTGCGGTAAACGCCGAACAGACAAAACGAGACGCACTGGCCGCACGCGGTGCAAAGCTCGCGGTCGAGCACAGGGTACCAAGGCCGCCAGTCACCCGGCGGGTCGAGCGCGTCGATCATGTCGGCGACGGCTGCGATGGCCTCGGGAGTTGCCCTGGCGGCGGGCAGGGTTTCGCTTTGGCGCGAATCGATCACGTCGACGCTTGGCGCAAGCGCTGCTCCGGCGAAGTCCGCCAGCCAGCGAATCGCCCGCGGGGAATAGGGTGCGAGCACGCACGTCGCGTTTGCCAGCGCGTCGGCCGCGATGGTTGGCGCAAGCACACACAGCCCCGGCAAGTCGCCGAAGACCGCCGCCTCGTTCGTCGCCAGCGTCGCGAGCAATGTCTCGCTCGCCGCCGCTTCACCATGAAAATAGATCGTTGTCATAGGTCAATCATTATAGAGCATTGCTCGCAGAAAAAAAGCAGGCCCGCCGAAAATCGACGAGCCTGCGAGATTTATTTTTGCTGTTCAGTATTCTTTTTTCCTATAGCCTTTGGCCTGAAGCCTACAGTCTCTTCCCTACTTCACCTCGTAGCAGACGAGGGTGGCAGTTTTTGAGCTTTTGGGATTGTCGCGGAAAAATACCATCTTGCCTGCGACGCACGGCGAGGTCCAGCACGGCTTGGTGTTGAAGACCTTGAGGGTTTGCGTCGCCTTGAATCCTGTGGCCGAAAACGGCGCGAGGTACACGGTTCCCCGATTTCCAATGACGATCATATTCGTGCCACAGGCGATCAGCCCGCCATCGCCGATGCCCTTTTTGGACCATGTCCGCTTGCCAGTTTTGGCATCGAGGCAGACCAGCGGCGGGGTCTTCGTCGTATTGCCAGAGAAGCCGTAGAGGTAGCCCTTGTGGAGCATCGGATTGGAGAAGTGGGTGCACATGTTTTTATTTTCCCACACTTTTTTGACTTTGCCCGTCGCGTCAATTTCCAGCATCGCGCAGCCGCGATCATAGTCACTGGAAATGAATACGCGGTTTGTGCCGACGATCAGCGGTGTCGCGGCGTTGATGTTGTACTTGGTTTCCCACGCGATGCTTCCCAAGGCCTTGCCCGTTTTGGGGTCCAGCACGACCAGCCCGCGCGCGGGGAAGGTCAGCAGGACCGTCTTGTCGCCGGGGAGAGTCATGGGAATCGCCGAGGAGTACGCCTGGCCATAGTCGGTGCGCGTTTGCCATTTGGTCTTGCCCGTCTTGGCGTCGAAGGCGACGATCCGGCCGATGTCAATCACGCACAGGCCGTCGTGGATCAGCGGGCTGTTGGCAAAGCCCCACCGGCCCGGGCGGCAGCGGAATTTCTTCGCGTGGCTTTCCCAGACGGGCTTGCCGGTTTTCGCGTTGAGGCAGAGGATGTGCCCTTCGCGGCTGACGGTGTAGACCTTGCCGTCGAAGACCGAAGGTGTGCAGCGCGGGCCGCGAAAGTTGCCGTCCGAGCAGCGGTAGGTATGCGTCCAGGTCGTCTTGCCGGTTTTGGCTTCGAGGCAGTACACCGTATCCATACCATTGGAGTTGCCCATCGTGTACAGCGCGTCACCGACGACGGTGACGTTGGAATAGCCCGTGCCGATGGATTTGGTCCAGAGCTTCTTGCCGATGGAGTTGACCTGCGGGTATTGGCCATCGCGCTTGGGCCCGAGGTAGCCTTCGAAGCCCGCAGCCATCACGGCCGTGGTGAGCAACAAAATTGTCAGTGCGGTACGTTTCATATCGATCTCCTTATGAGAGTGTCGTCGTATTCTATTCGATGCGTTTCAGTGTCAGCGTTCGCGTGGTTTTCGAGAATCACAGGGTTGCTATTCGATGCGTTTCAGTGTCAGCGTTCGCGAGTTTTCGCCGGTGATGTCAATCGTCAGTTCCCAGCGCGGGTGCGGCAGGGTTGCCCCGGCGAGGTTGGCCCATTCGATCACGACCGCGCCCTCGGCGAGGAAATCTTCAAGGCCGATGTCTTCGAGTTCTTCGTCCGCGCTGACCATCCGGTAGAGGTCGAGGTGATACAGCGGCCGATCGCCAGCGGGGTATTGATGGCAGAGAACGTAGGTCGGACTCGAAACGTTGCTCGCATCCGCGCCATAGCCCTCGGCAATCCCGCGCGTGATGGCGGTCTTGCCCGCGCCGAGAGTCCCCAGCAGCGCCAGGCAGTCGCCCGCGCCGAGTGTCGCGCCGATTTCCCGGCCAACCGCGTAGGTCTCGTCCACGCTCGTCGTATTGTAGATGGTTTCGTTCACGCGCAGAGTTTACCAAAATCGACACGAATTCCCAAGAGGTATTCCTGTGTCAATTCTCAGGGAAAGCTATCAGATTTAACGGGATTTGCCAAGTGCTATTGCGGCGATAAATTGTGCGGTTGCGTTTTGCGCTTGGCGTGGTATACTTTGGCCGTGGAACTACATAACTACATCCGGGCGGAAATCTCTGCGGGCGCGATTCGTCATAACGTCGCGACGCTGCGTGGTTTGATTCCCGCAGCGACCAAGCTTTGCGCCGTCGTCAAGGCCAACGCGTATGGCCACGGGCAGCATTTGCTGCTGGAGACGATGAGCGAGTTGGCCGACTTTCTCGCCGTCGCTACCCCGGCCGAGGCGCTCGAATTGCGCAATCTCGGATATGGCGGCGAATTGCTCGTGTTGTTCACCGCCTGCACCGACAATCGCGAGCCGCACCTTGCGATCACCCTCGACGCACTCGTGCGCGCGGGCGTGACGGTTTCGGTTGCGTCCCAGCGCGGCATGGACCTGCTGACCAAGTCGGCCCGGCGCGTGGGCGAGCGCGTGAAGATGCACCTCGTCGTCGATACGGGGATGACCCGCAGCGGCCTGCCTTCGGCCGACGTGCCCGCCGTCGTGCGGAATGCACAGATGGATCCGTCGCTGGAACTCGCGGGGATCTATTCGCACTTTGCCACGGCCGACGAGGCGGATAAGTCGTCCGCTAAAAATCAGTTGCAGGTGTTTATGGAGACGCTTTCGGCGGCTGGAATTGATAAACATTCAGGCGTAATTCGCCATATGGCCAACTCGGCCGCCACGATCGACCTTCCCGAGGCGCATTTGGACATGGTGCGGCCTGGGATCGCGCTGTTTGGCTATCAGCCGTCGACCGAGATGCACAATCGGCCGGGTCTTCAGCCGGCGTTGCAGCTTTCGGCGCACATTATGCAAACGAAGCAAGTCCCTGCGGGGACTCGGGTTGGATACGGTTTAACGTATGAATTTGACCGCGATTCGCGCGTGGGACTCGTGCCGCTGGGCTATGCCGATGGCTATGATCGGCGGCTGGGGAACGTCGCGGCCGTTCGCGTCGGCGAGCGGGTCTGCCCGGTGCGCGGGCGGGTGTCGATGGACCAGATTTCGATTGACCTCACCGATTGCCCCGAGGCCGAGGCCGGCGATCTTGTGGAAGTGATTTCCACCGATCCTGCCGCCCCGAATTCGCTGGAAGCCCTTGCTATTGCAGCGGATACGATTCCGTATGAATTGATGTGTCGCCTCGGCGCCCGCGTCCGCCGCACCCTTGTGGAGTAGCCTGTTGGCCTGAATTCGGCCTATTTTTTGTATAAAAAAGCGTCAATGTACGAAAAATCTTGGATTTGTGAGTCATGGCTTCTTTTTCCAGAGGGCTCTGGGCGTGGCGAGGGAGTTGTGGATTTGTAGAAGTTGTTCGGAAATTTATTTTGAGAAATCTGGTGAAAATCTCGTGTTTTTGTGTCGATAGGTGGCGAAAGAGGTCGATATAAGTGTTGACTCGCGGAAGAATTGTATTCTTTCCGCCCGTCATGACACCAAGGATGGATGTCATAACCTTCTGCAGTAGAAGGACTAAGGAGAATCACATGCGTCACGGACGACAATGGATGATTGCGATGCTGCTGGCAGGGATGCTGGCGATTTGCATGTGCAATGGTTTAATTTTTGCAGAAGAGTCGGCGGAGTCTGCGCCGAATACGCCCACCGTCACGAACCCTGACACCCCGTCCTCACAAGAGAAGTCTGTCCCCACCCCCAATATCGAATCTTCCGAGAAAAAAGCAGATAAGCCGAGTGTAGAAAACGAGATAGCCCCGAAAGAGGCGCCTGCGTCCAAGTCCGAGCCCAAACCGGAAGTAAACCCAGAAACCAAGCCAGAAGTTAAGCCTGTAGAAGAAGTTAAGCCGGAACCCGCGAAGAAGGCGAAAAAGGCCAAGAAAGCCAAGGCCGAGATCAAGGCCGCGGCGGACACGAAGACAAAAGCGGATATCCGCTTCCAGTTCGACGCGGTTCCCTATAAGGATGTCCTCAAGCGGTTCAGCCAGATGATGAATAAGCCGATTCTCGGCGAGATTGCCGTCGAGGGAACGCTAACCTTCTCCGATCCAAGGCCTTACACGAATGACGAAGCGATGGATACGCTGAATTTGATCCTCGCGATGAAGGGCTATGCCCTGCGCGAAGAGGGTCGATTCCTCCGCCTGCGTCCTCTGGCGGAAGTGGCGACGACGACGAAAATCTTCCACGGCCTGGGCGCGGCGACGGGCATTCGCAGCAACGAAATCGTCACCGTGGTTTTGCCCGTGGCGCATCTGGATTCGACGGCGGCCTCCAAGGCCGTGATTCGCCTGGTGTCCGCGTTTGGATCGATCACGCCGCTGGACAACAATCGCGGTATGGTCATCACCGACACGATGGCGAATATCCGCCGCGTGGCGGGCATGCTCAAGGAGCTCGACGTCGAGCCTCCCGCCAAGGCCAAGCCCCAGATCAAGTCGGTCCTGCTGCACAACGCCTCGGCCAAGACGGTCGCGATGATTCTCCAGAAAATGTTTACATCGACCCCGCAAATGCGGTACGACTCGGCCACTCGCCGGATGGTCCCCGTGACCCCCTCCTCGTCAAGTTCTACAAAGAAGTCCGAGTCGAAGCTGATGGTGGCGTATGACGAGCGGATCAATCTGATTATCCTGTTTGGCGCAGAGGATATGGTTACCCAGGCCGAACAGGTCATCGCCACGTTGGATAAGGATCACCGCGAGGGCCAGGACGACATTCGCGTGTTTGAGTTGAAGAACGCGACGGCCTCGGCGGTTGCTCAGGCGATCCACACCATGTTCCCCGCGCCGCGGGCAGGAATGCCGTCGGACGTGGCCGTCAGTGCCGACGCCGCGAACAATCGCGTGATCGTGACTGCGACGAAGGTGAAGATGGACCGCATCGAGAATCTGATTAACAAGCTGGACTCCGCCGGCAAGGAGCTTTCGCGCACACGGATCATTCGCATCGAAAACGCGGACGCGGCGAGTCTCGCCTCGCCTCTGGTTTCGGCGACGCGCAAGATTGACTCGCGCGGCAGACCGCTCTATCCGCTCGTTGTGACCGCAGAAATGGGAACGAATTCCATTATTTTGACCGGCCCGGAAGTTGAAATCGCAAAGGCCGAAAAAATCATCGCGACCCTCGACGTCGCACCGACCGAGCAATACCCCGTGAAGATCATTGCGCTCACCCAGGCTGACCCGGTTTCGGTGGCGACGATTTTGACTCAGCTCTATGCGCCCCAGGCCATGTCCAAAAGCTCGAAGGTTCCCACCAAGCGCAAGGGCGGCAAGGTTGTGACCGTGTCGATCCGCCCCGAGTTGCGCAGCCGCAGCTTGCTGGTCCGCGCCGACAAAGCGACCTTTGAAGCCATCGCCGCACTGGCGAAGAAAATTGACGAATCGGCCTCGCGCGGCGAGCGCAAGCGCACGATTATTATGATGAATTACGCCGATGCGACCACCGTGTCTCTGGCGTTGCGTCAGGCGTTTGCGCCGGCGCGTGGCAAGAAGATCAATCCCGAAGACGAGGTGACGATTGTTCCCGAGCCGGGCACGAATTCGCTGATCGTGACTGCCAGCGAAGCGAACCTTAAGAAGGTTCAGGATGTGGTCTCCGGCCTCGACCGCGAAGACGCCGCCCGTCAACAGACGGCGATGATGGTTCTCAAGAACGCCAAGGCGGCGGACGTGTCGAACGTTCTGGCCGACATTTTCGGCGGTGGCACGGGCTCCTCGCGTACGTCGCGCAAGCTCAGCGGCAATTCGGTGCTGGCGATTTCGGCCGACGAAACGTCCAACGCCATCGTGCTGCGGGGTTCGGCGAATGACGTGGATCGCGCCAAGGATATGATTACCCAGCTCGACAGCGCCTCGAGCAGTGGCGCGACGGCGGTGTATCTGCTGCCGCTGAAGTCGTCCGAGGCCAGTGCCGTTCTCCAGCGCGTTCAGGACCTGTACAACCAGCAGGCAAGCCAGGCGCGTGCGGCGAAAAAGAAGATTGACCCGATGGCGGTCACGGCCGACACGCGGGCGAATGTGCTGATCCTCGCGACGTCGAAAACGATGTACGAAACGGTCAAAACGTGGGTCCAGCAGGTCGAGGCGATGAAGCCTGCCTCGCGGACGATGAAGATTATTCCGCTGAAACATTCCAAACCCGCCGATGTCAAAACCGTCGTCGATCAGATGTTCAACGAGGCGACATCGGGTACGGGTTCCTCCGTTAACATCCGGTACAGTTCGTCGCGCAGTTCCAAGCCCGCCAGCAGCAATCGATGCGAAGTGACGGTGCTGTCCGATCAGAGCGCGGTGATGGTCAAGGCCTCGAGCGACGATCTCGCCGAGATCGAGAAGATCGTCCAGAGTCTCGAAGAGTCTGCCAAGACGAATAAACGACAGACGAAAATTTTCGCGCTGAAAAACGCGCCCAACCAGCGAGTGCTGCAGGCGCTGAGGGGAATGTATCCCACCGCCCGTGGCGCTACGGCTGACCAGCAGGTGACCATCTCGGCTGTGACGGGCAGCAACGCGATTCTCGTCGCCGCGCCGACCAGCAAGATGGATGAAATTTCCCACCTCATCGAGCAGCTCGACAAGAAGGAAGTATCCTCCAAGCTCGACTTCCGGATTTATGTGCTCGAGAATGCCCAGCCGACAAAAGTCCTGCCGACACTGCAAAAGATGATCGCGCAGATCCTCAGGGCCTATCCTGGCGACACGATTGACATCCAGGCCGACCAGCGTACCAAGAGCCTGATCGTGACCGCGCGCGAGGCGCTCTTTAGCGACATTGAACAGCTCATCGGCGCGCTGGACGTCGCACCCGCAGCGGCTGAAGCGTTTGTCGAAGTCATCATGATCGAGCATGGCAATGCCTCGACCCTGGCGAATGTGCTCAACGAATTGCTGCGCCCCTCGACGACCAAGCTTGTTACGCCCGAAGCCCTCGCGCTTCAGGAACAGGTCCGCAAGCTCCAGGTCCGTTGCGCCGCCGACGGTACGCTCGCCAAACTCGACCTGACCAAACCCATCAAGGTCAATGCGATTCCGCCCGCGCCGCAAGGCTGCAACGCGCTGGTGATCCAATCGACCAAAGAGAACCTTGCCGCGCTGAGTGCGATTGCCGCGGCGATGGACGCTCCGCCCGCGGGCACGACGCCTAAGGTGCACGAGTACAAACTTGAGAACGGGAATGTGACTTCGATCGCCAGCACGCTGCAGACGCTCTTTGCCGAGCGCCACGCGGTGATTCGCCTGCGCGATCCCAAGGCCGCCAAGGCCGTCATTGCTCCCGATGTGCGGACGAACACGCTGATGGTCTCGGCCGTCAAGGAAGACCTTGCCATCATCGAATCGCTGCTGAAAAAGCTCGACGTTGAACTCGACGATGCGACGGTGCAGCTGGAAGTGCTTTCGCTGAAATACAATGACGCGGGCACGCTGACGACGTCGCTGAAGCGCCTCTTTGCCGCGCGGCGTAAAAGTCTCACCCCGCTCGGCCAGCAGCAAAATCCCCAGGACGCAGTCGATATTGAAGCGGACTCGCTGTCGAACTCCCTAGTCGTCTCGGCCAGCAAAGAAAACCTTTCGTTGCTGAAGGGGCTGCTGAAGAAGATCGATGTTTTGCCCACGGACGAAGCGGGCGTGGTGCGGATGTATGTGCTGGAACACGCCGACGCGTCGCGCGTGGCGGAGATGCTCAAAGACCTCGTCAAGCAGGGGCTCTACAAGCCTTCGCTCGTTGGTCAGGGCGCGGCGAAGCTCAAGGATCGCGAGAAGGTTTCGATCACGGTCGACACACGCACGAACGTGCTGATCGTTTCGGCCAGTCGCGAAAACTTCACGATTCTCGAACAGGTTCTCGGCCGGCTTGACTCCAACGAGAACATTGCCCAGCTTAACCAGATTCAGACCTTCCCGCTGAAAAAGGCCGACGCGGTTTCGATCGCGCCGACGATTCAGCAATTCTTTGACAAGCGCCTGAGCGCACTCAAGACGGCGGGTTCGACGACGCGGATTCAGCCGGTCGTGGTCATCGCGGACGGGCGGACCAACAGCCTGCTCGTCGCGGGTAGCCGCGAAACCTTCGGCGAGATCAAGAGCATGATCGAGCGCCTCGACGGTGACGCGGTGACGCCGGAAAACAGTTACGAAATCTTCACCCTCAAACATGCTTCGGCCTCGGTGCTTCAGGGTACGTTGCAGAAACTGTTCGACAGCCGCAACCAGCGCGACGGCAGCAAGGACAAAATCACCGTCCTCTCCGAGCCGACGGCCAACACGCTGATCGTGGGCTGTCCGCCGGAGGACATGCTCGAAGTGCGCAAGCTGATTACGTCGCTCGACAAGCCGACCGCTGGAGACACCGCGAGCAACACCAAGAGCTATCCGCTCAAGCATGCCGACGCGGCCGAGCTCGTCAAGACGCTCTCCGACCTGTACAAGACGCAAAACCCCACCGGGACAATCCTCATCGCCGCCGACGAACGCACCAACACCATCGTCCTCACCGGCGGGCTGGGTGACATCAAGCGCGTGGGCGAACTCGTTGCCCAGTTGGATCGTGAGACCGTTGCCAACGTGACCGAGATTCGCGTCTTCCCGCTGAAGAACGCTAACGCCGAAGAGCTGGCGACGTTGCTGACGGAATTGCTGACTCAAAAGCCCAAGGCTCTGACCAAGCTTTCAGCCAACCGCCAGACGCTGTTGCAGTTCGTCACGGCCGACAAGAACAACCAGAAAATTATCTCCCAGGCGCTGCACGAAGGGCTGCTGATCAATTCTGATAAGCGCACCAATTCCATTGTCGTCTCTGCGCCCCAGTCCGTAATTCCGCTGCTGAGTAATCTCATCGGCGCGATGGATGCCATCAGTCCCCAAGAGGCTGAAATCCGCGTCTTCAAGCTCACCAATGCCGACGCGACGCAGATGGCCGACGTGCTCAACCAGCTCTTCCGCACCGAGGACGCCCCCACGGGTACCTCGCGCAAGGCGCCGGAAGTGACCTACACCCTCAAGGACGGTTCGGGCAAAGCCGCCGCAAGTACCGGCTCGGCCTCGCAGTCGTCACTGAATATTACCGTCGATGAACGGACCAACTGTCTGCTGATCGGTGGCACGCATCGCCAGATCGAAATGGCCGCAGCGGTTATCGCCGACCTCGATTCGTCGCCTGCCCAACAGCGCGTGACGAAGGTCTATCGCCCGCGCAACAACGAAGTCGAGAACATTGAAAAGGCCCTGCGCAGTTTCCTCGACGAAGAACGCAAACGCATCGAAACCGCCCTCGGCAAAGACCGCCTTGGCGCGGCCCAGCGACTCTTGGAGCGCGAAGTCGCCGTCGTTGCCGAGCCCAACACCAACACACTGATGATCTCCGCGTCGCCGCGGTATTTCGACACGCTCGTGAAGATGATTGACGAGCTGGACCAGCCGCCCGCGCAGGTGCTCATCCAGGCACTGCTCGCGGAGGTGAACATCGACGACACGACCGACCTCGGGATGGAGTGGTCGCACAAAGGCACCGCTGGGAGCAACGCGCTCGCCACGGGTGCGGACTTCAACATCCAAGCGGGCATCCAGCAGGGCACGGCCGTGCCGGGCTTCAGCGTGTCGGTCTCGGGCGGAAATCTGAATTTCTTCCTTCAGGCGTTGCGAAGCCAGAACCGCCTCGAGATTCTCTCTCGCCCGCAATTGCTGGCGATGGACAATCAAAAGGGCGTGATCAATGTCGGCCAGGAATTCCCGATCATCACGGGCAGCCGCATCTCCGACAATGACCAGACCTACACCACGATCCAGTACAAGAAAATCGGCGTGACGCTGGAGATTCTCCCGCGCATCGGCTCGGACGATACGATTCGCCTGGAAGTCCTCGCGTCAAGCTCGTCGGTGGGCACGTCGCAGGTCCAGGTGGCCGAGGGCGTTCAGGCGCGTTCGATCAACAACCGTTCGGCCGAGACGACCGTCACCTGCTATGACGGCCAGACCATCATTATTGGCGGGCTGATCACGACCGAAGAAAACTCCGTAGAGAACAAGATCCCCGTCCTGGGCGACCTGCCCTACATCGGCCCGCTCTTCCGCGACATCCACAAGGAAAAACGGCGCGTCGAGTTGCTGATTTTCCTCACGCCGAAGATCATGCGTTCCAAGACCGCCGCCAAGGACATCACGACCAACGAGCTCAAACGCGAGCACCTCGTCCACACGCTCAACAGCGACGACCGCATCAAGCGCGGCACGCTCGACGGCATTCAGGACAAGACGCTCCAGCAGGCTACGGGCATCGGCTCGACGGCCGCCCCCGCCGGTCGCAATGCGGAAATCCGCCAGACGGTCATCGACCTGGGCCTCGTGCCCCAGCCTTGGCCAGGCCAGAAGGATCTCTTCCCGCGCTCGGTCGAAATCACACCCCCCGCCAAGTCGACTTCCGTCCCTGCCCCCGCGCAGGCGGAGCCCGCGTCGACGACGGCTTCTTCTACTTCCCATCAATCTCACTTTGCGCCGCGGCGCTTGTCCGTGACACCTCGGGCTGCTGCGAACTCCCGTCGGCGAGTGCCCCGGCTCAGTGAGATGGAGGACTCCCGATGAGCGTACCCAAACCGCGCCTGAGCTGGTTCCTGATCCTGGTGGTCGTAGGCTTTTTAATGGGCCTGTTCGCCAGCAGCGGCTGTGGGGGCATGGAGACCCCCAATTGGCTGCGGACCAAGCCCAAGCCCAGCCCGCCCGTCGCACACATCAGCATGTCCTGCCCGCCTGTCGCCGCCGACTTTGACGGCGATGGCGAGAATGACGGCGTGCCGGTGTTGTTGATGTTTTACGCGAACACGGAGGGGGCAATTACCGCCATCCGTCCCGACGGAACGGTGAAGATGGGCCTCTATGTCGGGAAGCATACGGGCAAAATTCCCGCCAACGTCAAGCCGCATCAGACCTGGACCCTCACCGCCGCCGAGCTTGCCAGCTGTGAAGGTACGCAGATGAAGTTGGTCTCCTATCGGGTGCCGCT
This sequence comes from Phycisphaerales bacterium, assembly GCA_018644725.1. Taxonomy (GTDB): domain Bacteria; phylum Planctomycetota; class Phycisphaerae; order SM23-33; family SM23-33; genus JABGPZ01. The sequence goes on from JABGPZ010000060.1 coordinate 56,758, forward strand.
TCGCTGGAAAACCGCGCCGCCCAAGGGTCGCATCACCTTCAGCTGTCTCTTCACGCCCGCCTCGGGCGACCGGCCTCAGGTCGCGGCCGAGCCCGTCATTTTGCCCTATTACAAATAAGCAAGCAGGCCAGAGGCAATAGGCCGAGGCTGTAGGAAAGAAAAAACAAGGGCGAAACATTTTTCGCCCCTACGAAATAGACAAACAAAAACCCGGCCAATCGGTCGGGTGTTTTTGTAGGGGCGACGCTTGCTGCGCCCGAATTTGGGATTTACAGTTCCGACTTGAGGCGGCGGAGGAATGCGTGGGCTTCGATGGGGGACATGTTGTCGAGGTCGGCTGCGGAGATATCGGCCGCGACGCGGTCGGCGGGGGACGCAAATAAGTTGAACTGTTCGATCTCTTGCCGCGCGGTTTCCGCGAGTTCCGGCAGGTCCAGACCCGTGGCGAAATGTTCCTGGAGTTGCGGCAGAAGTTCCCGCGCGCGCTGGGTAACTTCTTTGGGCACGCCTGCGAGTTTTGCGACGTGGACGCCGTAGCTCGCCTCGGCCGGGCCGGGAATAATTTTGTGCAGGAAGACCACTTCGTCATGCCATTCGCGCACGGAAACATTGAGGTTCGTCGTCGCGGGCAGCACGCTGTCCAGCTCGGTCAGCTCGTGATAGTGTGTCGCGAACAGTGTGCGGCAGCGGCAGTGGTTGGCGATGAATTCGCAGATCGCCCACGCCAGCGCCAGCCCGTCGCACGTCGAGGTGCCCCGGCCGACTTCGTCGAGAATCACCAGCGAGCGGCTTGTGGCGTTGTTGAGGATGTTCGCGGTTTCGACCATTTCGAGCATGAATGTCGAGAGGCCTTTGGCGAGTTCGTCGGCCGCGCCCACGCGTGTGAAAATCCGGTCGGCGATGCCAATCGTCGCGCTCTCGGCCGGGATGAAACTCCCGGTCTGCGCCAGCAACACCAGCAGGGCGACTTGGCGGATGTAGGTCGATTTGCCGGCCATGTTCGGGCCAGTGATCAGCAGAAGGCGGTCGATGTCGCCGCCCATGGTCACGTCGTTGGGGACGAATTTTTCGCGCAGTTCTTCGGCCACCACGGGGTGTTTGCCGCCATTGATTTCGAGGACGTTGTCCTGCGTGATCGTCGGGCGGGTGTAGTCGCGGCTTCGGGCGAGATGCCCGAGCGCGGCGAGGACGTCGATGGTGGCGAGCGCTTCGGCGGCGGCTTGGAGTTCTTCGAGGCAGTCGGCGAGTTTGACACGCAATTCTTCGAAGAGTTTCGCTTCGAGATTTTTCGCGCGTTCCTCGGCCGTCAGCACTTCCGATTCGTACTGCTTGAGTTCGTCGGTGATATAGCGCTCGGCGTTTTTGAGCGTCTGCTTGCGGTGGAATTCCGGCGGCGCCTTGTCGCTGTGGAGGCGGCTGATTTCGATGTAGTAGCCAAAGACGCGGTTGAAGCCCATCTTCAGCGGCAGGTCGTATTGCTCGGCGAGTTTTTTCTGATAGTCCGCCAGCCAGGTTTCGCCGTCGCGGCCAATGGTGCGCAGGCGGTCGAGCTCTTCGTCAAAGCCGGTCGCGATCACGCCGCCGTCGCGCAGGAGTGCGCTGCAGTCGGGGTCGATGGTGGCTTCGATCCACGCGGCCGGTTCGTCGAGGCCATCGAGCGCGGGGGCGAGATCGTTCAGCAGGCCTGGTGCGCCTTCGAGACTCGCGGCGAGCGCGGGCAGGTTCGCCAGCGTTTGGCCGAGGGCGAGGACTTCGCGCGGGCGGACGCGATTCAGCGCGATGTTTGTCGAGATGCGGTCGATCTGCGCACAGTCGGCGAGAATGGTTCGTAGCGCGGCGACGGCGTCGGCGGACTCGGCGAAAAACGCGACGGCCTCTTGGCGTGCGAGGATGGCCGAGTAGTTCACCAGCGGGTAGGTCAGCCAGCGTTCGAGCAGGCGGCTACCCATGCCGGTTTTGGTTTGGTCGAGGCTCGCCAGCAGGCTTCCCGTGCGGACGTTGTCGCGCAGGGTGCGCTGAACTTCCAGGCAGCGCAGCGTGTTGCCGTCGATGGCCATGTAGCGTTCGCGCTGGAAGGGCATGAGTTTGCGGATGTGGCCGAGCGCGGATTTTTGCGTCTCGCGGAGATAGTCCAGCAGCGCTCCGGCCGCGCAGACGCCTTCGTCGGCGGTTTCGATCCCGAAGCCTGCGAGCGTGGTCACGGCGAATTGTTCGTGGAGCGCTTCGGTGGCGGCGTGGATGTCGAAGACCCACGGCGGGCGGCGCGTGGCGACGGCACTGGTCGCGGCGGAAAGTTGCGCGGTCCATTCGCGCTGGTCAAAGTGGGAGTCTTCGGCGAGGACGACTTCGGCCGGGCGGATACGGATGAGTTCGTCGACGACGTGTTCGGCCGGCGCGGTCATCGTGAAAAATTGCCCGCTGGACAGTTCCACCCACGACAGGCCCACCAGCGCGTCGCGCTTGGCGGTTGCGGTTTTCGCCTGGAAGATCGCGGCGAGGTAGTTGCCTTCGCGCTGATCGAGCAGTGTTTCGTCGGTGAGCGTCCCGGGCGTCACCAGCCGCACGACATCGCGCTTGACCACGCCCTTGGCGGTTTTGGGGTCTTCGACCTGTTCACAGATCGCGACGCGAATGCCCTCGGCGACCAGGCGGCGGAGGTAGTTGTCCAGCGCGTGATAGGGGATGCCCGCGAGGGGGATCGCGTTCGCACCTTTGTTGCGCGTGGTTACGGCAATGCCGAGAATCCGCGCGGCCGTCTTGGCGTCGTCGGCGAAGAGTTCGTAGAAATCCCCCATGCGAAAGAAGAGCAGATAGTCGGGGTATTGCTCCTTGAATTCGCTCCATTGACGCATCGCAGGGGTGTCGTACGGGGTCTTTGCCATAGAGGCGCGATTCTATCGGCACAAGGGTAAAATTGCAAGCGATTGACTTGCAGGGCAGGAGAGAGTAGGATTGGCAGGTGTCGATGTAGCGATCAGTGGAATTCAACCATGGAGATAGTTTCGTGAAGACAAAGCGACAACTCCGGCCAAGCGTGATGAGGTGTATTGCAATTGCAGGTTTGCTTTCGGGATGCGCCACGGCGACACTCGGGGACACTGCGGTCTATTATGTTTCCCCGAAGGGGCTCGACAGCAATTCCGGCACGAAGGACGCCCCGCTGGCGACGTTGCAGTCGGCGGCAAAGCAAATGAAGCCGGGTGACACCTGTATTCTGCGCGGCGGGGTCTATCGTCAAACGCTCCGCCTGACTCATGGCGGTACGGCGGCCAAGCCGTTGACGTTCAAGGCCTATCCCGGTGAAGTGCCCGTTCTCGATGGGACGGATGTAGTGGGCGGAACGTGGAAAAAATACAAAGGGAAAATCTACCGCACGCAACTCAAGGCGGGACTCTCTCTCGGGCAAGTCTTCGTGGACAAGGCCATGATGACGTGGGCACGCTGGCCGAACGCGACGTTCAAGGATCGCTGGGCAAACAAGAAGTGGGCGCCATGCAAAGGCCCGCTTGGGACGTTGATTGGCGGCAAGGCGCTGGCGAAAACCAGGATTGACTGGACCGGCGGAATTGTGATGTTGAACACGAAGCCCAATTGGGACAAGTGGACGGCCATCGTAAAAAAACACGCCAAAGGGAAAGATCGGTTCAACTACTCCAAGGCGCTGCAGTGGAAATGGCCGCGCGAGCAGGGAGGGTCCTATTCCCTCCATGGTAAGCTCGAAGCCCTCGATGCGGCGGAGGAATGGTATTACGATGCGAAGACGGGGATGCTCTATCTTTATTGTCCCAAAGGTGACACTCCAGCCAACCATGTGGTGGAAGTCAAGAAGCGCACCTATGGTGTGGATGCGGAAACGTGTGATTTTGTTCAGCTGAAGGGAATTCATTTTCGCGCGACGACGTTTACTTTTCGCGAGTGCCACCATTGCCTCGTGGATGGATGTCACATTCGGTTTCCCAATGTTGCACCGCTCTTGTGGGACTTGAATATGCCGTCGAAGCCCATGGTTGCCACGCAGATGATTGGCCATCACAATACGGTTCGCAATTCCAGCCTGGCCTACAGTCCGACGTTCGGATTGCGCATGCTCGGTTCGCACAATCGTGTGGAAAACAATCTGATCTATGACGTCAATTGGGTGGGTTCGCTGTGCTATGCCAATGTGTGGATGGGGAGCCTCGAAGACAACTACACATGGGAAGGCTGCCTGAAGTACGAGGGCCTGCTCAAGGAGACCGTGCCCCAGGCTACGGCGGAAGAGCTTGCCAATGTGCAGTGGGGCGGGAAGATGGGACGGATTGTGAAGGTTCATGATCCCGACCGGGCGAAACCCGCAGGCAACTGTGTTGTCCGCCGCAACACACTGTTTGGTTCGGGAAATATCGTCTTGGGCTTTTTCGAACAGCCGAACTACGACATTGGATACAACTACGTCTACGATGGCGGGATGTTTGTCCACGATGTGTCAATGATTTACACGACCTTGCCGCAGATTCGAGGCTCGGTGGTGCACCACAATTGGGTGACGACGAAATACAAGTTGTGCATTCGCGCCGACGATCAGTCTCGTGGCGTGGCGGTGCATCACAATGTAATGTGGGGGGCGAGCACAGGGAGTCTGGTTGTCAAGGGTGATGACAATGCTGTCTATCACAACACCTCTTTGGCAAGGTCGCTCAAGAATTGGGACTTGAATGTGAAGACGATGGCAGAACCGGACAAGCCGCACTATCGCAAGCTTTGGCCGCTGCTGAAGGCGCAGAATACGAAGACGCCCATTTGGAATAATTTTGTCCATCGCATCACGACTGCGAATGGGGACACCCTTTACGCGAAAGGCGACCCGCGGTTGTCGCACAATTTGATCGATGCGAATCCGGCATCGTTGTTGGTGAATCCGGCTGGGCTGGACTTCCGCCCGAAACCCGGCTCGCCGCTGATTGATGCGGGGCGGGTGATCAAGGGGGTCAATGACGGGTTTGCGGGGAAAGCGCCAGATGTGGGTGCCTATGAATTTGGGGTCAAGCCATGGGTGGCGGGGCACAAGAACTTTGTTCGGACCCATGGCGAGACCACCGACCCGGAGACCGGTGAATCCACGATGACGCTTTGTTTGTCGATGCCTGCGGTCAAGAATGTCTCGGTGACGCTGGTTCCTGCCGAGGGTGTGACCCTCACGAGCAGGTCCAAACTGGTGTTCACTGCCGCGAATTGGGCCGCGGGGCGGACGGTCCGATTCAAGGTCAGCAAAGAGAGTTCCGCCAAGGCCATCACGTTTGTCATTGAGCAACCGAGGTGACGGTTGCAGTAGAAGCATAGAAAAAGCCCGAGCAATTGCCCGGGCTTTTTTTGTGGGACAAGTTGTCGTCGTAATTTACTTGCTTGTGCCTGCACTCATCATTGCGCGGATTTTGGTGTGGAGGCGATTGACGACTTCGGGGTTGGCTGCGGCGACGTTTTTGGTTTCGCTGGGGTCGGCGGCCATGTCGTAGAGCTGGAACGGTTTTTTCCATGCGTCGCCCTTGGGTCTGGCGCGGCCACCCGAGCCGGCCGAGCAGATCAGTTTCCATTTGCCGTCACGGATGGCGAAGTGCCCCCCAGACGAGTGGTGGATGACTGGCGCGCGCGGGGTGGGGAGGGGCTTGCCTTCCATCAGCGGCAGGAGGTTGAAGCTGTCTTCGCCGGTGGTCTTGGCGAGCTTGGTTACGCCGCCGGCTGCGGCGCAGGTTGCGAGGAGGTCGACGATGCTAACCGGCGTGTCGCAGGTAGAAGCCTTGGGCGTTTTGCCCGGCCAGCGAACGATAAACGGTACGCGGTGGCCGCCGTCATAGATGTCCGCTTTCGTGCCGCGATAGATGTGGTTGGCGGTGTGGTTCGACTCGCGGAAGCCCTGGACGGAGGGCGTTTTGATGTGGCCGGGCTCGTTGTCTTTCAGGCGGTACATGTACGAGCCGTTGTCGCTGGAAACGATCAGCAGCGTGTTGTCGGCGACCTTCGCGTCGTCGAGCGCTTTGAGGACTTCGCCGACGACCCAGTCGGTCTGCATGAGGAAGTCGCCATAGAGGCCGCGCTTGGATTTTCCAACGAAGCGCTCGGCGGGCAGGCAGGGCTTGTGCGGCGAGGTGAGCGGGAAGTAGAGGAAGAACGGCTTGTCGCCCTTGGCCGATTTGGCGATGTGCTCGCACGATTTTTTCGTGAGGATGTCCAGCGCGCCGACGTGGCTGAAGTCCTTAGCCATGTCGCCGCCGCGGCTATAGTTCGGGAAGCTGCTGCCGGGGTAGCGGCTGGTGGCGGGCGCGACGAATTTGTCGTTCTCGATGAAGGTGTACGGCGGCATGTCCAGCGAGGCCGTCACGCCGAAGTAGTAGTCAAATCCATTGACGTTCGGGCTGTTTTGGATTTTCTTCGTATAGTCGACTCTGCCCTTGTGCTTGTCTTTGGGTTTGGGTCCAGCCTTGGCGGGTTTCGGCAGGTCCATCCCGAGGTGCCACTTGCCGATGCAGGCGGTGTCATAGCCAGCGCCCTTGAGCAGCGTGGCAATGGTCTCTCGTTTTGGGTCGATGAGGTGGCTGGAGAACCCGCTGAGCACACCATGCTTGAGACGCGTCCGCCAGCAGTAGCGGCCGGTAACGAGCGAGTAGCGGCTCGGGGTACAGACGGCTGAGGTGGTGTGCGCGTCGGTGAAGATCATGCCTTCGTTGGCGAGGCGCGTGGTGTGCGGCGTGGGGATGACCGATTTCTTGTTGATGCACTGCAGGTCGCCCGAGCCGAGGTCGTCAGCGAAAATGATGACGATGTTGGGCTTCTTTGCGGGTGCGGGTGCGCAGGTTCCGCAGTGGGCCAGCGCGCGCGGCGCGGCCGAGGCGGCAAGGGCGATCGATGCGGACTTCAAAAATGTGCGGCGTTGAACGGTCATGGCGAATCCTTTTTATGTAGATAGGAGGTTGAAGATCAATGGCGTTGTCCAAGTAATAAACGCAACGATACCACTTGCATTGCAAATCCGCAAGCGGCAGTGCCATAAATGTGGGGTGCTGGCCGGGAAAGTCATCGTGGAAATTTCGCGAACCCGAAGAATGAAACATAATAAATAGGCCTTTGAATAAACAACAATTTACGATTCGTACGCTTCGATAAGAAAGTCCGAAAAACACTAATTTTATGGGCGGATTTCGCTTGTGTGGCAGGGGGCGGTGACGTATAACCGAAAGCTCACAACCTATGACCAGCGATGCGAATCGGGGCTGTGTTAGCCCGCCGCGCGCTGGAGCTGCAACCGATTGAAAGGAGATTTTTATGCCGGCTATTAAACCGCAAGACGTGAGGAATGTCGTGTTCCTTGGACACGGGGGAGCAGGCAAGACCACCCTCGCCGAAGCCATGCTCCTGAACGCCAAAGTCACGACGAGATTGGGCTGTGTCAACGATGGGTCGAGCAAGCTGGATTACACGGATATCGAAAAAGAACGCCAGCACTCGGTAGACCCGTCGTTGTGTTTTGTTGAGAGCAACGGCAAGACGATCAACGTTATCGACACGCCGGGCTATCCCGATTTTATCGGTGGCGCACTGTCGGCGATGACCGGTGCGGATGCGGCCGTGATTGTGATCTCCGCGATCAACGGCATCGAGACCAACACCCGCCGGATGTACAAAGAAGCCAAGGCCGCCGGCTTGCCGATCTCGTTTGTGATTACGAAGATCCACGGCGACAACGTCGACCTCCATGGCCTGATGGACACCGTGCACGAAACCTTCGGCAGCGAATGCCACGACATGAACTTGCCCGCCAACGGCGGCAAAGAGGTCATCGACTGCTGGCTGAACAAGACCGGCGACTGCGACTGGGGCAGCGTCGAAGAAGCGCACCAGGAACTCGTCGAGTCGGTCATTGAAGCCGACGAAGACATGATGACGGCCTATCTCGAAGGCGAAGAAATTTGCGAAGAAGCGCTCTCGTCGGCCTTTGGCAAGGCGATGGCGGCGGGCACGATCGTGCCAGTGTTCTTCACTTCCGCCCACGACGACGTCGGCATCAATCAGTTCACCTCTGCGCTCGCGAAATATTATCCCAAACCAGGCCGCGTCCCCGGCGCGCCCGTCACCGGCGAACCCGCCGGCGAAGGCGAAGCCATCGAAGTTGCCGCCGACGAAACCAAGCCCTTTATCGGCCAGGCCTTCAAAATTACTTCCGACCCGTTCGTCGGCAAAATTTCCTGGATCCGCATCCTGCAGGGGACGCTCAAGGGCAGCACGAACTATCACCTCGACGATGAAAAGAAGACCGCTAAGATTGGCCACCTCTTTAAGGTCCAGGGCGGCGAAACCATCGAAGCGCCCCAGGCCGTCGCGGGCGACATCGTCGCGCTTGCCAAGGTCGATACCCTCTCCAGCGGTGTGATCCTTCACGAAGATGCCGCGCCGATGTATCGCGCCATGCCCAAATGCCCCACGCCGATGTACTCGCTGGCGGTCACGCCCCAAAAGCGTGGCGACGAAGGGAAAATTTCCGAAGCGCTCCACCGCTTCACCGACGAAGATCCCACGTTCAAATCGCGCCTCGATACCCAGACGCACGAAACCGTCATCGACGGCATCGGCGATCTGCATCTGCGCGTGATGCTCGCGAAAATGTCCAAGCGCTACAAGGTCGATGTCGACACCAAGCAGCCGAAGATCGCCTATCGCGAAACGATTTCGTCCAAGTCCGCCGCGCAGTATCGCCACAAGAAACAGACCGGCGGCAGTGGCCAGTTTGGCGAAGTCCACCTTCGCGTCGAACCGCGTGAACGCGGAGCTGGCTTTGAGTTCGTCAGCGAGCTGTTTGGCGAATCGATTCCGCGCCAATATCTCCCTGCGATTGAGAAGGGTGTGCGCGGCGTGCTCGAACACGGCGCGGTTGCGGGCTATCCGATGCAGGATATTCTCGTGGCGGTCACTGATGGCAAGCACCACCCGGTTGACTCGAAGGAAGTGGCGTTCAAGGCCGCCGGCAAGCACGCGTTCATCGCCGCCTGTCAGCAGGCCAAGCCCGTTCTGCTCGAGCCGGTGGTCACGTTGGAAGTGACGATCCCGATGGACTACATGGGCGACATCACGTCGGACCTCGCCGGCCGTCGTGGCCGCATCCTCGGCCAGGATATGCTCCCCGGCCAGCTCTGCTCGATCCAGGCCACCGCGCCGCTCGCGGAAGTGATGCAGTACAATTCCGTGCTGCGTTCGATCACCGCCGGCACGGGCAGTTATGCCATGGAGTTCAGCCACTATGACCCCGTCCCCGCGATGGTCCAAAAGCAAATCATCGCCGAAGCCGCCACCGCAAAAGACGAAGACTAACACGCGGCCAGGATAACGGAAGAGAATAAAATGAAACCGTAGGGGCGGGCCTTGTGCCCGTCCCTTTTTTATGGCCCTGTTTCGTAGGGGCGAAAATCTTTCGCCCATTCGTTATTTTTCATGGCACATCAAAACAGGAAAACACGAGCGGAAGATTTTCCGCCCCTACGACAGAAAGAGACACAAAAACCGCCGAGGGGATTCATTTCCCCTCGGCGGTTGTTTTGTGTCGAGATAGCCTTATTTCTTCGGTGGCCAAGGATGGACGTTACTTCAAATATTTACAGCCGCAGAAGGGGCAATAGCGGACATCTTCGAGGACGCCGCCGAGGTAGCGCAGCGACTGTTTGCAGTTCGGGCATTCCAGCCTCGTCAGCAGCAGCATCCACAGCAGCATGTTCACCACCATCACGCCCGCCAGAATGAACAAGCGCATAAGGAACATGCTCCGCAGAAAATAGAGCGCAATGCAGATCAGGCCCGAGTAAATAAGCACACGGTTTTGCAATTTCACCAGCGGGAGATTGTTGGCGATGAATTCCGGGATCGGCGTTTTTTTCGGTTCGGTGTGGCGGGGAGTGCTCATGAGGCCTCGCGGGGGTTGGAGATCAGTAGGATGTTGTTTTTGCCGCACGTTTTGGCTTCGGCCAGTGCGGCGTCGGCTGCGGCGAGCAGGTCTTCGGCCGTCGCGCCATCGGCGGGGTAGACCGCCAGGCCGCCGGAGATGGTCAGGTGTCCTTCGCCGCTGCTACCCAGGGCGGGGAGCGAGGCGCTTTCCACGGCCGCGCGGAATCGTTCGGCGATCACGTCGATGGCTTCGAGCGGTGCGCTGTCTGCGGTGCGCGGGCGGGTGTCCCAGAACAGCACGGCGAATTCGTCGCCGCCGATGCGGCCCAGCAGGTCGTGCTCGCGCGTGGTCGCTTGGAGGAGCTTGGCGATGGAGTGGAGAATGGTGTCGCCGACCCCATGGCCGTGGGCGTCATTGTATTGCTTGAAGTCGTCGATGTCGAACAGCAGCAGCGTCGCGCGGAATTCTTCGGGTTTGGCTTCGGCGCGTGCGAGCATGGAATCGACCCGCGGGGCAAAGACGCGTCGGTTGGCCAGCCCGGTCAGGTCGTCGGTACTCGCGAGGCATTCGAGCTCCTCGGCGCGGTGGGCCTGCTCGGCGAGTGCCTCGACCAGTGGGGCAAGTTCCTCGGGCGGAGCTAGGCGCGCGATGGCCTTGGCGAGAGCATCCGGCGAGGAGGCCGATTGGGCGAGTTCGGTCGCGATGTCAATCCATCGTTGATTCATGCGTCCTATCGTAGCATTTGCGCGCGGGTGTGTAAACCGTGTGGCTATTTCTTTGCGGGGTTCGCCGTGCGCGTCACGACGTCGCCGGCGGTGAGGCCAGAGACAATTTCGGTCTTGCCTTCATAGCTATGGCCGAGGCGGACGGGGGTGCGCTTGGCCTCGCGCCAGACATAATCGCCCTCGGCATCGCCAAAGACAAACGCCGCCGGCACGACAAGCGCGTCGGGTTTATTGTAGGCGGTCCACCAGCCCGTCGCGGTCATGCCCGGGCGAAGTGAGCCCGAGTTGGAGAGCGAAAATCGAAGGATGAATTTCCCGTCGCGCGGCACCAGTGAAACGTGTTCGAGTTTGGCGGGGTGGCGAGTTTGGACAAAGCCTGTCGCGCGGATCGAGGCGGCCTGGCCTGCTCGTGCGACGCTCAGCAGCGATTCCTTGATGGAGCATTCCAGGTGGAGGGTCTTGGTTTCTGCGATGGTCATTGCGATGTCATTGGCCTTGAGGAACGCGCCGGGTAGCAGCTTTGCCGAGGCGGCTTTGAACGGGGTGAACGCGCCGTGGGCATAGCGGCCATAATAGACCACGCCGTCGGTCGGTGCGCGCAGAACCAGGGCCGCGGCGACGGTGCGGAGCTTGGCGAGGTCGCTGCGGATCTTGGCGGTGGCGATCTGCTTTTGTTGCAGTTCCGTCTTTTGCTTGGCGGCGATCAGCGGCAGCTGGCAGAGGTAGGTTTTCTCGTCGCGCGCCTTGAGTTCCATCGTGCGTTTGAGGTCTACGAGCTTGCGCGGGATCGTTACGGTTTTGGCGTTGGTTTCGTTGATCTTGGCTTTGTGAACCTTGAACGTCCAGTAGTCCACCGACCATTGTTGGCGCTTGAGGAGCATCTCTTCGGTCTCTTCGGCCAAGTCGTCGGCTGCGTACATTTTCTTGAGCTGCGCGAGTTCTTCCTGTGCGCTCAGCAAGGAATAGTCCGCGCTTTTGCGATCGATTTCGACGTTGCGTTCTTCGAGTTTGCGGAAGGTGTTGACGAACGAAAGGTAGTCGTCTTTGGTGCGCGTGGCGGCGCGTTTGTGGAACGCAATGTCGCGCGGCGTGTTGAACTCGCGCAGGCGGTTGAGCTCGATGGCGAGCTTGAGATCGATTTCGGCGAGCTCCAGCGCGAGGGCCTTGTCGCGGATGATGCGTTCGATGTCTTCGGTGTCCAGACGAATCAGCGCGTCGCCTTTGCGGACGATCTGGCCGTGGGGCGCCGCCCAGAGGACCTTCGCGCCGGTGACTTCGCGGGTCTGGAGTTGGATGTCGTGGTAGACGGCCGGGACGAACGTGCCGCTGAGGGTGTAGCTGATCTTGAGGGGTTCGATTTTGGCGGTGGCGCTGTCGGTTTGCGGCGTGGGGGTGGCCGAGGTCAGCGCAGTCGCGAGAACAAGTGTTGAAAGCAGGGCGAGACGATTCATCGAAGGAGTCCTTTCGTAGGGGGCGAGGCCAGTATGAATCCGCCTATATACCACAAAATCGTGCGAAAGTCTGCAAAAATTGAGTTCTGGCGCTTCCGTCGCAGGGGAATAAGTTTGAAACCTCGGGGGAACTATGTCATAATGCCCACCGCATATAAATTGGGCATTTCAACCCTCTTTGCCCCATCCGCGGGATGGTGGCGATGAGTTGGGCTTGTTTTGCTTTATGGAGAACGAATGACGCAACGCGCACTTTGCATTTTGGGCTCGACGGGCAGTATCGGAACGCAGACTCTCGAGGTCGTCGATGAGCTTGGGTCGTGGTCTGTCTCTGGCCTCGCCGCAGGGCGCAATGGGCAGATGCTGGTGAATCAGGCCGCGAAATATCGTCCTGCCTTCGCTGCGATTGGCGACGAGTCCCAGGCGCCGCGGTTGCGCACCGAATTGCCCGCCGAGACGGAGCTTTTGTCTGGCCCGGACGGCCTGTGCGAGATGGTCCGCCGCAGTGACGGCGAGATGGTCCTTAGCGCGGTTGTGGGTTCGGCCGGACTCAAGCCGATGCTGACCGCCATCGACGCGGGCAAGACCGTTGCGCTGGCCAACAAGGAAACACTGGTCTGCGCGGGCGAGCTGGTGATGGGCGAGGTCGCCAAAGCGGGCACAACGCTTCTGCCCGTTGACAGCGAACATTCCGGCCTGTTGCAATGCCTCCTCGCCGGCCGACGCGATGAAGTGCGTCGCGTGATGATTACCTCGTCGGGCGGGGCGCTTCGCGACTGGTCCGACGCCAAAGCCGCCGACGCCAAAGCCGCCGACGCGCTGAACCACCCCACGTGGGAGATGGGCGCGAAAATCACCATCGATTCGGCGACGCTGATGAACAAGGTTCTCGAGGTCATCGAGGCGCACTGGCTGTTCGACCTACCGGCCGAGCAGATCGACGTAGTGATCCATCCCCAGTCGATGATTCACGCGATGGTGGAATTCTGCGACGGCAGCATCATTGCGCAGATGGCTGCGCCGGACATGACCCTGCCGATCGCCTATGCGCTGGACTATCCCAATCGCCCGGCGCGAAACATTACTCCGGTGAACTTTGCCGAACTTGGCCGCCTGGACTTCCGGGAGACCGAGGGGCGCAATCTAGATACGATGCAACTCGCGTGGGACGTGATTCGTCTCGGCGGGTGTAGCGGCGCGGTCCTCAACGGCGCCAACGAACAGGCCGTCGAGGCGTTCCTCGCTGGCAAGATCCGATTCGGACAGATCGTCGCGACGGTCCGAACGGTTTTGGATGAATGGACATGCGGCGATTGTGGACACACTACTTTTGCTCCCGGCGAGGCGATGACGCTTGACGCGATTGTCGCCGCGGATGCCTGGAGCCGCACACGCACCCGAGCGCTGCTCGGCGTGGAAACGGAATAGGACATCATGGAATTATTCGCAAGCACCTCGGAGACACTGGCCTCGGCCGCCGGAACCATTTGGGCGATCCTCAAGGTTTTGATCTGTCTGAATTTTGTCATCTTCACGCACGAGCTGGGGCACTTTTTCGCCGCGCGTTGGGCCAAGGTCCGCGTCGAACGCTTCGCCATCGGTGTGGGGAAAACGCTGTGGAGCTGGAAGCCCGGTGAAACGGAATACCGCGTCGGCTGCATCCCGATCATGGGCTATGTGATGATGTCCGGGCAGGACGACTTTGATGCCGAGGGCTCGGCGAATGTCGCGGACCAGGTCTATCCCGCGGGCGATTTTCGCGGCGCAAGCGTCTTTAAGCGCTTTGTGATTATCGCGGCCGGTGTGACGATGAATATCATCACCGCGGCGATTCTGTTTGTGATCGTCGGGATGATTGGCGTGGACTTCCCCGCTTCGGAAGTGGGCGCGGTGCAGGAGAACATGCCCGCCAAAACAAGTGAAATTACTTGGGCCGACGGCACGACATCCAAGGGCATCGAGCCTGGCGACGTGCTGAGGAGCATTAACGGCAGTCGCGTCGATTCGTTTTTGGATATCAAATACGCATCGATCCTGGCAGACGCCGCGAGCAAAGAAGTCCTCCGGGTTGGCCTGGTCCGCGGCGGCCGCAAGGGTGTGGCCAAGCTGATTCCGGTCTACGACGATGGCATCGGCGCACCAGTGGTGGGGCTGGCTCCCTCGTTCTTGTTGAAGGTTAAGCCGTCCAGCAAGGACTATACCACACTGCTGAAGGTGGAACACAAGGGCGAAATCATCCAGGTCGCTACGACCGATGGCAAGCATGCCGTGGACACGACGGGCTGGCATTCGTGGAAGTTCTCTGCCGCCTACCTCAAGACCCATCATCCCAACCTGCCCGTCAATGGCCAGGCGCTGCGCGTTCGCATTCGTCGCACGGACAAGGATGGCAAGACCGTGGACGACGACGTCACCTTTACCCCGCCGCTGTGGAGCAAGTCCCAGCGCGTCTTCCGGAAAGACGGAACATTCCTCGTCGGCAAGATCGAAGTGTTCGACCCCAAAGAGGCCGTTGAACTCGACCCGGACAAGAACAACGACAAAGACAAGCCCGTCAAGGTTCAGCCGAAGCAACTCGCCGTTCGCGTTGAAGGCAAACTCGAAATCGTCGACCTCAAGGACTACGCCGGTGCCCCCCAACGCGACGGATTGGACCTGCTCGGGATGACCCCGCGGCGACTGGTTGCGGGCGTGATTAAGGGCTTGCCCGCCAGTGTTGCTGGCGTCGAGCCGGGCGACGTGGTCGTCCGCTATGGCGATACGCAGAACCCCATGGTGCAGGAATTCTTCGAGATCAGCAAGGCCCGCGAAGGCAAAGCCACCGCGCTGGTGGTGATCCGCAACGGCAAACAGATTTCGCTGAGCGTCACGCCCAAGTCCAAAAAGGGACGGGTCATCATTGGCACCAGCAACAGGGCGGCCATGAATGCCGCGCCGGTGGTCTGCGGCGTCCGCGACGGGTCACCCGCCGCCAAGGCCGGCGTCCAGACCGGCTGGACGATTACGAAAATTGGCAAGGTCGATGTCAAAACCTGGCACGATGTTTACTGTGCGATGGTGCTGCTGAAGCAGGGCGATTCTACCAAGGCGCGCACCGCAGAGGCCGCCGTCCCCCTCGAATCCATGGCGCTGCTCGACCCCGCCGGAAAAATCCATACGGTGAAATTGCCGATCGTCTCTGGCGACTACGATTCCATCGAGGCCGACTTTACCCGCGAGTTCGATCTGGAGCCCATGCTCAAAACGGTGCGCTTTGAAAGCCCGCTCGTGGCGATGCGTTGGGGCCTCAAGCAGACCTGGCAGCAGAGCGTTGGCATGTATTCCCAGTTGCGCGCGATGATCAAGGGCACCGTGTCTTCGAAGAACGCCGCCGGTATTGTCGGCATCGTTCACATGGCCTCGGGCGTTGCGCGCGAAGGCTGGATGCGGTTGCTCCACTTCATGGCGATCATCTCTGTCGCGTTGGCGGTGTTCAACTTCCTGCCGCTGCCGGTCGTCGACGGTGGCCACGCCGTGCTGCTGGTTATCGAAGGCGTTCGCGGAAAACCGCTGCCCGAAAAATGGGTGACGTGGATTCAGCGCATTGGGATCTACCTGATTCTTGGCCTGTTCGTCCTACTGACCATTCGGGACATTTACCGCATCGTTGAAAACTGGATCGGCTGATTTATCGCGGGCGCTGGGCGCCTGCAAGAAGGGATTCGCCCCGTGAAATTCCTCCGGCGACAATCTGCTCGGGCCCTGTGGCAACGGCTGTTGCGTGCGGGGTTGCTGGCGGGGCTGGTGGTTCTGTTGGCCTACGCTCTTCTGCCGTGGTGGATGCCAGCGGGCTGGGTTCGCTCGCGCATCGAGGCCGACCTCAGCCGCGCGCTGGGGGTGGAGGTTCGCGTTGGCGAGGTGGATTGCAGCTGGGCGCGCATGAAAATCGACAGCCTGGAATTGATCGACCCGTCCACGCGCCAGCGCATGGTGATGATTGAAGAATTGCGCTGTGAATATGCACCGTTACGAGTTTTGGCAGGTCGCAAATTGCGTTGGTTGGAGTTGCGCCATGTGTGGGCGCATGTAGATTTTCCTTCCAAGGCAACGCCTCGTCCGCGCCTGCTGAAAATGCTCAGCGATGCCTCGACGTTGCGGGGAATTTTGAACGTGCAGCGGATTTCAATTCGCGGGGCCGAGCTGCGTCTCCACGCGGCCGACCTGGATCGCGATTGGTTGCTGGAAGTGGGCGAGGTCCAGATGAACCGCGGGGAGACGACACCGATCAATCGCATGAGCTTTACCGCGCGTCTGGTTCAGGACGGCAATGACGCGGTGCTTGCCGGGCGCCTTCTGCATCAAAAGGCCGAGGGCGAGCTGCAGGTCGCGGCGATGGGGCTCGATTTGCAGGAGTTGCCGCTGGAACGGTTTGGCATTTCGCGCGAGTCCCTGTCCGGCCAATCGTCATTGCGAGGCATTGTGCGTCTCGGAGAAAACCTTCACATCGATCATGCTGAGATGTCATTCGAGGCCGATTCGCTGGACGTGACCACGGCGCATGGCCGTGTGCGTGCGCCGCGCGCGGCGGTTGCGTTTGAAGCGCGATTGCCCGCAGGGGCGGATCAGATTGAGCTGCAAAATGTGACGCTGTCGCTGCCGGGTATTGCGTTGTCTGGCCGGGCGGTGGTGAATGCGGGCATTCTCGTTGGCGACCCGGCAGAGCTTCGCGAGGTGCAGCTCGCGGGAACGGTGGATCCTGCTCCGGCGGCGAAAGTGTTCGCGATGGACGCGCTCGCGCCGTTGGAGTTGTCCAAGCCCGTCGACGTATCTCTGGTCGTTCGCCCGGGCGAGGAAGGCCTTGGGCTGAAAATTTCTGCTGACGCCTCGGAGGCATCGATGCGCTGGGCAGGACGTGCGATCAAGCCCGTCGGGCGAACGGCGCAACTGGCACTGGCGGCGACGCGAATCGCAGGCCGCTGGCAGCTTCACCCGGGACGCATGGACTTTGGAAACAATGCGGTGATTATCAATCGTGGCCAAGAAGCTGCGGCGGACTCTGGTTTGCGCGGCGTGATTGGTTCCGGTACAGCCGACCTCGTCGACCTTCCGGCGGTGCGTGATCTGCTGGGGGAACGCTTGGCACTGGATCCGCTTGAGGGCAGCTTGCGCGTGATCTGGAATGGCCGTCTTGGCCGCGTGGCGAGCGAACCAATCTCCGGCGAAGGATGGCAGGCGACCCTCAAGGCGCAACTGTTGTCGCCGAGGACCGAGACGCTGCGGCTGGGCGAATTTTTGCAGAAACCCGCGGGCGGCGAAATGACGATGGACCTGTCGTTGAATGCCCATCGCGAAGGCCTCGACTCTGGTGAGGCCACGCTCCGCTATGCTGGCGGCGAGGCGAACCTTCTGTTTCATTCCACCCCCAAGCAGCCAGGGTGCTATCGCGGAACGCTTCGCGCGGATCATGTCGAACGGCTGCTGAGTAGTTATCCGCGCTATGTTCAATCCACGGCCGACATTCGTGGCAGCGTTTCGGCCAAGGGCGTGTTGGCGGCGGACGCGCTGACGGGCACGGCGACGCTGGACAAGGTGCAGATTCGCATTCCGGGCGTGTGGTACAAACCCCTCGAGGAGCCGCTTTCGATTGCACAAACCTCCGCCAATCCCGAGTCGATGGAATGGGTGATTTCGACACCCTCAGCCACGGCGACGATTGCAATTGCTCCCGACGACACTCTTTGCGTTCAGGTGCGCAGTACGGATTTGTCCAAATTGGCCACCCGCTGTGCGCCTGTAGCAGCGCTGTTTTCTGCAGCGCCTTCGGGCAAGGCCGAGGCGCATCTGGCGCTTGTCAAACCTCATGCAAAAAACTGGTCCGCGACGGGGAAACTTGATTTGCACGCCAAGGGGAGGCTGGCGAATTGGCTCGGGGGAATGGAACTCGACGGCCGGGCGGTGTCACTGATCGGTGCGCTCGATGCCCGTCGCGCCGAGGTCAAACTGACAACGCCCGTCGGCCATCTTCAGGCATCGGGGCAATTTGCCCAAGTGATGACACCGCACACGCTGCGGGCGGCACCTGGGCTCAACGTGCTGTCGACGGTAACGGTTTCGGCCGCTGCCTCGACGCGCGACCTGCTGGATGCCTTGCCCAAGCGCTGGGTCAATCCGCTACTTCGCGCGGTGTCCGGGCCGATGACGCTCGAGGGCGTGGTGACGCTGGGCGAGATTCCGTCGGGGCGCGTGCATTGCGTCGGCAAGCTCGCCGGGACCCTTGGCCGGATGAAACTCGCGGGGAATCCGATCACCGTGGAGGTGGAGGTGGCACCCAGCCGCGACAAAAAAACGGCCCCCGTTTCGGGCACGGTGACCCTGCCGGGGCTCTCGGCGACGGCGGCTGCAACACTTCATCGCAAGGAAAGTTCGTTTGTTGTCCGCGACCTGACTTCCCGCATGAAAGTTGGCGATGCCTTTTTGGCGTTGTTGCCGCCACTGGCTCCCAAGAAATTGCGCGGGTCGGCGATGGTGGCCTTGGCCTCGACAGAGCCCGCGACGGGCGTGCTGGACTTGCTGTCCTTGACGATGGACAAGACGACCCTGTCCTACCGCACGTTGCCGATGGGGCTTTCGGGCGCAGCCAGCTTCGAAGAGTTGGACCTCCACACGGGTGAGTTTTCGGCCGCGACATTGAAGGACGTGCGATGGGACATCGATCGCGGCCATGCCACCCTCAACGGCACAGTTACCTATCAGCGCGACAGCGTCCAGGGCAAGCTGGCCCTGGTGGCGACGGGGGTGGATCTCCCCAAGGCGCTCGACAGTCTTCTCGTCACCCCGCCCAAGGCGCGCATCTCCCGCATGGAAACCCAGTCCGCAACCGCCGGAGCAAAGCGCGACCTCGCCCGCATGGCGAAGATCGCCAAGACCAGCAAACTCCAGCTGGACCTCAGCGCGAGCAAGTGCACCCTCCCCGATTTGCGGCTGCCGTTTTCCTATCCAGTGGAGACCTTGACGGCGCGCCTGTTGGTCGCCAAAGGGACCGCGACCGCCACCACCAGCGCGACGTTGCTCTCGGGCACCGCCAGCGGCAAGGCCTCGATCGCATTCGGCGATCCCCACCCCGCGCTGAAACTCAAGCAGTCCATGGAAACGATTTCGATCACCGATGTTGTCGCGCCGCAAATCCCTTGGGACTTTCCGGGCAATTCCGCGTCGGGCACACTCACCCGCCACGAAGATCTCCACGTCGGCCTTGCGCAACTTTTGGCCCGCTGCTATGACAGGCGTCTTCCGGCGATCTATACCGGCACGGTCAAGACGATTGCCACCAAGGGCGCACTGGAGGGTCCGTCGGCCCCGGCGGGCGTGGCGAAGGTGTTCCCCGGGCTGAACCTCACGAAGTACACCTACGATTCCATGCACCGCTTTACCACCATCGACGCGACCGGCAAGCAGCAGAACGAAATTTTGTTCCGCGGGACGCATTACAATCTCTACTCCGTCGGCACGATCAGCCGAGACCGCGCCGCCGAGTACAGCCTCGGGCTGGTGCTCTTGCCCGCGCCGGCCGACTCGGTCCACCTCCATCGCGACTGGAAACAAGGACGCGTGCCGCTGTTGACCTATCGCGGAACCATCGAACAGGGTGTCCTTCAAAACCCGATCATCCGCTATTCCTGGAGCCGCGACTCGCTCGCGGAAGTTTTCCTGACCAACAATCTGCTCTATCGCGCGTGGCTGAATTGGAAGAGTGATCCCAAGGAGGATTCCGAGTGAGGCACGTTGCCAAGGCCATCTGTCTGCGGGCGTGGGACTATTCCGAAACGTCGCAAATTCTTGCTCTGCTCACGCGCGAGTCGGGTGTGGTTCGCGTGATTGCCAAGGGGATCAAGCGGCCCAAGAGCAAGTCCGGCGGCATGGTCGATCTGCTCGCCGAGGGCAATATGGTCTATAGCCAGAAAAACGTGTCGTCGCTGGGAACGCTGGTGGAGTTCCGCGAATCGATTTCGCGGGCAGCGTTGCGGCGGCAGGGGAAGTCTCTCGCGGCCGGAATCTATGCCGTGGAACTCGCGGGCGAAATGCTCGCCGAGCACGATCCGCATCCCGACGTGTACGACCTGCTCAGCGGGACATTGCGCCGGCTGGAGGGCGAGGCGTGTCCGGTTCAGGCCGTGCTTGCGTGGTACCAGTGGCGGCTGCTGCGGTTTGTGGGGCTGCTGGGCGGGCTGACGCATTGCTGCGCATGTGAAGAGGATGTGTCACACTTTGCGCATCATGCGGGCGTGTTTTTTTCATCGCGGCTGGGCGGATTGTTGTGTGACGGATGTGAGGCGGACGAGGCCGAGAAGCACCACGTCGCGCCGGTTGCGCTGGGGGCGATTGCATCGCTCTTGGCCAACGAGCAGGGTCAGCGGGCCTCGCTGGGCGAAACTCAGGCGGGACAGGTCAACCGGCTGCTACACTATCACATCGTCCACCAACTCGGCAAGGCTCTGCGAAGCGCGCGGTATGTCCTCCCGCGTGAACAGATTTAATCGCAACCTATAGAGGCTGCCGCAATTCAGACAAAGGCCATTCTTCGTGAGCAGTCGCGAAGCGGCGGCCAAAAAAAAAGAAGCTCCGCGCAGCGGGTTTCCGGTGTCACCTTTTTCTATTTTCCTGTCTTTATTGATTCGGGGTTATTTTTGGAAGTAGCGCTTGAGTATGGCCTGGTCGCGGGGTGTTCGATTGGAGCGGGCGGCGGGGGTCAATGCTGCTCGCCGGGCGCGTTGCCAGGCCTGGTCAAACGGAAAACTCCCCGCAGTGTCGGGCGCAGATTGAGCCCCGGCGGCGGGTGCGGCGGGGGGCGAATAGACGCGAAGGGTTCCGCTGGCGGTGGAGGCTTCTGACGCCTGTTCGCGGGCGGGAGTATTTGGTTTGGCGGCGGACAGAGAGTCCATGCCGGCGATCTGGAGCGCTTCGGGGAGGATTTCGCGCGGAGACAGGCCGTGTTGTTTCATCGTTTCCAGAAGGGCGCGGTAGGCCGCTTCGTCGCGGAGTTCGACGGACTTCGCCAGTGCGCGCAGGTCGCGGCGGAGTTGGGCATCGTGGGTGGTGGTTGCGGCGGCGAGCGCGGTGTCGAGTTTGTTCGCGAGGGCGACTCGTCGTGCGTGGGTCATGGCCGAGAGGCGTTCGATGGTTCGTCCGGCGGCATCGGCTGGGGGGGCACTCGTGAGCATCAGTGCTGCGGCGGCAAGGCCCATCGCGCACACGGCGGCAATCACAAAGGCAGGCAGGGCGGGCGAACGGGGCGGCGTGGCGGTGATCTGGGCGAGGGCGCGCGCGAACAGAACGTCATCCATGGCCGAGGACGCGGGCGCGTTGAGCCGTTCGAGTCCGCTGGCGAGAAGGTTGTCGTTGTGTGGAGCCTGTCGGTCGCCAAGGTGCGCGGCGGTGGCGAGTGTTGGTCGTCGCCAGAGGAGTACGCTCAGGACGGCCCCTGCACACAGGGCTGCGGCGGCCAAGGGGAAATCGGTTCGGGGGAGACTTTTCGTCGCGACGAGGGCCGCCGCCAGCACACTGCCCAGGGCTGCGCTCGCGAGGGCGATACGCACAAGGCGAACGCCCAACAGTCTGCGCCGGGCGCGAGTGAGACGCTTGCGAAATGCCTGGGTGTCGCTCATGGTGTGGCTCAGCCGCCGCCGACGAGGGTGACGATTTCGACCGTGTCGCCATCGACGAGGGTGGTTTCGGCGTGGAGTTTTCGCGTGACGAGGTCGCGGTTAACTTCGACGGCGACGAGCTTGGGATTCTTGCCGAGCGTTTCGAGCAGGGCAGAGATCGTCATCGGCGCGTCGAAGGTTTCATTGTGTCCATTGATCGTGAGGTTCATGGGCGGAGTATACCACAAGCGCGAGGTTTGCACAAAAAAACCGCCCGAAGAGTCGAGCGGTTTTGGGGTTTGGAATGGGTCGGTTACGCGTCGATGTGCGTTTGGATGTATTGGTGGATTCGCTTGGCGCACTTGCGGCCGGAGTGGATCGCGGTGGCGACGTACGCGGCCGAGGTCACCACGTCGCCCGCAGCGAAGATGCCGTCGGTGGTGGTGGCGAACTGTTCGTTGACCAGCAGGCGTCCCGATCCGTCACAGGCGAGGTCGAGTTGCTCGGCGAGGCCCGCGTCGATGGCCGGCAGGAAGCCCGCCGCGAGAATCGCCAAGTCGGCCGGGAGAGTTGCTTCCGTGTCGGACACGTCTTGGGCGACGGGGCCAGTGGCGGAGGGGATGTATTTTACGCCGACGATGCGGATTGCCGAAATCGAATCGCCCTGGCCTTCAAACGCGACGGTGCGAGTGCAGGTCTTCATGTCGACGGTCTCGGGGAGATTGCCGACGGTGGGTGCTTCGGGTCGAATTTCGAGAATCGTTACGCTTTTGGCGCCTTGTTCGAGGGCGGCTTCGGCGCAGTCTTCGCCCGTGAGGCCGCCGCCGATGACGACGACATGTTTGCCGGCTGCGGGCGCGCTGCCGCGGGCGATTTTGCCTTGGCCGATGGTCAGATCGTGTTGGCGACGCAGGAAGTCTGTCGCGTAGACGATGCCTTGTTTGTCGCGGCCGGGCAGGTTCAAATCGCGCGGGGCGGGGGTCCCCACGGCGAGACAAATCGCGTCGAAGTCGGCGCGAAGAGTCTTGCCGGAGACGGTTTGGCCGATGGCGGTGTTGAGGGCAAACTGCGTGCCTTCGGCCTGGAGTTGCTTGATGCGGCGGTCGATGATGTCGCTGCCGAGGCGGTGTTCGGGGATGCCATAGCGCAACAGGCCGCCGGGTTGGTCGTCTTTCTCGAAGACGGTGACGCGATAGCCCGCGCGGGTGAGCTGTTGGGCGGCGGCGAGGCCCGCGGGCCCGCTCCCGACGACCGCGATGGTTTGTTCGCGCACGGCCGAGGGTTTTTGCGGCGTGATGTATCCACCGGAGAACGCGTGGGCGACGATTTCCTGTTCGGTGGTCTGGATCGGCACGGGCATATTTCGCCGGGCGCGCTTGCAGGACTCTTCACAGGGCGCAGGGCAGATTGCAGCGGTGAATTCGGGGAAGTTGTTCGTCGCGTGGAGTCGTTCGATCGCCGCTTTGTAGTCTCCGTCGGCAGCATGTGCCATCCACACAGGAATGTCGTTGTGCAGCGGGCAGCCCACGTCGCCGCAGGTCGGCGTGACGCAGTGCATGCACGACGAGCGCGAGAGGCTTTTGAGAATTGTCTGATAGGCCTCGGCCGAATCGTAGTCAAACGCGTTGACCAGATCGATGTAGCTGTCGCGATAGCGCAGGTTGTATTTGTTGGTGATCCATCCGCGCAGCCAGCGTTGCGAGCGCAGCCAGCGCAGAAGTTTGCTGCCGACGGGGACCGTCGCGTTCCAGCGTTTGCCGAAGAGTTTCATCTTGCGGTGGAACAGGAACTTGTAGATCATCCGGTCGCCGTTTTGGGGATTGACGTTGTACTTGCGGCGGTCGCGTGCGATTTTTTCTGGCCCGGTTGCGAGCTCGGCCTTGTAGATTGTATCTTTGATGAGCATCGCGCCAGCGAGGTGGCGGATGACGGTGGTGGTCGCCGCGAAGCCATATTCGCCGCGGTCGCGGTCATAGGTTTTGCGGACGAGGTCGGCATAGTGCTGGGCATAGGAGATCCGGCCCCAGCGCACGCAGTCATAGAGGTGGACGACGAACTGGCGAAGGGCCTGCTCGTCGAGCTCGGCCATGTGCTCGCAGGCGTCGTTGGCGATGGCGTTGAGGCGATCGCCGATTTTGCGAGGCTTGCCAAAGCGGCGGATGATCCATCGGACGCGGTCTTCGAGCATGTCCCGCCAGGTATCGCGACTGGGCGGGCCCTGGAAGAGATCCGGCTCGACGACGAGTTTCCGCCCCATGTTGAACGCGTAAAGGTTCTTCTCGAAATCGACGCGGATTGAATCCTGAATCGCGC
Organism: Phycisphaerales bacterium; assembly: GCA_018644725.1. Taxonomy (GTDB): domain Bacteria; phylum Planctomycetota; class Phycisphaerae; order SM23-33; family SM23-33; genus JABGPZ01. Next base: position 80,771 of record JABGPZ010000060.1, read on the forward strand.
GCGCCATCGAATCCATCGACACGGGGATCAGGCCTTGCTGGAACGCGTAGCCCATCATCATGATGTTCGCGTAGAGCTTGCTACCGAGATAGGATTCGCAGATTCGGCTGATGTTGCGCGCGAGGAATTCTTCGCTGCGGGTGTGGGCCTGGATGAGTTCGACGAGCTGGTCGGGGTCGTAGTCTTCGCGCCCCATGAGCCCGCCGATGGTGGCGATTTTGTCGGTGTTGATCACGGCGGCGGTGCTGTCTTTGCCGATCACGCGGAAGCGGTGCGCGGGCTGGAGCAGTCGGGCGGCCTCGAGGACGTCCACGCCCAGCAGCAGGTCGGCTTTGCCATAGCTGATGATCGGGGTGAGCGGCTGATGGGTGAGGTTGAACAGCACCTGGGAGACGACGCCGCCGTTGCGGATCGCCAGACCCTTTTTGTCGAGGAATTCGACTTCATAGCCTTCGTTGTGTCCGGCGCGCACGAGGATGCTCGTCGCGAGGCCAATGCCCATGCCGCCGACCCCGGTGAGTACCGCTTGCCAGACCTCTCGGCCTTGGCGCTGGCGCGGGTCGGGAATGTCATCCAGACCCAGCTCGGGGACTTTGCTCTTGGGCGGGTTGTTGCGGAGGACGGTCACCTGTTCGAAGGCGTCGCACGCACCGATGCGCTCGCAGCAACCATCGTTGACACACCAGCTCGCGTCGGTGTCCATCTTGCGGCCATAGTCGGTCTCGACGTGGCGCAACCCGGGACAGCCAGTCATCTCGCTACACGCGAGGCAGAACCGACAGATGTCCTGGTTGATGTTCATGTGGGTCTTCTTGGGGAGGAACCCTTTTTCCTTGCGGATCTCCCGTTCGCTGCGCTTGCGGCGGCGATTCATGGTGATGCCACATTCCTTGTCCGCGATAATCACCTTCACGCCGTCGGCGAGGAAGGTTTCTTCGAGCAGTTCGCGATATTCGTTGCGCCGTTCGGGATTGGCGCGCACGACATCCACCCCGAGCTCGCCGCCGATGCCGCGGACGATGTCTTCGATGTTCTGTTCGGGCGTGGGATTGCCGAGCAGATCGAAGGCGTTGCCGGGTTGAGGCTGGTGGCCGGTCATGGCCGTCGTCGAGTTGTCGAGAATGACGAAGGTGATGTCTTGATTGAGGTTCACCGCCTGGGAAATGGCGATCATGCCCGAGTGATAGAACGTCGAGTCGCCCATGAAGACGACTTCCTTGTTGGTGAGGAACGGGTCGACACCGCTGGCCGTTCCGCCGCCGAGGCCCATGCCCGAGCAGTCGTGCATCAGGTCCGTGTTGGGCGGGAAGATGAGCATCGTATAGCAGCCCGTGTCGCCGTGGAACATCAGGTCGACGGGGTCGCGACCTTTGTCGCGCATGTAGCTCGCGTTGCGCAGGCGGCGCTTGATTTCGAGGCACAGGCTCGCCGTGTCGCGGTGGGGGCAGCCCGGGCAGAAGCTCGCAATGCGGGAGGGGATCGACGCCTGGTCGGTTTCGATGCGCTGGGTCGCGTCGACGGTGGCAAGGGCCTCGTCGATGATCGCCGGCGCGTTGGACGCGAAGCGCTGGATGAGCGGGCCGAGAAGAGTGATGAGCATCGAGGGGTGAAGCCCAAGCGAGTGGGGGATGGGCTCGAGGCCCTCGGGGAAGATCTTGCCCCACAGCTCCATTCCAGCCAGTGGCCCGCTGGCCTGGGTGTCGGCCATGATGATGGCGGCGATTTGTTCTTCCATGAACCCGCGTCGTTCTTCGACGACGACGATGCGTTCACAGTGGTTGGCGAGTTCGCGAATCATCGCCGGGTCGATGGGATAGCTCAGCCCGAGCTTGGCGATGGGGAATTGACCGAGGCACTTCATGTCGTGCAGCGCCTGGACGAGATAGCCGTGGCCCACGCCCGTGGCGACAAATCCGATGGGTGCTTTTTGACCCGTCGGAGGCGCGTGTTCGATCCGGTTGATGCCCAGATCTCGCGCGGCGGCCATGGCGCGTGCGTGGCGGTCAGTGAATGATTTTTCCTGGTTCCAGGTCGAGGGCGGGAGCATGATGCGCCTGCTGCGGTCGATCAGTGCGGTGTCCAGCTCGATCTTGGCGCGGGTGTTGAGCTTGGGATATTGGTTGGGCTGGCATTCAATCGTGCCGCCGCCGTCGGCGAGGTTGGTCGTGAGGATCAGCCCGGCGAACAGTTCGCTCTGCGCGGACAGCTTGAACGCGAGGCCCACGAAGTCTTTGACATCTTGCGGGCTGGACGGTTCGATCACGGGCATGAACAAATGCTTGCAGAGAAAGCGGCTGTCGGCGGCGACTTGCGTGGAATCGCTCCAGGGGTCATCGCCACAGACGACGATGGCGCCACCTTCGCGATTGGCCCCGGCGAGGTTGCCCATCGCCAGCGCATCGGAGGCGACGTGGAACCCGACCGATTTCATAACGATCATGGAGCGGACCGGCAGGGCTTGTGAGCCGTTGAGCATCGCGGCCGAGAGTGCTTCATTGTTGTTGATCGCGCAGCGGATGCCTTTGCGTTTCATCAGATCGTTCAGGCGGGACAGGGAATCAAAATACCCCGCCACCGGGCTACCGGGATACCCCGCGAGCAGGTGGACGCCGCCTTCGGTCTCCAGTGCGCCTTTGATCAGCGCTTCATTGCCGGTGAAGACCTCCGGCCCGTATTCGGTGCAGAATCTGCGTTCAAAACTCATAGTGGGAGCATTATATCCGCCGCCCGACAAAAATACAGCCGGAAAGTACATTTCCTCACCCAAAAATTCCGATTTTCGTACTGCAGCACATTTTCCCATTCCTCCAGAAATCGGTGGATTTTGTATGTTAGAAAAAATATTGCACCCCCTGACATCTAGCTGTCAGGGGGGGTGGTGTATCCTACTGTCATACCAAGGGATTGCCGCCAGCGCGGACCGCGCGCACGGGATTGCGAGGGAATTGACAATCGAATATCAAAACAGGCGTTGGCGCGTATTGTTTGCCAGGTCGCGGATCGGGGTCCCCGCCCCCAGGCCGCGCGTACCCCACTTTTGTCTCGTCAACGTTTCCCTGGCCCTCGGCCGTCGCATGGACCTCCCGTGCGGCGGCTGGTTTTGTGTTCCGGGCAAGTGCGCGAAAACCCTTTACATTCGGGTGGTTTCGTGTATGATGGGGGAGTGGGAATGAGTCGCATTCCCGGTGGTTGCGCGATTTTGCGTGGCCTGTTTGATTTCGCCGGATGAATTTGCTCTATGATCCGTCGAAGCCCCGCTGGACAACGAAACAACACGAACCATGGCGCGAGCGAGGATTGCTTGCTGCTGTTTTGTGGCTGTGCATTCGCACACCGCGCGGGTCGCCAAGTCGACCCGAAGAAAGGATTCCCTCATGACTGATTTCAACGGAAAACCCGTTCACGGCTTTGTCGAATTGTCCGACAAAGGGTTTGGCTTTTTGCGCCACTCCGAGAACAACTACCAGACCACCGGCGAGGATATTTTTCTCACCAAAGAGGTCATCACCAAGTACGGCCTCCAACCGGGGCTGGAGCTCGAAGCGACGCTCGCCAAGCCCAAGGGCAAAAAGCGGAGCGGCCCGCGCGTGAAAGAGATTCTTTCGATCAACGGCCGAGACGTCGAAGAGTGGAAGAACGTCGTGAACTTCACCGACCACGTCGCCATCGACCCCGAGCCGCGCATCCCGCTTGAAACGCCCGGCGGCCCGATGGAAATGCGCATGCTGGACCTGGTCACGCCCATCGGCTATGGCCAGCGCGGGCTGATCGTCGCACCGCCTCGCAGCGGCAAGACCGTCTTGCTCCAGCAGATTGCCCACGGCGTCAACGTCAACGCGCCCGACGCGAAGCTGTTCATTTTGCTCATCGACGAGAGGCCGGAGGAAGTGACCGACTTCCGCATGCACTGCCCCTACGCCGAGGTCGTCGCCAGTTGCAACGACAGCGACATCCACGTCCACACGCGCGTGGCGATCATGACCATCGAGCGCGCACGGCGGATGGCCGAGTTCGGCGAAGACGTCATCATCCTGCTTGACAGCATCACGCGTCTTGGCCGGGCGTTCAACCGCACCGTCAAAGATTCTGGCCGGACCATGTCCGGTGGCGTGGACATCCGCGCGCTGGAAATTCCCAAGCGATTGTTCGGCTCGGCGCGCAAGCTGGAAAACTCCGGCAGCGTGACGATCATCGCGACCGCCCTCGTCGAAACCGGCAGCCGCATGGACGATTTGATCTTCGAAGAGTTCAAGGGCACCGGCAACATGGAACTCCAGCTCGATCGCCGCATGGCCGAGATGCGCGTTTGGCCGGCGGTGGACATCCCGCGATCTGGCACGCGAAAAGAAGAAATCCTGATGGACGAGTTTTCGCTGTCGAAGATTCACAAACTGCGCCGAATGCTCTCGGACCTGCCCGTCCAGGAAGAGGTCCCCACGATGCTCAAGGCCATCGGCCGATTCGAAACCAACGCCGACTTCCTCACGAACTTCAATCCCGAGAGATAATCGAGCGCGATCCTGACCTCTTGCAAGCAAGAGGATAGGCGCGGCAAGCACGAGGTGGAGTTTGGATGGAGATGCTTTAAGAATTGAAAAAGATTGGGCGAACCATTATTTGCCCCTACGAAAAGAAAACATAGAAAAAGCCCGGGCATCGCGCTCGGGCTTTTTTGTGGGTGTTCGATTTGCGGGTGGTGGTGAATTATTTCGCCGGGAGGATGATGCGGAAGGAGGTGTTGAACACGGGGTGGAACGGGCGATAGGCGATGCGGAAGCTCGATGTGCATCGCGCGGGTCGGTCGCGCCAGCTGCCGCCGCGTACGACGTAGCCTTTGGTTCCGCCGAGGAGAGCGTCGCCGCGGGAGTTGGTCCACTCGGCCGCGTTGCCGTGCATGTCATGCAGGCCCCACGGGTTCGGGGCATACTTCGCCACGTCCACGCTCACCAGCCCGCCATCGTTGAAGCGGTCGTCCTTGAGGAGGAAGTCGTCGCTCGGGCCGGGGTTCTTGCTCGGCTGGAGCGAGGCCTCGCGGCTGTAGGGGTTGTTGGCGAACTTCTTCAGCGAGACGTCGCCGAGATTGGCGAGTTTGCTGAAGTCGGTGTTCAAATCACCATACCAGAAGGGTGTCGCAGTTCCGGCGCGGCAGGCGTATTCCCACTGCGTCTCGGTGGGTAGCGTTGCGGCGGTGTTGGTTTTCTTC
>JABGPZ010000011.1 GCA_018644725.1 Phycisphaerales bacterium
GTCATCGTCATGGACACCATGGTCTACTCCAACACCGGTGGCCAGGCCTCCAAGTCCACCCCGCGTGGCGCGGTCGCCAAGTTTGCCGCTTCCGGCAAGGACGTCCCGCGCAAAGACCTCGGCATGATCGCGATGAGCTATGGCAACATCTATGTTGCTCAGACCGCTATGGGCGCCAACCCCGCTCAGGCCGTCAAAGCCTTCGCCGAAGCCGACGCCTACCCGGGCTGCTCGATCGTCATCTGCTACAGCCACTGCATCGCGCATGGCATCAACATGACCACGGGCATCGATCAGCAGAAGGCTGCTGTCAGCTCCGGCTTCTGGCCGCTCTACCGCTTCGACCCGCGCGTCGCTGCTACCGGCAAGAACCCGCTGCAACTGGACTCCAAAGAGCCCACCACCAGCTTCGAAGACTATGCCTACAGCGAAAACCGCTGGAAGATGCTCACCAAGGCCGACCCCGAACGTGCGGCCAAGCTGATGGTTGACGCCACCAACGACGTCAACACCACCTACCATCTCATCAAGCAGATGGCGAACATCCAGTACGGCGAGTAATCCTCGACGAACTCGATAGACAATTCAAAAGCCCGGCATGGTTCATTCCATGTCGGGCTTTTTATATGTAATGATCTGAAATGAGCGACGAAGGCGTGGTAGTTGATAGCCGGTTTTTTTATGCTCATTGCATTCGCAGGAATTGCTCGGCGGTGCCATCCAATACGATCTGTCATTCATAAGCCGCTTCTCTCGCCTATAACGAATCAACTGGCACACACGGTGGCCGCAGAGATGCGGATCAAGTTTTCAAATGTCACTTCCGACCGACATGTCCACTTTCGATTTCCTATTTGGTCGCGAGATCTTTGGTGACTTCAATCAGGCCAGCGACCACCCGCGCCATACGCACGTAATCGAGCGTCATGGGTGTATCGCGGTCGGTGTGATAATTTTTATTACGCAATAGTGACATGTCGGTGACCATGAACGCGGGGACGCCGATTTGCCAAAAACTCCAGTTGTCGCTGAAGCCCACATACGGCACCATCGATTCGGGGAACTGGGCACTGCCAGCGGGGATCCGACCTTCTTTGCGCAGGATGCTCAGCGCACGGTCGAGATATCCCTGCGTGGAACAATTGCTCACCAGTGCGATGTAATTGCCCGTGTCGGGGAGCAACCCTCCGAGCCCGTGCGGATACTCTTGGCTGCCGGGTGTCTCGTCGAAATAGCCGATCATCTCTGGCGTGATCATCACGATGATGTTCTCCCCGCGCTCCTCACAGGCGCGGGCGTAGCGCAAAGACCCCATGTTTTCGGTTTGGAAAAACGGTGGTTCCTCGTTGGTGAACGCGACGAATCGAATCGTGCGCTCTTGGGGTGTTTTAGAAAAATGACGTGCGAGTGCAAGGGTCGCCGCGACACCCGAGGCGTTGTCATCGGCGCCGGGCGTGGAATGGACCGTGTCATAGTGCGAGCCAATCACGATGATCTCATCGGGATATTTCGTGCCGCGCAATTCGGCAATGACATTGGTAAACTCTCGGCCATTGACTTCGTCGTAGCCTTCTTTGATGACAAAATTCTGCCGCGTCGGCGCATAGCCATACCGTTTGAACATCGCTTCGATCCAATTGGCCGAACGTTTGAGGGCGTCGTACTGCACATGGCTGCGCGGGCCGATCTCCGTGGCGAGATGGGTCACGATGGCCTTGAGTTCGGTCTCCAAGATCGTCTCCCGCGCCGTGGGCGCCCCTGCCGGCATTGCCGAGAGCCTCGGCGAGGAAATGCATCCGCTCGATCCAGCAATCAGCGGGATGCTCATCAATAGCGTACAGAGGAGTCCAGAGATCCGCGTTTTTGATTCGATCTTCACCATGAGAGTCTCCCTTTGTAAAGCGGTGGATTGATACTAAACCAGTATAGCATTCCCCCATATCTTTGCAACAGGTTTATCGAAACTATTTGGTCGCTCCGATCTGCCCGTTCTCCGCGGGCGTGGTCCCTATCGAGTCCCTTGGTGCTGGGCGGCGGCCTTGCGCAGAAGTTGCCGATATTCTTCCATCAGCGCTTCGTAGTTGGCGGGTTTGGGGAAGGCGGCCTTCATCGATTTTCCGGTCTGATAACACAGCGCTCCGAGGAACTGCTCCATGTAGTGATAGATGTAGGCTTGGAGGCGCGGGGTGTCGTTCATGGTCTGATACAGGTCGCTGCGCTGATCGATGTCCAGGGTCATGCCATACACCTCTGGCCGGGAGAGCAGCGTAATCAGCACGTTGACGGTAATCTTGTCGAACGGTTCAAGTCTGTTCCCTGGCGTGGAGGATTGCTGGTAGATCGCGTGGAGGCGCCTGGCAAATTTCATCGTCTTGTCATACCCTTTTTTGTTCGAGTACAACCCCCGCAGAACCAGCGCGCGCCGAATGGAAAGTTCCATGACGGGTTGAGCGATTTCATAGCGCGGGACAAGGCTTTCGCTCGCCATTTCAGCCGCGACAAAGTCCCGCACGTCGTCATTGACCCAATAGCTGTCTCGGCGTTTGTATTCGCGGCGAATGTAGTCGTAATAATATTGCGCCGTGCCAACCTTGGGCTTGAGGCCGCCGGTGCGCCCATCAGCAACGAGCATGTCGATGGCCTTGATGAGGTAGTTCACATGCCCCACGGAGAAGGTGTTCTCGTGGAACTCTTTGATGCGCTTGTCTTCGTTGGCGAGGGTAAATTCCTCTCGGCCAAACGCGATGTGCTGCTTGTGGGTCGGCTCGATATAGCGCAGGTCGGGCATCTCTTTGTAGATGGGGAAGTCTGGATCGTTGCCGCGCCACTGGATGGAAAGAACGCCCGTGTTGGTGAGCCTTTTGAGCGCGTTGAGAATTCCGCGGTTGTTGTTGATGCGCATGAAATTCGACATCCGCTCTGCGCAACGCTCTTTGCCGAGACTGCTCCAGTAGAGCGCGTGGGCCATGACGTGACGCCAGTCCAACGGGACCTTGTAGCGGTTCATTAGCTTGTGCATGAAGATCGGGTCCATGCGGAATTCGTTCCAGAGCAACTGGGCGCGCACAAACGCCAAAAGACCATCCCGGGCGCGCTTGGCCTCTCCCCCTTCATTGAGCAGTGCCAACGCGGCGAGGTCGCGCTTGGATTTCCACGGATAGGCGATCGGCGGCCGGGCGCTCGTCACGGCCGAGTCGTTGGAATAGCGATTGTACGCGAGCAACAGCGAACGGTCGATTTGGATCGGGATGAGTTTGCGCTTGGGTTGCGAGTCATCGTAAATTTGCATCGCGGCGAGGCGGTCCGCATAGGCCTTGACGGCGGGGTCGGTCAGGACGAGTGCGAGTTGGTCTTGCTGAATCATCTCCTTGCCCTGGCGGACAGGGTTGCGGTCGAGCGGCGCGGCGACGATCGGGCCAAAGGCATCAATCACGCGCTGGGTTTGTTGCGCGAGAGATTCGTTGGGGTTGTATTGATACGGCGGCGCACCGAGGAGGCGTTGCATGATCCCCGCCCAGCGTTCTTTGTAGCTGAGATTTTGCTCATCGACCCGGCCACCCATCTTCGAGAAGAAGGTCCACGCGAGCTGCTTGTACAGTTCGATGCTTCTGGGGTTGCGGGGAATGCCCTGGTCGCGCAACAGCTTCACGCCGCGATAGATCCAGTGCCAGCGTTGGGATCGGGCGTGACATTTGGAAGAAATATTCCACGCCATATTCCACGCCTGATAGTTCCACACGCCCGGCTGATGGGGCTGGAGGGCGCAGATCATTTCCGAAAGTTGCTGAGCGTCAAAGTGCTTGCCTTCGCGGTGGAGGGTATTGCTGCGGATCCACAGGAAGTTTGATCCCAGCGCTTTCGCCGCGCCAGGCAGGGCCGAGAGCATCGCCATCGCCGGGTGGGATTGCTGGGCAATACGAAGGTCATCGGCGAATTGGGTATTCTCCTTGGCGTACGTCTTGTACATCGATCCCTGCAAGAGCCCCGCCGCTGCAAAACAGCCCAAGGCCGCCAGCAGGCAGAGAATCTGAATGAGTCGTGAACGTTGCATCGTCTCGGTTAGCTCCTTGGGTCAGCGAGTTCGCGTCGGGTGAACAGCCAGCATCCCAGCGACAGGTACAGCCCGCTTCGTAGCAGGACGGTTAGTGCGTATGTATTGCCCAGGACGCCCCAGGACACATTCATGCCATCGGATATATTCTCGGCCGCCGAGACGCCCCCGATGTCCGGCATCAACACGACCATGATGTAGTGAATGGCCACGTTGAGATAGTCGATGAAGGACTTGGCCGGGACCGGGTCGCCCCATTGCTGGCTCAACAGCCATCCCACGAGCAGGCTCCCCAGCAGTAGCGTCATCGAAGTGAGGATCGCGACGGGGAAATCGAGAATACTCGAGAGCATCAGCGCCAGCGCCGTGAGGAATGTCAGTCGCGCGAGCACCAAGAGCCAGCAGCGGATGTAGTTCGGCGTGAAGTCGTCCGCGCGATAGAGCAGCGAGACGTCTTCGTAGGCGAGTTCAATCGTTGGGAAAGGTTGCCTCGCGCCCTGTGGGATCGGGCCATACCAATAGACCACTTGGGTCTTGCCGTCTTTGGCGACATCGACGGCCGAAAAGGTTTGTGTTACGGCCGAGTGGACCGCGGTTTGCGACGGAGGCGTTTGGACCGTGGGCTTTTGTTCGGGCGGGCCAATCGACAAAATGCGCGGCAGCGTTTCGTGCCCTGCTGGCAAGTCGGAAGTTGGCTTGGCGGTGTAGCGCAATTGCATCACGGGGTCGATTTGGAATTGAATCGTTTTTTGTTTTTGCAAAACGAGAAATTCCTGCGGCAATGGCGTACGCTTGGAGAGTTCAATGAAGAATTCGCCGTGAATGATGTGGACGATTTGTCCTTCGATGTGCTTGCTGAAGCCCCCTTTCACACCAATGTCTTTCTTGATCTGGCTTCCGAATCGAATGGGGGCGCCGAATTGCATTCGGCCGACAATATCGGGATCGGCCTTGAAATGATAGCGGCGGATGGTGTCGTTGCCAGCGAGGAGCGTGGCGGTTCCCGTTTGGGTTTGCCCGGCGGGATAGACCCCTTCAAAATTCCAAACTGCCATGCTGTGGGGCTGGATGAGCTCGGCTTGTTTGCGTTCTAGAATGTAGAGCGAGCGGAGGAATTTTTCTTCGGGTGACTCTCCCCCGAGGATTTTGTTGTGACGGCGATAGTTTTCCAGTTCCTTGTTGTACTGCCCTTTTTCCTTGAGATAGGCGACGCGTTGGCCGACGCGTTTGTCGAGGTTGGGCGGCATCGGCGAAAGGCGGTCGCGTGCGGTGAACACTTCGGTTTCGATGGCGATGCGGTCTGCCGTTGAGGTCGGTTCGCTGCGGCGCGAGGCGACCATCGAATAGATCGCGACGGCCGAGATGGTAATCAGCACGACATTCAGCGCCATCACGCCGAGGAAGCGCCCGAGGAGATAGTCCGTGCGGCTGACGGGTTTGACCGCAATCAGGAAAATCTGTCGGCGGCGAATGTCCTCGCTCACAAGCATCGCGCCGATGAGCAACGTCAGGAGCGACAGCAGCATCGTCACCGCGCTGAACGAGTAGAACAGCGTCGAGCGGATCTGGCCCGCGAGGGTCCCGTCGCCCGTCATCAGCGATGGCATGGCGATCAGGCAGATCGCAAGCAGCGTGATAAATGCGATGGCAACCTTCATGCGGATGGCTTGAAGGAAGGTCAGTTTCGCGATGGTGATCGCGTTTTTCATTCATCGCCCTTCTTGGTAATCAGGCCGTCGATCAAGTCGGTGTCGAGCGCGCGAGGGGCAGCTGGCTCGTCGTCGTCTTGCTCGGGGGCGGGTTGCGGCGCGGCGGTCACCAGGTCGTCGACGACGGTTTGGGTGGAGGCGCGGGCGATTTGTTCGTCGCTGGGCGCCTCTGGGGTGTCCGGCTCGTCGGGGGTGTCGCTCGCCATCAGAGAATCGATGACGGCCTCGGGCGTGGTTCCTTCGGTGGGTTCGCCGCGCAGGAAACCCGCGACGTCGCCGCCCGAGGTTGCCCCGCCCGTGGTGACGTTGGCCGAGCGCGCTTCTTCGACGATTTGCAGGAAGAGCGATTCGAGTTTTTTCTGCGGATGAGAGACATTCACGTCCCCCGCCGCGACACCCGAAAGCGCTTGTTTGACGGCCGCGATGGCGTCTTCGTCGAGATAGTCGGTGGTGATCTGCGTCCGTTCGCGGTGGGCGAGAAGCTCTTGGACTTCGCCCTCGCGCTGCTTGCGCCCGCCATAGAGAATGCAGACGCGGTCACAGACATCTTCCACGTCGGCGAGGAGGTGGCTCGAAAGGAGGACCGTTTTGCCGCGCTCGGCGAGGGTCGAAATCAGGTCTTTAAATTGACGCGTGCCGATGGGGTCCAGGCCAGAAGTCGGCTCGTCGAGAATCAGCAGGTCCGGGTCGTTAATCAGCGCCTGGGCGAGGCCGATGCGCCGCTGCATGCCCTTGGAATATTCCCCGACGCGACGATAGGCGACCGAGGTCAGGCCGACCATGTCGAGCAGCATGTCGATGCGCTCGGCGCGTTCGCGGCGCGGAATATGGAACAGGCGCGCGTAAAAATCGAGCGTTTCTCGGGCATCGAGGAACGGGTAGAGGTCTGTCTCTTCCGGCAGGAACCCGATGCGTCGCTTGACGCGCACGTTGGTGGGGTGTTTTCCGAAGACGCTGATCGTGCCGTGCGTGGGGAACAGGAGCCCGAGGATCATTTTGATCGTCGTGGATTTTCCGCTGCCGTTGGGCCCGAGAAGCCCGAAGACTTCCTTCGGGAGAATGTCCAGGTCCAGCGCATCGACGGCCGTAACGCTGCGACGCTGCCAGAACGGATGGAACGTCTTTTTCAACCCGCGAATTTGAATGACGGGTTCGCTCATTACATGCCCTCCTGGTCGGGTGCAACTTCGCGGACGGTGTTGTCGGTCGCACGGCGGCGGCGCTCGTTGCGGATTTCTCGCTCGACGTTCGGGTCGGGATTCAGCTCAAGGATGATCGGCTCGGTCGATCCGCCGGGGTAGATGTGCTTGGAGATGATGGGGCTGGAGAGAATTTCGTCCAGCTCGTTCAGCCACATGCGCTCGATGAAAATGTTCTGCGTTTCGGGGTTGGCCTTGAACTGGGCATAGAGACGTTCGAAGCGGTCGGCGCGGGCCTTGGCGTCCTCGACGGTTTTGGACTTGTCGGACTCGGCCTGGGCGATGATCTGACGAACGGTCCCCCCTGCGGCGTCGCTGCGAACCAGGTCGACGATTTGCTGGTACAGAGCAGATAGGCGATGGGTGTTCTTTGCCGCAGCGTTATCCCCTTGGAGCTGGAGATATTGCCCGAGAAGATTGTATTGCCCGTTCCAGGAAGCAAGCTCGGCGGGCATGGAAACGCGTCCCTCCGTTGTCGCCACCGCGTGAAGATAGTCGGCCGAGAGCTTCGTCCGTCGTGCGATATCCTGCTGAGTTTCCCACGGCTCGCCGGCGAGCTGGACAAAGGCAAGGTTGCCGATGATTTCGGCGCGTTTGTTGGCATTGCCGATGGCCATCTTGATCATTTCGCGCTTTTTCGCGCTGGCGGCGACGGCCGCTTCGTAGGCACTGTAGGCCGCCAACGGCCAGGTGATGCCCTCGCTGGGAATCAGCAACGAGTTGATCTGAATCGCGGGGAGTTTGGAATTCGGCCGGCTTGTTTCCTTGGTGAGAATGGCTTGGGCGCGTTCGCGCGTGGCAGAACGGAATTCTTCGACCTTGGTCAAAATGCCATATGCCGTTCGCGTCGCGGCGGTTTCGATGGTCGCCTGACGCACCGCCAGCCGGACCATTTCCTTCGCGTCGATCATCTTCGAAAGATACGCGAGCGGATCGACGACTTTGTATCCGACCTGAAAGCGCAGGTGGATGATATTGCGGTCGCCGGTAAACAGGTAGCCGTCGAAGCCAGGACGCAGCGCACGGTTCCCGCGGCGGCGCTTGGCGAGGGGTGTTTTGCGGTCGCTTTCGGTCTCGTGCATCCAGAAATCGTTCACCTCGATGCGCTGTTCGTCGGTGCGGACGATCTGAATTTCGCCGATGGGGTATGGCCAGTTGAACGCCAGGCCCTGATCAACGATGCCGACGACTTTGCCGAAGCGTTTGCAGACGCCCTGCTCTTGGGGTTTGATGCGCGCGATGCCCGTCGAAAGGAACAACAGGATGAACACGAACATCAAAGCGCTCAGCAGACGGAAGGTCATCTGCAGCGCGTTGGAAAGGCTTTCCATCGCCGGATCGGTTTCGACCTCGTGAAGGTCGATGCCCTCGCGCGGGGTCAGTTCGCTGCAGCAGCGTGGTGGTTTGTGGGTCTCGGTCATGGGAATAGTCCTGAGGGGAAAAGTGTGCTATTTCGCGGAGGTGGCGGGCTTGGCGGTCGTCTCGTAGATGTCCAGCGTGGGCGTTTCGCGCAGGAAGCGCAGCGTGGGCAGCTTCGATCCGTCCAGCAGGAACACCGTGTTGGCCTTGAGGATCGTCCGCATGGATTCGATCGAGCGCAGGAACATGGCGAACTTGGGATGCGCGGCGAGTTTGGCATATTCCTTGGCGGCTTCGGCCTCGCCCGAGGTGCGGATTTCCGAGGCGACGCGTTTGGACGTCTCGCGAATCATGGACTCGGCGGCCTTGGCACGGCCGATGATGGCGATGGCCACGGCGGCGCCTTCGGCGTTGAAGCGGGCCACTTCGCGCTGGCGATCTTTGATCATCGATTCGGCGACGACATCGGCGGCGGCTTCGCTGACGACTTGGGCGGTGATCCCCGCATGGGTAATCGTCACGCCATATTGCTCAATCGTGCCGCGCTTGATCTCCTTGGCATCCTTGGCCTTGTTGGGTTCTTCGCTGTCGGACGTGCCAAAGTTCATGCGCTGGGCAATCTGCTGGCCGATCTCCTTGAGCTTCATTCTGCCCTCGACGGTGGTCACGAGCGACTCGCTATCACTGTTGGAAATCACCGACGAGACTTCGGATTGAAGGTGACTTCGCAGGGACGAGACGGCCTGGGCGTAAGTCTTCTTGGAGGCGTAAAATTTTTGCGCGTTGGTGATCTTCCAGCGGCAGGTCGCGGTAATCACGAACGGGTGTTGTTGGCGCGTGGTGCACTGGGCGTGCGGTGAGCGCAGGATGTGCGCGCGGCTGTCATAGCGCGTGAGGCTCTGGATGGGGTACGGCCATTTGAAGTGTAGCCCGGCCTGGCCTTCGATGCGCCCGTCGATGACCTTGGTGAATTTCCCGAAGGTCGTGATGACCACCAGGTCGCGGGTCTGGTCGACCGAATAGCTCACGGTGGAGAGGATCAGCGTCACCAGCGCGATCAAAACGAGGACGATCATCCATTTTTGTCGTTTCATAGCAAGATTCCTTTAGTCGAGATTGTCTGTACCATCCTGTTGCGGAAACAGTGGTCTTGGGGTTATTCACCCACCGCGTCGTCGAGGCCCTGACTGAGGGCGTCGCGGTTGCGATGGAGGTTTTGGCGGATTTGAACACGTTTGGGGTCCAGGCCGATGACATATTTTGACATCGTCGGCAGGACATCGTCGAGCACGCCCATCCGAAGGTGGAACGCGTAGACGTCTGGGGCGGCGGCATAGCAGAGGTATTGCTGGCGCATGGTTTCCACGGCGATGCGGCTACGGGTTTGGCTGGCCCAGCCTTTGGACTTCGCGGCGGCAATCAGCGCGGCCGGTTCCCCGTCGAGTTTGGAAATTTTGTCCATGGCCTGAGCGCGAAGAGTGGCGATGTTCGTTGCGAAATCCATCGTCACCGCACCCGGCGTGGCCTGGGTTTGCAGTTCCGTGCGGAACGCTTGATAGGCGCGCTGAAGGCGCAATTGCGGATGCGTGTTGGTGACCTCGGGTTTGCCGTTCTTGAGTTTCGTCTCTTCCAGCCGCGTACCGAGGAGGCGTTCACGCGCGAGTTCCTTTTCGAGCGACGCGATTTCGCTACCCAAAGTCGTCATCGCACTTCGGAACTGTGCGGCATAGTCCGCGGGCCTCGTGCGGGCATTGCTGAGGGTTTCGAGAATCTGTACGCGGCGCAAAAGCAGATAGACGCGCATGGCTTCGTCGGGGTCCCCACTGACCGAAGCGAGAATCGCAGATGCTCGCCCGCGCGCCTCAAAGCGGCGCAGGTCTTGGCGACGTTCTGCTTCGAGAACTTTTTCGAAGTCCGGAACGACCGATGCGGGCGGATGCGCCGAGACAATTTTGACCATCTCAATTTGTACACCGAGGTCCAGGCCCTCTTTGCCGAGACGTTTTTCGATGCGTCGCCTGAGCGCATTGGCGGCCTTTTCGCGGCCAAAGGTCATGATCCCCTGCGGCCGATCGTCGTCATCGTCAATCTTCTCCGCCAGCGTCGCTCGCGCACAATATTGGACCATCTCTTCCTGCCCGATCGACTTGATGAGAGCCTTGGGGTCGGTCACGAGATGGCTATATTGGATCGGGTCGAGAATGCGATAGCGCAACATGACCACGAGCTTGATAATCGCGACGTTGGACGGCGATTTCGCGCGGGTGGTGGTTTCGCTGTGGGTGGCCTGGCGGGGCGGGACGGCGATGAGGAAATTCGTTTCCTTCTTCTGCGCGATGCCGTGTTCTTCGCTCCAGAGAATCAAATCGTTCCCGCTGGCAGTTTTCTTGGATTCGACCTCGCCCTCGACGCCGAGAAGGATTTCTTCGATGCTCCCGGTGTCATAGCGTTCTGCCGTGTCAATCGGCCAAGGCCATTTTGTGTGAATCCCGGGCGCGAGCGTTTCCTTGATCGTGCCAAAATGCTTGATGACAAAGGTCTCGCCTTCGCGAACAACCACGATACTCGACAGCAGCAACATCAGGCCAATGCCGAAGGCCATCAGCGGCAATATCGCGCGTGCGATGAGTTTGTAAAACCACGTCGTCGAGACTTCAAAACCGAACTGGTAGTTCAGCGTGTCGGAAATACTGCTGCCGAGGCGCTGGGGCTCGGCGATGAGATTCAGTACGCGACTTTCATACGCGGGCGCATAGACCTCCCCCGCTCGGCGAGGGCGATAGAATTCGAGGATCAGATTCAGGATCATCTCCATACCCAAGACCAGCTGGATCGCCAGAAGGACCCACGCTACGGGGCGTTCCACGGCGGCGACTTCCTGGCTGATGAACACCATGGCCGCGCCCATCGTCAGCAGGTAGATCGAGCAGAGCAGGAAATAGCTGCCGACGCTGCGGAGCGGGCGAAAATTGTCCACCGAGCCCAGGCCCGTGCAGTAGCGGCTGAAGAGGAAACTCGCGAACGCGCCGAGGATCAGGAACAGTCCCGCGGCGGGTGCGTTGTCAAGAAGCTGGGAGCTTTCGGCAAATTCTGCGACCAGCGCCACGGTGGGATTGGCCTTGAGGTGGGCGGCCATCACCAGCGCCATGATGGATTGATAGAGCGCCAAAATCAGCGTGAAAATAGGAATCGCCCACTTGGTCATCAATTCCAATCGGCGCGCAGCCGGGCGAAGTTCCAGACGTTCCTGCCCAGAAAAAATGCCCTCGCGCGAGGAGTCTTCCATCGCGGAAATCTCTAACCGTTCCTGGGATTCGAGCTGGCGGACGTAGAACAGTAGCGCCGTCATCACCGCCAGTGCCAATCCGCCCAGCGGTACCCACAAGCCCACCAGTAGCGTCGACGACATCGTCGTCCGCCAGAGGATGATCAGCATCACCACGACCAGCGTCTGGAGCACCAGGGCCGAAATCGCGATCTGTTTGCCTCGTCGTTGTTCCTTCATATCAGTCAATCCTTATCAAAGGGATGGGGAATTCAGTCTGCTGCGGCGCGGAAATGGCGACGCGTTTTGGGCAGGATCAGCAAGAGGGCGACCCCCGCGCAGATCGCTGCAGCAATGCCGTCTGGCGGCATGTAGGAGAGTTTGAATCGGAAGTCGGAAAGCAGCCCAGCCGAGAGGAGCGCGAAGTAGATGCACTTTCCGCAGGCCCCCAGCAGGACCGTCCACCACGCCCACCATCGGCCAGCGTGGAATGCGCTCCAGATCACGAACCCCACCGCGCCTCCCGCCAAGAACAGGACGCCTGTGGTCAGAGAGGTGCTTGTCGCCCAGGAAGCGGGTTGGACGAGGCCCAGGGCCCCCACTATCGCCGCGATGATCGCCGCGAGTCGGCCGATGCCCGACAGTAATCCGACCGTTTCCGGCAGTGAGCTGGACGATTCAGCCGCCGCGAGTTCGCGCGTTTGGAACAGCGCTATGCCCACCAGCAGCATCGCCGCGGTGTAGAATGCGAAATAGCCCAGCACATAGCCCAGCGGGAAGCTGTCGCCGCGGGCGAGCATTCCCGGTGTCGGGCAGAGTGCGGACAAGCCCGGAAGCAACCATGCGAGTTTTTCGGTCCCGGGCGTGGCGGCTTGGAGATTTTGCGTGAAGAAGTGTTGGAACATTCCGCCCAGAAGCACCGCCAACGACACCAAGAGGGTCATCAGTGGACTCAGGCGCGTGCTGGCGGCGACCGAGACGCTCGCGAGGAGAACGACCGCCAGGAAGATGGTGAAAATCGAGTGGAGCAGGACCGGCGAAATCGAACCGTTCTCGCCAAAGGTCGCGCTGAATTTGGCCAGTTCCCAGTTCTTGCCGAAGAGGCTGATCACGGCCATGGTGACCGTCAGCAATGTCGCGAGGCTCATGATGGTGGAGGTGACGAAGGACCAGCGGAAAAAGTAGCTCCCCAGCGCGCCGATCAGGACCGCGCCGATCACCGAGGTAATCCCGAGGACCAGCACCGGAAAATCATACGGCTGGGACGCACTGGACAACACGCCGTGGCGCACCGTCAGCAAAAACACGAGCGTCGCAATATAGAAGCTCACGGTGACCGTCGCGACGATGCCGAGGAATTTGCCGCCGAGGAAAACCGCGCGTGGTACGCTTTTGGCGATCACGGTCAGAGCGGTACGGTCCTGGATTTCGCGGCTGATGCCGATGACGCTGCTCATGGCGGCGAAGACCACGCCCATAAACAGAAGCGTTCCGAGTCCCATCGAGAGGAGCTGCTGTTGGTCGGCGGCCTGATAGTCGGACCCCATCGAGAGTCCGCTCAGCGGCACGGTGATGACGAAGATGAGAATCGTCAATAGCAACATCGCGCCCATCACCGGCTGGCGCAGGTTCTGGATCAGGGTGTTTCTCGCGATGGATAGCAGTCCGTTCATGGAGTCCGATCGTGGCTAGGCGTTGAGGGTTTCGGGCGCGGGGATGCGCTCGACCTTGGGTTGGTGGACGTCTTCGGTGTCTTCGGGAAGTTGGAGGTGTTCGCCGAGTCGGACGAGGCGCGCGCTATTGAAGATCACAAACGTCGCGCCGGCGGTGTGGAGAATCGCGCCCCAGATCGGGTGGATTTTTCCCAGCCCGGCCATGATCATAAAGACCACGATGCCGAGAATGCCGAAGAGCAGGTTTTGGTGAATGACGCGACTGGTGCGGCGAGAGAGTTCAATCAGGAATGGCAGGCGGCGCAGGTCGTTGTTCATCAGCGCGATGTTGGCCGAGTTGATCGCGACGTCACTGCCGGCCGCGCCCATCGCAATCGACAGGTCCCCTGCCGCCAGTGCGGGCGCATCGTTCACGCCGTCACCGACGACGGCGACTTTGTGTCCCGCTTTCTGCATCGCCGCTACGAGCTCGAGCTTGTCGGCGGGGAGCGCTTCGGCCTGCACCTCGCTGCAGCCCATCTCACGTGCGACGCGTCGGGCAACGCTCCAGCGGTCGCCGGTAATCATCGCCAGTTCCTTCATCCCCATCGCGCGCAGCTCGTCCATTGCTTCGCGCGCTTCGTTGCGGGTGCGGTCTTCCAGGCCAATCCAGCCGAGGAGCGTTTCGTCGCGAACTACATAGAGTGTGGACAGGCCTTCGGGTTCGGCAAAGTCGTCGCTGGCCATCGGTGAAAAGTCGATGCCCTGATCCGCGAGCCACAACCGGCGGCCAACGCGGACATTCGCGCCATCGATCTTCGCGACAACGCCCAGGCCGCTTCGCTCTTCAAACTCGCTCGGGCGAGTCAGCGTCACGCGGGCCTTGGCGGCGATTTGTGCCACAGCCCGTGCGACTGGGTGGCGGGATAGTTGTTCGGCCGAGGCCGCCGTCGTCAGCAGGTCCGCACCGTCGATCCCCGGCGCGGGCATCATGCGTGTTACGCTCAGCTCGCCCGTGGTCAACGTACCGGTTTTATCGAAGACAAACGCTGTGAGATCGCGCGCGATTTCCAGCATGGAGACATCTTTAATAAGGATCCCCAGCCGCGCCGCACAACTCAGCGAGGCCACCATCGCCGTGGGCACCGCCAGCACAAGCGCACACGGACACGCCACCACGAGCATGGTCACGGCCCGCTCGGGCGCACGCGTGAAATAGAGCACCGTCGCGGCCACCATCAACACCGACGGCGTATAGAAGCCCGCATAGCGGTCGACCACGCGCATGATGCGGTGCTGGGTGGTTTCGGCTTGGAGAATCAGTTTTTTGACCTTGCCAAGTGTGGTGTCTTCGCCAGCGCGGGTGACGCGGAAATCAATCGCGCCGGTTTCGTTGTTCGTGCCACTGAAGACATCGTCGCCTTCGGTTTTGTCCACGGGGAACGACTCGCCGGTGACGTTGGCCTGGTTGACGGTGGTCTGGCCGTGGACGACCACGCCGTCGGCGGGAATGTTTTCGCCCGGACGCACGCGGACCAGATCGCCCTCGGTGAGGTCTTTGGGATCGATAGTGGTTTCCGTGCCGTCTTCGTCGAGTCGCACAGCCTGCTTGGGCGCGAGGCGCAGAAGGCTTTCGATGCTCGCGCGGGCACCCAGAGCGGTGCGCGTTTCGATGACGTTACTGATCAACAGGAAAAACGCAACCGCGCCGGCGGTTTTGTAGTCGATGGCGGCAATGGCGGCCACCAACGCCAGTGCGACGAGCTCGTCCATGTGCGCTTCGCCGGTCAGCAGCGAGCGGAACGATTGGGCGATAATCGGCGCCCCCAGCAACAACGCTCCCGCCAACGCCAGTGCGTCGGAGTAGAAGTTCAGGCCGTTGATGTCGGTATAGCTCGAAAACAGCCAGTCGGTCAGAAAGCTCATCATCACCAGCAGGCCGCCAGTGAGAATGCCGACCAGCAGGAAGCTCGTCCGCCAGGTTTGTTTCTGGATTGTGTCGCCCGTCTCGCTGTGATCCGCGATCGGAAGAAGGTCATGTACCATGCTGCACTCCCGCAGTAGTGGGTTGAAATCGTGATTCAGGGCCGTGGATTGTACCCGCCCGCCGGGGCGAGATGCAAGCTCAAAGGAACGCCAAACCCGTCCGGGTTGCGCCCTTTGCATTTCTACGACGCTCAGGGTACAATGGTTCGCGCTTTTCCAGCATTTTCTAAAGATTCCATACGATTCCAGCCCCATCGGAGTGGCCGTGGCCCGCATCAATCAACTTTCCAAGCACCTCGTGAACAAAATCGCCGCCGGCGAAGTCATCGAGCGTCCCGCGAGTGTCCTCAAGGAACTCGTCGAGAACGCCCTCGACGCAGGCGCGACGCGGATTGATGTGGTAATTGAAGACGGCGGCAAGGCGCTCATTCAGATTACCGACAACGGCTCGGGGATCTCGCACAAAGATCTGCCGCTTGCGTTTGCGCCCCACGCCACGAGCAAACTGTCCAACGAGGACGACCTGTTCGCGATCCAGACGATGGGCTTCCGCGGCGAGGCCCTCGCTAGTATCGCCAGCATTTCCCACGCGTCATTGCATACCCGCACCGCCGAGAGCGACGAGGGATGGGAAGTGATCGCCACGGGAGACAGCGTTTCGGACCCTGCCCCGACGGCCTGTGCGCCGGGGACGACCATCGCCATTCGCGACCTGTTTTTCAACACGCCCGCACGGCGGAAATTCCTCAAGACCACCAATACCGAGTTCGGCCACCTCACCGAACAGCTCTTACGCATCGCCCTGCCCAATCCGCAGGTCGCGTTCACGCTCCGCCACAATGGGCGGCTGACGATGGGCCTGCCCGCGAGCGATTCGACCCGTCAGCGCATTTCCGACGCCTTCACGCGCGATTTGGCCGAGGGGCTGATTCCGCTGGTGAAGCGCTCGACGGACACCGTGTGTGTCCAGGGTCTCATCGCCACGCCGTCGGCCGCGCGCGGCAGCGGAAAATGGCAATACATCTTCCTCAACGGGCGCTACATCCGCGACCGCATGCTCAGCCACGCCCTGCGCGAGGCGTATCGAGGCCTAGTCGCGCCGACGAAATATCCCGTCTGCTTCCTCTTCGTCGAGGTCGATCCCGCCGAAGTGGATGTCAACGTGCACCCCACGAAAATCGAGGTCCGCTTCCGCGAATCCAATCACGTCTACGGCGAGCTGCTCGCAACGCTCCGCGAAACGCTGAACCGCTCCAACCTCGCGCCGGAAGTCCACACGCCCGCACACGGGGACGAAATTACTGCGACGGGCGAACCTCAATCTGCCACCGATGCGCCCAAAGAGGAGCAATCAGTCCGTCAGGCTCTGGCTGACTTTTTTAAGACCGCGCCTGCGCCCCCGCCGCGTCTGCAATTTTCCGACTCGCCGCAACAGGCCCCCGCGCCGATTCCGCCAGCAGAATTTGCGGGCGGGTTGAGCGGGTCGCGCGAACGGTCTCCCTTTGCGCCCGCGCCCATTCCCCCGGTCCCCTCGGCCCGCGATCTCGAGCGCGACGAGCACGTGACGCTCTCGCCGCCGCCGGTGATCGACACGCCCGTGCTGCAAATCCACAACAGCTACATCGTCTCCCAGACCTCGGACGGAATGACGATTATCGATCAGCACGCGCTCCACGAGCGGCTGTTGTACAACGAATTTCGCCGTCGTCTCGCCAGCGGGCGACTCGAGTCCCAGGCAATGCTCATCCCCGAGCCGGTGCGCGTGTCGCCCGACGAGGAGGCGCTGCTGGAGGAGCATGTGGAATTGTTGACGCAGCTAGGGTTCGCCATCGAGCCGTTTGGCCCGTCGACCGTCGCAATCCAAAAATACCCATCGCTACTTGCCGAGCGCAACGTTGAGATGACGGCCTTTTTGCGCGAAGTGTTGGACCACGTCGCCGAGCATGACACGCCGACGGCCGAGCAGGTTCTCGAGGACATTCTCGCGGTGATGAGTTGCAAAGCGGCCGTCAAGGCCGGCGCCCCGCTCAGCGATGATGAGATGCGCGATCTTCTGTACCGCGCGCGCGAATGCGACAAGGCGTCCGCCTGTCCGCACGGACGACCGACGACGATTCAGCTTTCGCTGAAGGAACTCGAAAAGAATTTCCACCGGACGTAAATAAGGTTACGGTTTTTGCGCTTTTTGGGGTCCGTCGTCGTCGAAGAAGGCGTTGAGGATCGCGGCCGCTGCGATGGCATCTTGGCGGGCCTTACGTTTCCCGCGCGTCAACGTCCCCGCCAGCACACCGTCGGCGTGAAAACTGCTCAGCCGTTCATCCCACATTCGCACGTCCAGGCGGATATGGTGTTCGACGGCTTGGCGGGCAAGTTCGGCAGCGAATTCCCGGGTCTTGATGGCCTGGGGCCCTTCGGAGTTGTCCATATTGATCGGCCAGCCCACGACGATTCCGCCGCACGCAAATTGTTTGACGGCGACGAGAATTTCACGAATGACCCGATCGTCGTGCCCGCCGGGAATCATCTTCACGGGCGTAGCAAATCCATCGGCCTCATACCCTGTCGCAAGCCCGACACGCTTGTGCCCATAATCGACTGCAAGCCATCTCATAGGTATCGCTCTCCATATTTTTCCTGGACCATTTCGACCAGTGCCCGCAGGCGCTGGGAGTCCGTTTTTTTGCAGATCAGCGTGGCATTGTGGGTGTGGACGATCACGGAGTCGTCGATGCCGAGTGTCGCGACGAGGTGGTCCGGGTCGTCGGAGACGATGACGTTGCCAAAGCTGTCGAGCATGACGGTGTGGCCGGCGGCGAGGGTGTTGCCCGCTTCATCGGCCTCCAGCAATTCTTCCAGCGCCGGCCAGTCGCCCAAGTCGATCCATTCGCATTTGAGTTCCACGGCCAATACATCATCAGCGCGTTCGAGGACGGCATAGTCGATGCTGATTTTTTCGAGTTCCGGATAGAGGTTCTCCACCGTGCCGAGGAATTCTTCGCCCGCGATCATCGCATCGCGAATCTGCGAAAGTTTGTCGGCGGTGTCGGGGAGAAATTCCTCGATCTTCTTCAAGATGGTCTCCACCTTCCAGACGAACATGCCACTGTTCCAGAAGAATCGGCCGGACTCGATATAGCGCCGCGCCTGAGCGTGGTCGGGTTTTTCGCAAAATCCGCGCGACCGATAGACGCCCGCTTCGAGCATCTCGCCTGTTTCGACATAGCCCAGGCCGGTGTGCGGCCAGGTTGGGCGGATGCCGAAGGTGATCAGCGAGTCGGGCATGGCGTCGGACCAACTGATGGCCTTTCGGACCGAATCGACGAAGCATTCCACCGGACGGATCATGTGATCGGCGGTGAAAATTGCCATCGTCGCGCCGGGTTCGCGCTGGTTGACAATGTGCGCGGCATAGCCGATTGCGGCGGCGGTGTTCCGCTGGCAGGGTTCGGCGATCAGGTTCTCCTCGGGAATCCCCGGGACGCACGCGCGAACTTCTTCCATGTAGGCTTGAGACGTGACGACGAGAATCTCTTCGGGTTCGAAGAGACCATCCAGCCGTTCCACAGCAGCGGTCAGAAGCGACTTGCCCTCCAAAAGGGGCAAAATTTGCTTGGGCCGTTTCGTGCGCGACATGGGCCAAAGGCGTTTGCCCGAACCCCCTGCGAGAATTACTGCGTATGCCATACCACTTCCTTTCTCTTTAGGGTTCTTTGAATAATAGCGTTTCGACTTTGAGTATTGTATAATGCGGTC
>JABGPZ010000024.1 GCA_018644725.1 Phycisphaerales bacterium
GAACGAGCCACCTATGACAGACCAACAAATTTACAGAAAAAAACTTGCACAGCCAGGAAAACGATACACTGAATACAGATGGGACACATCCTATGAATCATCACCACCGTCGCGTTGTATCTCTATGCATTACTCTTGCCTTCCTGGCTGTCCTTTTGTCAGGGTCGGTTTCCCACGCTGCATCGACGGGAAGCATTGACGCGAAAATTGGCAACTCACCCAACACGGTCAGCAAGTATCTCCGCCTCACTGCGGACCTCGGCGGCATGCCCATTGTCCTGCTGGACAAGCCCGTAGACATCGGCCCGATCAGCGTTCACCTCATGCCCGCCACGGCCATCGATTCGGGCGTGGATGTCTCGAATCTCGCTACGCCCATCAACGCGACCGAAAACGTCATGATTGGCTGGGGCGCGGACCTGGCGACGTTTGTCGACGCACCCACTCCAGGCTATCATCCCTATGCGGTCACTCCCCCTTCGGACGGGCCACTGAGCTTGACTACGCCGTGGATCTATCCCGCCGGATTCGACGCCCAACGCAGCGACGATCTGCTGATGCTCTTTGCCCAACACGAAGTGGCCGCTCTGAGCGATGATGATGTCGCCATTGCATTCCAACTGGCGATCTACGAAATCCTCACCGAGCCAGGCACCGACTACGACCTGCTCAGCGGCGGATTCCTGGTCATCGGTAGCGATGCACACGTCCTCGCCGCCAACGCCATGCTGGACGGCCTGGCCCCCACGCCCGGCTCGAATCTGTTCTTCCTGCGAAACATCAACGAGAAAGACATCATTATTTCTGACCGCGTCCCCGCCGTCCCCGAACCGATCACCATGGCCTCGCTGGGGCTGTGCCTGCTCGGCGCGGGCAGCTATTTCCGCCGACGGACCAAAGTTTAGAAACACCATCAAACACCTCGCGGGCGATTCTTCGGAGTCGCCCGTTTTTTTTATGTTCTATAAATACAACGTACTGCCTTGATAGATCAGATGTTAGATAAAAACACGCGCAGATTCCGCGAAAAAAAAAGTGAACTCGTTTTCATTTTCCCATGTCAGGCTCCTCCGTTCACTCTACAGTGGAGCAACGTGGATTGGGACTGTCCACTTCAAACTGAATACATCGGGGAGAGGAATCTTCACATGAACACCAACAGGAATACCGTTTTATCGAGGGCCATATGCCTGATTTTGCTTGTCTTTCTGAGCATCCCCTCGCTTGCCCATGCCGCGTCCACTGGGACCATCGAAGCCAGCATCAACAACACCCTCCCTCCCACCAGCGCGACTAAGCACCTCGAATTGTGGGGGTACAACCCCGCGAGAACCCAGCTCATGGACAAGATGGTCGTCGTCGGCCCCATTGACGTTCTGGTTAAGCCAGCGACCGCCACGGGGACAGGGATCACCATTGCAGGTCTGGCTACATTCGTCAACCCGACCGAAAGCTATCTTCTGGGCTGGGGCGCAGACCTCGCTACTTTCGTCGACGAGCCCATTCCTGGATACCATCCCTACGAAGTTCACCCCCCCGTCGATGGTCCGTTTAGCTTGGCGACACCGTGGATTTTCCCGCCTCCCGGGGGCTTCCCAGCGCAACGCGCAACCGATCTGTTCAATCTGTTCCAGATGAACGAAGCCGCCGCTCTAAGCGATCCCGACACCGCCATTGCGTTCCAGCTCGCCATCTACGAAATTCTCTCCGAAGCAAGCGGCGGCTACGACCTGATGAGTGGTGACTTCTTCCTCGTCCCCGATTTCGGGCCTGACCTCCACGCGATTTTGGCCAATTCAATGCTCTCGAGTCTGACGGATGTCCCCCAAACTCTTGATCTCTATTTCCTGCGAAATCTCCTCGAAAAAGACATCATCATCTCCAACACCGAGCCTCCCCCGCCTGTCCCCGAACCGATCACGCTCACCTCGCTGGGGCTGTGCCTGCTCGGTGCGGGTAGCTATCTCCGCCGACGGAGCAAAGAATAGAAACAGAATAGAAACACCATCACACTACCTCACGGGCGATTCTTCGGAGTCGCCCGTTTTTTACTCCTACCAGCAATAGGGTTTTTCGTCTTCGTCAATCACGTCGAGTACGGCGTATTGCTCCTGACAGAATCGGTCGGTCATCCCCGCGAGGAAATCACACGCCACGCGCGGAAGGGTTTGGGGCTCGCCGTCGAGCCCGGGGGTTCCCACGCGCTGGGCATAGCGCGGCGGTAGCTTCTCCGCATCGGCCATGTACGCCGCGAACAATTCGCGCAGGCACGTCTCGGCGCGGTCGGTGTGGAACACGACGTTGGCGTGCTGATAGACGACCTTGTGCAGTAGCCGCTTGAGCGAGGCAAGCTCCCCGGCCGCGGTATCGCTGAACCGAATCAGGCGAGCAGATTGGTTGCGCACATCGGCGAAGGTCTTGACCCCGGCGGCCTCGATGGTGGCGGCGGAGGCCTCGCGCAGATCGGCGCACAAAATCGCCATGACGTTTTTCGTCGCGCGGATCCGCAGATGGATGTCTCTCGCTCCGGGATGACGCTCGGCGGCCATCGCCTGGGCACGCTGCCAAAGCGGCTCGTCGGCGAGGTCGGCCTCGGTCAGCCAGTGCGCGGCGAGTGCGTCTTCGAGGTCGGCCGTCGTGTAGGCAATTTCGTCCGCAAGGTCTACGAGCTGGCCTTCGAGGGGAATCTGTAGATCGGCGTGGTGCTTGCCCGCGATGCACTCCCGCGTAAGGTCGGTGAGGTTCAGCCCGCGGAATTCGGGATACGGATGCTCCAGCCATTCGACGATCCGCACCGACTGGAGGTTGTGTTCGAACCCGCCATGGTCGGCCATCATCTCGGCGAGGATCACTTCGCCGACGTGGCCAAACGGAGGATGGCCGAGGTCGTGGGCAAGCGCGACGGTTTCGGCAAGGTCCTCGTTGAGGCCCAGCATCCGTGCGAGATCGCGTGCGACTTGGGCGACTTCCAGCGAGTGGGTCAAGCGTGTGCGAAAATGGTCGATCCAGTGCGGCACGAAGACCTGCGTCTTGTAGTCGAGCCGGCGAAACGCGCTACAGTGGAGCACCCGTGCGCGGTCGCGCTGAAAGGCGTTGCGGTCGGCGGCGACGGGCTCGGGAAAAACGCGCGTGGTCTGGTCGGGATGGGCGGCGTAGGAAGCGAGTGTCATCGCTAGGCCCCCGGGAAGGTAGAAAGATCGAGCGTGGCGGCGGCGGCGAGAATTTTCCGGCGCGTGGTCAGCAGGAATTCTGGCACGACCCGCGCGTCGCCGAGGGTGGACATGAAATTCGTATCCCCACTCCAGCGCGGTACGATGTGGGTGTGGAGGTGGCCCGGCAGTCCCGCCCCGGCGCAGCGGCCAAGGTTGATGCCAATGTTGAACCCTTCGGCCCCGATTGCCACGCGAAGCGACTGTTCGAGATCCTGCGTCATCGCCATCATTTCCGAAATCACCTCTGGCGCGAAATCGGGCAGGTCGCCCAAGTGGTCATACGGCGCGATCAGGCAATGCCCGCCGGTGTACGGAAAGCGGTTCAGCAGGCAATAGGTCGTCTTGCCGCGCCACAGCAACAGGTTTTCCTCGTCCCGTTCGGGCGTGGCGATGTAGTCGCACAGGAAGCAATCCGTCTCGCCCGTATCGATGGTTTCGATGTATTCCATCCGCCACGGTGCCCAAATGTTCGTGTTGTCGCGTGAAAAGTTCATACGCCTATCATACCAACTTGGAGAGAAATTCCAAAGGCCGCTTGGGTTTTGACACGTTTTTTTCTATGATAGGGGTTCGAATCAACCGACCGGAAAGGAATCCACCGATGAGTTACTTGATGCAACCTTACGACGACGCGCTGAAACTGATCCTCGAACGCGGTGTCAAACGCACCGACCGCACGGGCGTGGGCACGCTCAGCGTGTTCGGCCATCAGATGCGCTTTCGCATTGACGAGCAGTTTCCCATTCTCACTGCGCGGAAGGTCTGGCCGCGATCGATCTTCGCGGAGCTGCTGTGGATTCTTTCCGGCAGCACCAACAACGACGACCTGATCAAAGACGGCGTGAACTTTTGGACGCCGTGGGTCGATGAAGACTTCATCGCCGAGAACGGCTATGCGCCCGGCGAGCTTGGCCCGGTCTATGGGTTCCAGCTGCGCCACTTCGACGGCGACTATGCGACCAAGACCGGCGGCACGGATCAGCTCGCGTACATGATCGACCAGATCAAGACGAGCCCCATGTCGCGACGGATTCTGTTTTCGTACTGGAACCCCAACCAGCTCGAAACGATGAAGCTGCCGCCGTGCCACTACACGTTCCAGATTTACATCGACGACGAGGGGCGCATGAGCGGCATGCTGACCCAGCGCTCGGCCGACTATCCCATTGGTGTGCCCGCGAACATTCAGTTCTATTCCGCGCTGGTGTGCATGCTCGCCCAGCAGACCGGGTATCAGCCGTACGAGTTCATCCACAACACCGGCGACAGTCACATCTATCTCGATCAGACCGACGCCGTGGAGGAATATCTTTCGCGCACCACCGGCGAGCTGCCGCCGAGCCCGAAGCTCGAACTCCAACAGGCCGCCGACATCGAGTCCTATATCCTCAGCGACTTTGTCCTCACCGACTACGCCCCCCTGCCCCCCATCAAAATCCCCGTCGCGGTGTAGAGGGGACCCCAACTCACAAAAAAAGCCCGGCGCAGTGCGTCGGGCTTTATTCATTCGATTCAATTTCTCTCTTCATTCCATCGCAAGTGCGTTGCAATGAATTCATCCAACATGCTCTCGTTATCGCATGATCCATTTCTTATTGAGCAGCGTGCACGAGGTACTCATGCGGCTGGCGGCCTCGGTGTTGAGGCGATAGCTCAGATGGAGCGTCTTGGAGAGCAGCATCGTGGTCTTGGTGACCTTTTTCTTCACACCCAAATCGTTTTCTTCCTCGACGACGATGGGCGTGCGAAGTTTGACGGTGGTGGATTCGCCACTGAGCCCGCCGATGAACAGGTCGAACTGGCCGGCCTTGGGGTCGAAGTCTTTGAAGATCGCCACGATGAACTTTGCGTTGTCTTCGCCCTGGAGGATTTTCCCCGAGGCCTGTGGCAGATTGATCAACAGCGGCTCGCCGAGGAGTTTCTGGATGCCCTCGAAGACCGTGACGTTCACACCGCGATTGGCGCGAAGCAGATCGCCCGTGTCGGTAAACAGGTCGATGCGGGGAAGGAACTGCTGGTCTTCGTCGCTCTTGTTGGTGATCTCGAAGAGGAAGAACCAGTAGAGGCTTTCCTTGTCCTCGCCGGGGGCCTTGAATTTGAACGGCATCGGGGCCTTGTATTCAATGCCGAGTTGCCAGTCAATCTGGGCGGCAGAAGGCTCCGGGGCGGCCGAGGCCTGCGAGACCACCAACACCACCGAAACCGAGACCAAAAGCGTAAGCGCTACAATTGTGCGTTTCATTCGAATTCTCCTGAATTGGAACTAAGTTCTATCCGGTTTACTGTATCGGGACTTGGAGGAAGAATCAATGAAAATTCTTCCGCAGGGGTACTTTGTTTCCCCGTCATTATTCTGGCCGCAGTGCAAGGGCAGGAAAAAATTCTTCCGCAGGGGTACTTTGTTTCCCCGTCATTGTTCTGGCAGCAGTGCAAGGGCAGGAAAAAATTCTTCCGCGGGGTTACTTTGTTTTGTCCTTGGCAGGTGCGCGGAAACAGAGCAGCTTTCGATTCGTCCGCACCAGCACGCTCCCGTCGTCGGTGACAACGATGGTGCTATAGACTTCGCTGGAGCCGTTGAACTTTCCCTTGGCGAGCAGCTTCGGCTTGGCGGCGGCGGAAAAAACGAACCATTCGCCCTTGGGCCCGAGGAGGTACACCTTGCCGCCAGCGATCGTCGGCGATGCCCAAGGCCGCACGCCACCGAGTTTAGTCGTCGAGAGCGTTTTGCCGGTCTTGACGTCGAGGGTCATGAATGTGCCCTTTTTGTCGTTGGCGACATACAGCACGCCGTCCTTGGCCGCCAGCGTGGTCACGTCGGGGAAGGTTTCCGTGCGGAGCCATTTCTGCTTCGGCGTTTCGGCGGGCGTTTTGCCCAGTTCCAGCGCGATCATGCCGTCCCCCCGAGGCCGGGGCGTGACGACGATGCGCCCGGCGACCACCGCCGACGGGACCAGCCGCCACGTTGTGGACGCGTGCTTTGGGTCATAGTCGACGCGCCACTGCTCTTTGAGAGTCTTGGGGTCGTGAGCGGTGATCGTATCCCCGCCCGTGATGAGGATCGATTCGATCTTGCCGGCCGAATCAAAAATTGGCAGAGGCGAGGAATAGCTGTCGCCCGATTCCTTCCGGGCCTTGCACGGCCTGGCGCATCGCGCGACGATTGTCCCGGTTTTGGCATCCATCCGCAGGAGATAGCTCACTCGCATGGAAGCCCGGCCGCGGCCTGGGTCTTGGCGAATCAGCGCGATATACAGCTCTCCGCCGCAATAGAGTGGCGAGGTCGAGTAGCCAAATTTTACGCAAAACGGGCCGATCTGCTTGGTGAGATCGCTCCGCCAAAGTTCTTTGCCCGCGAAGTCGGTCGCGACAAACAGGCCGCTGGAAAGCGTCCAGACCACTCGGTCCCCCACCACGGTCGGCGAGGCGCTTGCGGGCGTGTTGCGATTGGGACTCTTGACCGTCGCCAATTCATGACGCCACAATTCCTTGCCCGTTTTCAGATCGAAGCCCATTGCGAGAATCGGTTTGCCCGCGCTCTGGTTGGACACGATGAAAATTTTCCCATCCGCCACCACAGGCGTCGCGCTCGATTTGCCCGGCAAGGCCACGCCATAGGCCTGCGTCGTCGCGTCGAGGCGCGTCGGCAGGGAGGCTTTGGTTTGGCTCACGCCGGTCCACTGTGCGCCGCGCCAATGGCCCCAGTCTCCCGAGGCAACGGCGGCGAGCAGTACGATAGTTGAGAGTGTTGATCGAATTCGCATGGGAAAAGTATATCCCAATGTCCGCAGGGCCACAATTCATTTTTCGCGCATCCACGCTGTAACGGTTGCATTTCGCTGTCGGTTTGCTAAGATGTTGTGCATGAACTCTTTCTTTCTTTCCATCCCGATGACCCTGGGGCTGCTGTTGTCGATTGGCTGCAACGCCGACGGCCTGACCGCCCAGCAGCAGGCAAACCTCGACAACGCTCTAGACGCCTACCGCACCAACGAGACCTCGACCACCATCGCCCAGTGCAACGTCCTGCTTCAGCAGGAACCGTCCTTCACCCAGCGCGGGTTCCTCAAGGCGCGCTATCTCCGGGCACTGGCGCACATTCGCCTCAAGAACGTCCCGGCCGCACGACGCGATATCGAACAGGTGCTCACGGCGCTCGACGATCCCATGAAATTCAAATTCCCCAACCAGGCCGACGATCTGGAAGTCAAGTCCCGTGACACCCTCGGCGAACTCGATTTTCAGGCCAACAATTTCGAATCCGCCAAGGGGCACTTCGAGTTCGTCCTCAAGGCCATCGCGCCGGAATCTCAACCCGCCGACCACGCCGCCTACCGCATGGGCTGCATTGCCCAACGTCAGGGACGCTGGAGCCAGGCCGATACCTATTTCCAGCAACTACACTACTTTAATGCCAATTCGCCCATGGCCGTCGAAGCCAAACGACGAAGCTTCGCGAAAACCTGGTGCGTCCAACTCGGGCTTTATGGCAACTACGCCAACGCGACCGCATATGCCGCACGCCTCACCCAGGCCGGCTGGAAGGCCCGATGCGTGCCGCTGGCCAGACAATCCAAATCCGTCTACGCCCTGCGCGTAGGCCAATGGAATACCTATAATGAAGCCAAACTCCAACTCCCAAGGCTTCGGACACTAGAACGGGACGCATTCATTCTACCGAATCGCTGATCGATTCAAAACCACTTCTGCAGATAAAAAAACTGTACGAAGAATAAATCCCCGTTAAACCCATTTTCGAGAAATAAATTCCTCTTACCCCCGTTAGGCACTTTGAATGGAATACGAGTCGGTGCGAGATTGGATCGTCGGCATGAAAGCTGGCGACGCGAAGGCAGCCCAGAAGCTGTTCGAGGCCTACGCCCCGCGCTTGTACGGCTACTTCTATCGTGCCACTCGTAACCATCACCAAGCCGAGGATTTGCTCGGTGAAACGATGTTGCGAATCTCGTCAACGATCCATCGGTACGACGAATCAGGCCGATTTGAACAGTGGCTCTTCCGGATCGCAGCCAACCTGGTGCGGGACCGAATCCGCCGCTTTAAAACTCGCCCGACCCCGATCAGCCTCTCCCCGGACAAAGATAGCGATGACATGCCCCTCTCGGCGCGCATCGCCGACAAAGCTGACGCGCCCGACGATCGGATCATCAAATCCGAACGCGCCACGCAGCTCAACGAAGCTCTTGAACAACTCGATGACACCACACGCCAGATGATCCTCCTGCGCCACTTCGGACAGATGAGCTATAAAGCCATCGCCGAAACATTCGACTGCCCCCTCGGGACAGCCCTCGCGCGGGTCCATCGCGGCATCAAACAACTCCGAGGTCTTCTGGAATCCAAAGACCTCCAATAACCAAAGAACCGCTGTTGAGGATGAGATGAGGATCTCCATCGGCTTCGGCCGCCCCCCTCAAACAGGAAATAGAACCATGACTGAAATCAATTACAACAAACTCGCACGCGTCCTCGACGGGGAATCGATCCCCCTCGATGCAGATGAACTCGTTGTCCTCGCGGACATCCGAAGCTCGGAGGAGTTTCTTGCGCCCTTGAGCGCGGCACTCCCCCAAATCGCTCACCTGGACCACCTGATGCACAAGCCCATGGCAATGATTTCGCGCAAGCGATTCCTGCCGCGGTGTGTTCGCGCCTTGTTGACCAGCTCGAGCGTCGCCGCTGCCATTGCCATCTTCTTCCTGACGATGTCGGTCGCCAAGATCGATTCGACCACCCGTGAAATCTCGGCCGAACAGCTTTGGGCCGTCGGTTTCGAGTCGGGCCTGGACGTGAACGAAGAATTCGATATCCGCCTCGACCAACTCGCGAGCGAACTGCAGGATCAGTCCCGAGAAATCACTCTGGACGAAGCCATCCGCCCCTCCCCCGAGGAAATGACGCTCGACTCCGGTATCGATTCAATCGAATCGCAACTCCAAGAAGCATGGACCGAGGACGAATCCGCATTGGACGGCCTCGGCGTATTTTTTGAAGACACTCTTTCCCAAGGGAGTACATCATGACGAGATTGATTTGCGCATTTGCACTGCTTTGTGTGTTCTGCGGGACCGTGATTTCGGCCGCGCCAGAGCCAACGGTTGTCCAGCACGTTAAGAAGCCCACGACGAAAAAACCGCCCGCCAAATCGGCTCCCAAGGCACACAAGGGGATCACGGCCGAGGAAGAGGCGAAAATTCTTGCGTTCACCAAAGAGAATCTTCCCACGATGCACACCCGTCTCGTGGACACCAAGACAAAGTCCACCAAGCGGTATCAATCTTTGCTTCGCACGGCCTCGACCCACGTCAAGGCGCTGATGAAAATGCCCAAGCCGCTTCGCGCAGCCAACATCGCCCTCGCCCAATCCAAGATCCAACTCTATGAGCTGTTTCAGAGCTATCTCAAGGCCGGAAAAGACCAGGAAGCCAAAGACGCGCTCAAGCCGCAGATCCGGGCCGAAATTGCCAAGCAATTCGATGCCAAAATGGCCATTCGCGTTCACAAACTTAACCAGGTCGAAGAACAACTTCGCCAGCTTCAGGCCGACGTGAACCGCGCCAAGGAGAATCGCGGAAAGACCATCGACCGCGACACCAACAGCATGATCGAGCACGCAAACAAAGGGCGCATCCCCTCTTCGCTGCGGTCTCACACCAAATCCTCTGCTCCGAAGAAAAACACCAAGTCAAAATCCACGCCGGCCAAGAAGCCAGCGAAACCCGCGCCAAAACCGGAAAAGTAAATAACGAGATTTCCCTCCAGGCCCGTGGCATCCGCCGCGTGGCCTGTTTTTTTTAGGTTCATCGACGAGTAGAATAGAACCGGAGCACCCCATTCGACTCAATGATTACCCGAGTGGACCTCAATGACTCACTCGGTTGATCGGCTTGTCTTTGCCCTGAAAGGGCAACAGTATTTAGCCGGGGGCGTAAGCCCCCGGTAGACGTACCCCAAAGGCAAGCCCTGAAAGGGCGAAAGAAGAATGCAGGATGGGCGTTTCTTTCGCCCCTTCGGGGCTCTTTTCTTTACTCCGCATTCCGGGGGCTTACACCCCCGGCTAAACCCTTTCGCGCCTCCGGCGCTTGAACCAATCCTGTCGCATACTAATCAGTCCACACTATTCGTCTGATGAATCATTTATCGTGCGGACTCGTGGTGGGGCGTGACGCGGATTCGGCCATCGCACAGACTCACTTGCAAATACCCTTCGCGGGCGGTGCAGTGGAATTCATACCGTTTGGCGAGCGCACGGTAGAATTCATCGGCGGCCTGGGTGGCCTTGGCCCCGCCGTCGGGAACCCGTCGGCTGGAACAGAGTACGATCTTCGGCGCGACCGCTTCGAGCAACTCGGGCAACGGCGCGGTCCACGCGCCATGGTGCGGCAACACGATTACATCGGCGCGGAGGTCTTCTCCGCTCGCCAGCAAGGCCTTGATGCCGTCGCGCTCGATGTCACCCGTCATCAGAATCCGCCCGTGCGGCGTTTCGAGAATCCCCACGAGAGATTGGTCGTTCGGCTCGTTGCTGGAGGGAACCCCCGCGAGCAGAATCCGATAGACCGCCCCGCCGCCGAGATCAATTTTGTCTCCTGCGCGAGGGCGGGTCATCGAAATGTTTCGTTTTGCCAGCAGCGCCACAAACCGCCCAGCCGGGGAATCGCCCGGGACCTGCGGAAACCCGCCGCCCAGAATCACCGTCTGCAATTGGCCCCGCGGCGGCGCGTCATAGAGCATATTGTAATGATCGCCGTCGGCATGGGAAAGCACCGCGCGGGTCGGCTCATCAATGCACCGGCTGCGCAAAAACGGGCGGGTCACGCTCTGCCAAGGCTGGGCATAGCTACGACTTCCCGCGTCGAACCAGGTCGGATCGATGCCCTCGCCAGTAAGAATCATGCACTGTCCCGCGCCCACGCTCAAGACGTCCAGCTGCACCCCGTCGGGCGTTGCAGCGCGTTGGGTCGCATAGGTCAGCCCCACCGCCAGCGCACACGTCACCACCGCCAATCCCACCCGTCGCACACTTCGGCGCAGCCAAAGCGACGCACCGAGCGCGGCATACATCGCCAACACCCACGTCACGCTCACCGGCCGAAGCTCAATGCCCACGCCGGGGATCGTCTCAAACCCGCGCACCCACTCTGCCAACCAGCCACACACACCCGCGCCCCAGTCTCCCAGCTCCGCCGCGAGATTCGGTGCCAGCCAGCTCAGCCCCAGCGACAGATACCCCAGTGCCAAAATCAACACCACCAGCGGCAATACCAACACGCTCAGCAGCGCGCCCCAAATTGAAACCAGTCCGAAATGATAGGCCGCCAGCGGAAACGCCACGCCCCAGGCCACCACCGCGCCACTGACCGTCCACGCCAGAGTGGTCTCCAGACGCCGCCGGACCCAGCGCACCCACGCTCGTTCGCCCCGATAAACCACCAGCGAGCGGATCAGCAACCACCGCCCGAAGAGCAACGCGTGAACGCGCGGGGAACAGACGATCAGCCCCAGAACGATCACAAAGCTGAGCTGGAATCCCGCCTGGGCGATCAGAGATGGCGCGACGCAGAGCATCCCCAACAGTGCCAGCGAAAGCGCATTGAGCGTCGAGGACAGTCGTCCGGTCAACAATGCCACCGCCGCGACCGAGGCCATAATTGCGCTCCGCAGCAACGCCGGGCGAGGCTGGGCAACGAGAAGATATCCCGCCAGCGCCACCAAAACCACCGCCGCGGCCTGACGACGAGAGACCATCCCCAGACGACACAGGCCATAAATCATCGCCACAAACAGCCCAAGGTGCAGGCCGGAAATGCTGAGATAGTGCCCCAACCCGCAGCGGCGCATCGAATCGTCGAGACTGTGAAGGGTCGAATCCCGCCGGCCGAGAACCATCGCCGCCAGAAGCGAATTGCTTTCGGTCCCCTCCCAGCGAGGCTGATTCCATGCACTCGCGCGGAGGCGGCTGGTCCATCGCGCAAGGGGCGATTCACCCGTCGATTGGATCGCAAGAAGCTCGCCGCTGTCGCACCACAATTTCAGCCAACACCCCCGCCGTGCCGCGCGTTGGCGCGGATCCGACATGCCGGGATTCGGCGACGGACGAAACCGGCTTAGCCAGCCTCGCGCCTCCATCGTTGCGCCCACCACCGGCCTCGCAAGCGGATCAACGACGTCGACCTGCACCCGTCCGCTGGCGGGAATCCACCCCGTCGGAGTGCGTACTTCGCTGGCATCCATGGCAAAGCGCATCCGGGTACGGGTTTCCCCGCCATAGACGGTCTCGGTCCACATCGTCGCAAAACTGACGATCTCGCCGCGCACCTGTGCCAACTCGCGGGCATCGCCCACCGAACGCGTCAGGGAATCGCCGGGGACACTTCGGACCCCCAGCGACACGCGCAAAACTCCCGCGCAGAGTATGGTTGCGGTGAGCAGGCAATATCCCAGCGTCGGCCATTTCCACATCCATCGCGCCAGAACGGCCCCGACGAGACACACGCAGGCTGCGCACATCGCCAGGCCAAAGGGAATCGCCACGCCATAGCCCAGCGCTACGCCCAATGCAAAACCCGCTGCAAGCGGGAGCAGAGGAAGACGGATCAGAGAATACCGATCACGCGGCGGGGTCATACAAGCCTCACTGGTTGGAGCGGAAACTATCGTTCAACGTTTGGCGGGGTCGGACAAACTTGCCCCGGTCCTTCGTCATGCGAATCAGAAAAAACAGCCATGCCATCACGGCGATCCCCAGCACGACAGGCCAGGAAATCGAACCGATTTTTTCGGTAATGCTCGCGTCAACAACCACATTCTTGTGTGGAACCGTGGCCGCCGTCGCGGTGTGTACCACGATGCTGCCTACGCTGGCGACGAGAACTTGCAGCCCCGAAGACAGCCAGCTCCAGGAAATGGAAATCCGCTGACGACTCGCCAGCAACACCAGCGTCAAACTTGCCAACATCCACGCCAGGCCCGTCAAGTCGATCACAAATCCGTAGTCGACAAAGAAGCGCTTGACCGACAACGTGAACGGGTCGAGGGCCTTGGTCACCTGCGCCTCGATCACCAAACGGTTGAACAAATTCTTGGCGGTAAAGGCGATAAAGGACCACGTCAGAAACACCAGGCCGGTAAAGGCCAGGCTCAGTGCCACATCGTTTCGGGTTGTTCGTCGCAGTCGTCCAAGCATGATACTCTTATTCTACTCGAGAACCAGACGTTTGCAAGAGTCTTACCAACTTATTATACAATCGTAAATGGATCGCGGCAGGCGCTGCTCACGAGAAGCTCGACGGGGGCGAGTTGCGGCGCGAGGACTTGGGTCAATTTCGCAAGAGTGACGCGCTCGGAATTGGAATGGCACACGCAAACCACGGCCATGCCTGCGCCTGTGGCGGCGAGTACGTCGTGATGGCGCATTTCGCCGGTGAGATAGAGCTCGGCCCCGGCGGCCATCGCCGCGCGGAAACTGTCACCGGCACTTCCGGCCGCAACGGCCACGCGGGACAACTCGCGCGCCCCGCCCGCTGGTTCGCCCAGCAAGACGTGTTCCACGCCGAGTGCCGCTTTGATTCGGTCCACCATCGTCGAAAGCGATGTGGGAGAGTCGAGTGTGCCGATGCGTCCCATCCCCAGCGGCGCCATTTGCGGCTGCAACGGATAGACATCGACGGCGGGTGTTTCGTAAGGATGTGCGGCCGTCATGGCGGCTTGCACCGAGTCCACCGCACTGACGGGGCAGATCATCTCGATGCGAATTTCGGGTACGCGCTGGGCAGTTTGCGCTTCGCCGATGGCAGGCGCAGAGCCCTCTTCGCCATAAAATGTCCCAACGCCTTCGCTGGTAAAACTGCATTCGCGGTAGGTCCCGATGCGCCCTGCCCCGGCAGAAAACGCGGCGGCTGAAACGCTCTCGACCGCGTCGCGGGGGACAAAGACCACCAGCTTGCACTCGGGGGGAGCGGGAACGGGTTCCAGCGGTTGGCTCTGGGAGAGTCCCACCACCTCCGCGAGTACGTCGTTGGTTCCGCCGGCGGCGACGTCCAATGCGGTGTGCATGGAATGGATCGCGATCCCGTGTTGCATCGCACGAAACACCACCGGCGCGCTCGCGGGCGTCACCGATTTGATTCCGCGGAAGATCACCGGGTGATAGGCCATGACCATTTCGCACCCTCGCTCGATCGCCTCGTCAAGGACGGCCTCGGTGAGGTCAATGCAGAACAGCACGCGCGAGACCTCTGCGGCGGGGTCCCCCACCAAAAGGCCCACATTGTCCCACTCACACGCCAGCGCGGCAGGCGCAAATTCTTCGAGCACATTGGAAATCGTGTCGACGTTCATACTCAAGCTTCCGTGTTGGGGCGACGCATCTTCGGCGGGTTCAGCGGCGTATATTCGGGCACGACCCGCTGAAGCTGAAGAACAATCGCATCCCGGTCGAGCGAGTTTTCCAGCGTTTGGAGCTGGGCAACCTGTTTGCGAATTTGATCGAGATCGCGGATGCCGTGTTTCCAGACCATAACCTTGGAGTGGACGGTGGGATCGATATCCTCACCCTCGATTTTGAGTTCTTCAAAGAGTTTTTCACCCGGGCGACAGCCGGTATATTTGATGTCGATATCCTCACCCGGGATGAGGCCACTGAGGGTAATCATCTGCTCGGCAAGATCTGAAATCCGAACGGGTTCGCCCATATCGAGCAGGAAAATCTGCCCTCCCTTGCCGGTTGCAGCGGCCTGAAGCACGAGCTGGGCGGCCTCGGGGATGGTCATGAAATAGCGCGTCATTTCCCGGTGGGTCACGGTCACTGGCCCGCCGGCAGCGATCTGCTTGCGGAAGGTCGGAATCACCGACCCATTCGAGCCGAGCACATTGCCGAACCGCACGGCCTTGAATTGTGTCTTCGCGCCCTCGGCACCATTGAGTGACTGGGTATAGATTTCGGCGATGCGCTTGGTGCAGCCCATCACGCTCGAGGGATTGACGGCCTTGTCGGTGGAGATCATCACGAACTCGGCGACGCCCGTTTGGTGCGAGGCATCGGCAACGTTCTTGCTGCCGAGGACGTTGTTTTTCACGGCCTCGGAGGGGTTGATTTCCATCAGCGGAACATGCTTGTGCGCGGCGGCGTGGATGACCACGTCGGGATGGAAATTCGACCACACGGCCATGACGCGATCCCGGTCATAGATATCGCACACGCAGGGCGAAATGCGAAGATCGGGGAAGGCTTTTTTCAATTCATTTTCGATATCGAACAATGGCGTTTCCGCCTGTTCGAGCAGGATCAATTCCGACGGGCCATATTCAGCCATCTGGCGGCACATTTCCGAGCCGATGGACCCGCCCGCGCCCGTGACCAGCACACATCGCGAGGCAACAAAGCCGGAAATGGCGGAGGTATCGAGTTCCACTTCGTCCCGGCCAAGAAGGTCACTGATGTCCACCGGGCGAATCTGCGAGACGGTCACCTTTCCGTCGATCATGTCCCCCAGCGAGGGGAGGGACTGGAATTTGAGTTTCGTGCCCGTGCAGAAATCAATCACGCGGGTAATGTCTTTGCGCGAGGCCGACGGGATCGCGATGATGATTTCCTCAATGTCGTTGTCCTTGCAGACCTCAAGAATCTCGTCGGTCGTTCCGAGAACAGGAACACCGTGGATCTGAATCTTCTTCTTGGTCGGGTCATCATCGACCAGGCCGACCACGTCGTAGCGGTCTTCGCGCATACGGCGGATTTCACGGATCACGTTCTCGCCCGCGCTCCCCGCGCCCACAATCAGAACGCGCTGGCGTCCTTCGTTGGAAATGGGTCGGAATTCTTCGTGATACACGCGATAGCCCATCCGGCAGATCCCCACGAGGAACATCGTGCTGAAAAAGTCCATCGCCAGCACGCCATGGGGGAACACGCTCCGGTTGAAATAGGCGCCCAACATTGGAATCGGCGCACGGTCGAGCTTTGGGGGAATGGTGGAGAATACATAAATCAGAATCAGCGTCACCAGCGTAAACCACCAGCACGCGAAAAAGATCTGGACCACATCCCGAATCCCGGAAAATTTCCATCCGCCGCGCAGCAGGCGCATTCGCCCGAAAATCAAAAGCTTGATGACGATGAAAAATGGCAACGCCAGAATGTACCGCTCTGACCAGTCGCCGATCTGGCTCCAATCGCCAGTGCTGGTATCAAATCGAATCAGGAACGCAATCGCCAGCGCAATGGAAAACAGGACAACGTGGACCAGGCCAATCCAGGCCGGGCGATAGCGCGTATAGAGATCATCCCACCAAGACCAAAGCTCCTCGGGCGATTCGGGAACGTCTCCTACAGGAAGTGATGTATTTTCATTGTCAGTCGACTTGGGCATGGTTTCTCCATCTACAAGCGTGAATATCCCTAACCTCCTGATTGTATCACATTCTACAAATCTCTGACAAGTGTTTCATGAGAAATCTCGCCGGGTGTTTTTCGGAAGACTTCGGGGCACTTCGGGAGACTTCGGGAGAAAATTTCGAACGAAATGCTTTTCCCGTAAAGTTCACTCTGGATTGTGCCGATGAATGGATTGTCGCGCCACCGAGTGACACGACACATCACAACAAACCGATTTCAAAGAAGTTACCCTCTCTTTGGATTTCAAAATTCCCAGGCAAATATTCGCCTCGGGCGCTGTCAAAGAGCGGCGGGATGCCAGAGTTCCCGCCGCCTCTTTTTTTTTGGATGTTCCCCACGATTTCCGCGCCCCTACGGGGGAAAACCAAGTACGTATGTACTTTCCCACAAAAAGAAAACCTTCCCCACTATTCGTGGATGATCCTTTTTTGTGCCCTCAATATCCCCGTGCGGGGTCGGCGGTGAGGCGGGGTCGCGAGTTTTGTTTCAAGGCCGCGACGGCATCGAGGAAATCTTTGGCGACATCTTCGGGATCGGTGCGCCCAGCGATGTGCGGCGTGACGACGACCTGCGGATGCGTCCACAGCGGCGACTCGGGCGCGAGCGGTTCCTTTTCAAAAACGTCCAGCACGGCCGCGGAAATCTGCCCCGCATCCAGCGCCGTCAACATCGCAGCGGCATCCACCACCGCGCCCCGACCGACGCTGATCAGCTTCGCGCCGTTGCAGTGGGACAATCGATCCGCATTGAAAATGTGACGCGTCTGCTCCGTCAACGGCAGCGTGAACACGATCCAATCACTCTCCGCCAACACCGGCGCACACTCTTCCATCGCGACGACCTGCTCGAACGGCGCGACCGCCCGGCCAGTGCGCGACACGCCGAGCACACGGCAGCCAACCGCCGCAAATGCGTTGCCGACCGCCTGGCCGATTTCTCCCGTGCCGAACACAACCACATTCGTCCCGCGCAGCAACTCAGGCCGATAGCGCGACGTGCTCCGCTGGCGCTGCTGATCGGCAGCGAGGCGAATGAATTGCGTATGCGCCAGAGCATGGGCGAGGCAATATTCC
Organism: Phycisphaerales bacterium; assembly: GCA_018644725.1. Lineage (GTDB taxonomy): Bacteria > Planctomycetota > Phycisphaerae > SM23-33 > SM23-33 > JABGPZ01. The sequence continues at coordinate 17,700 of JABGPZ010000024.1, forward strand.
GCGATGCGCTGGCCCATCTTGCCGACCGTCCGCGTGAGCAGCACACCCTCGGCCCATCCCTTTCGCAATAGCGCATCCACGCCGGCGGCGCTGGAATGCACCCAGCGCAACTGCGCGACATGCTCGATGCCATTGGTATAGCCGATCATCGTGTCCGCCCATTGGAAATCCTCGGCCGTCACGGTGTGACGCTCGCGCAGGCGAAATTCCAGCTCCGGCAATGTCGCCTGAATGTCCGCGGCAATCTCCTCGCCATCATGATCTACAAAAACGACCCGCTGGGGAATGTACTGTGCAAAATCCAATTCAGCCATCCTTTCTTGTGTGCCACATGGGCCGACCAAAACCGAGACTACACAATTGCCTTCACCCCGTCAAGTGCAACGAACCAAAACCGCCCAAAACAACAAACCATTTATTCTCTTTCTATATCGCCTCGCACACGATGAAGTTCCAGATGATCTCCTGGACCACAGCGACGAGTGATTAAGGTTTAAAATTCGTAAAATAATAGAATTACACGATATTGTGTCTTTAATTAGTACCACGCTAACCGCCGACTCGGTTTCCTGTTTTTTGCGTTGTTCAGCCTGCCCGCTCCAAATGGCTCTGCCAATATAACCATCTAATATGCTTGTAGTAATGGATCCGGCTCTACCATATGGCTCTGAGGCTCAACCAGGAAAACGTCTTCACTTCACGCCAAAAGTCTGGTTTCTCTCCCACTTGGCTTGGGAGATCGCCATCCTTTCCCAATAAGAGAAACCGCCATAATTTTTTATCCTTTCTATAATAAAAGGTTAAAGTTTTAGGTAGTGTAAATTTGTTTCTGTAAATTCGGGATTGTTTGGCGCGGGAGTCTCTT
>JABGPZ010000076.1 GCA_018644725.1 Phycisphaerales bacterium
GCCGTCGTTGTATATGATGTAGCGATAGCGTTCGGTGCGATAGGCCCAGTGTTGCCTGGTGGGCACATGATTGTTTTGAGGGCCTGCGAAACGCATGGTGAGTGCGCCGTCTGGGCCGTCCCATTGGCCGGCCTCAGGATTGGCTAGGAGTGGGCGCATGCTGAAGCCGTCGAGTGGCGCACCTTGATCATTTTTTCGGGTGTCGCCCTGTAGATTACAGAGGTCGACGAGGGTGGGGTAGACGTCGAGGTGCGCTGTCATGTCGGGAACGTCGGCGGGTTTGAACTGTCCCCCCCAGCGCCAGAATGAAATCGCCCGAGTCCCGCCGCGCCAGGTCGTGCCCTTGGTGCCGCGCATCTTCGCGTTCCAGACGTCGGTGCCCTTCGTCGCGCCGTTGTCGTTCATCAGGATCACCAGTGTGTTTTCCGCCAGCTCGAGTTTGTCCAGATGGTCCATCAGCCGGCCGAGGTTGTAGTCGATGTTGGCGATCATGCCGAAAAAGAGTTGCTCCGATTTGGTGCATTTTCCTTCGTACGGGTCAGAGAATTTCGCTGGGCATTTCAATGGTGCGTGCGGGGAATAGGTCGGGATATAGCAGAAAAAAGGCCCGGCCTTTTTGTCGGCAATAAATTTCATCGCTTCGTCAAACAGGATGTCCGTTCGGAAACCCTTATGCTTCTCGCTCTTGCCGTTGCGAAGCAGAGTAGGATTGTTGTGTGAGTTTTGCGAATCGCCCTTGGCCGTCAACGAAACGTCGAAGCCGCGAGCATGGGGGGCAAGGGTTTTACCCAAACCAAGGTGCCACTTGCCGAACAGGCCTGTTGCATAGCCGGCCGACTTGAGAGCCTGAGCAATCGTGTGGCTTTTCTGATTCATATCCCGATACGGCGGGATCGTGTGCGTGACGCCGGACTTGAACTCGTGCATGCCGGTCATGAGCACGCATCGCGTCGGCGCACAGCAGGGGCTCACCGAAAAATCGGAAAACCGCACACTTTGGCTACGCAGTTTGTCCATGTTGGGCGTTTTGAGGATCGGGTTCCCGTGAGCGCCCACATCGCCATAACCCTGGTCATCGGTCAAAACAAACACAATATTGGGTTGGGACTTTGGGGCCGTTTTGTCTGCACTGGTCGCGGAGGCAATGGAATGTCCGCTGACGGCCACCGCGCCAAATGAAAGGGCGCTTTGTTTCAAAAAGGTTCGACGTTTCATCGGTGAGTCCTTGGTTAAAGAGGTCTGTGATTTTTCCTATCCTGCTAAACGGCAGGCTCGTTGGGCTATTGCATGATCATCGCGCGAAGGTGACATTGTCGTAGCCGGGGACGATGATGTCAGCGATGTCGAGGATTTCCGAGAGAGATTCCATGGCGGCCTCTTTGTCGATGCAGTCCGGAGCGATCATGCCTTCAATGAGATGTTGGCGGCTGAGCGCAGCCGGGCCGGTGAGCAGGACCGTCGTCGATTCCATCGCCAGCAGCAACCCGCAGCAGCCGGGCGTTACGCCGGGCAGGGGATAGAGCGATACGCGCTCGGCAAGTTGGTCGCCCGCCGCGCGGAATCGTTTGAGCGTCGCGATGTCGGCCTGGAGTTCGTCGCTGAGGGTGTCGATGCGTGTGGCCGACTCGACCATCTCGGCTAGGCGCGAGGCGTACCAATCCAGCTCCCGCTGCGTGGTCCACCAGTTCGCGTGTGCCAGCGCGCTGGCGTCGCCGCCGAGCAGTGCCCGCCGTCCATCCGGGCGCAGGGTCGTGCAGAACACGTCGGTGATCGAGTCGAACCGTTGGCCGGTGCGCTCGAAGAGTTTCGCCTCGAGCAGATTGTCCGGCAGGGACGGATCGACAAGGATCGACCGCCCGCCGGTGCGCAAGAGCGTGGTCGTGGCGTGTTGAGTGCGCATGGGGCCCGATTCGCCCCAGAGAAGATTGCGCTTGGTTGTGCCGATGGAGATGATGTGGAATTCCATGGCCATAGTATACGGCCCGCGACGGTGGTGATGCAACCACCTGTCGCGAGAAAGCGTTGCATTGTGGCCCGGATCGTCTATAATCGACAGGACTACATCAATACTGGGCGGCCTGCTGCGCCCTCAAGGAGACGACTATGACAACATCCAATGGCGCGCCGCTGGACTGGCGGGCGGTATTTCGTGTGACACGTATTTTTGGCAGCTCTCGCCTGGCGCTGGGGTTGCTGTTGCCTGGGGCCTTGTTGCTTGTGGCGCTGTTTGCATATGGCACGGCACTGGACGCGGCGTGGAGCCTTTGGAGCGATGGTGTACAGCCAACGGAAATCGACGATATGGCGACCTCGCCGGCGACCACTCCCACGGTGCGCAGTGAGACGCGCTTTGTCGCGGCGGCGACGCTGCTGGACGCGACGCAGGAAACCCGGGATTCGCTGGTGTGGCTTTGGCCGGACCTTGCGGCTCAGAACGTCAATCCGCAATTCGCCAAGGCCATCGAGGACATTTGGCGCGAATGGAGCGCAGAGCTTCTCGCGGCCGACCCCAAAGGTGTCACAGAACCCAGGGGCATCGGGGCGATTCTTGCCAGTGCCCGCAAGGACGAGTTGTCTTGCGACGATCTGCTCGATCGCACCGACAAGGCGTTCGAGGTGGAGTGTGACCGGGTGCTCGAGCTGATCGACAAGAAACTCGCGCACATCACCACGCGCGGCAAGGAACAAATCCAGGTGATCTATCGCCAGCCGGATGAACACAAGACCCAGCGCGATGCGTTTCTTGATTCAACGGAGGCCTCGGTATCGAGCGTGCGTTTGGCGCTGACGCGGCGGAAGAATGTCTATGCCCAGGCGCGCCACAGTGTCAGCGGCTCGGGCGTGTTCCGCACATTCTTCAACTACCAAGCCGACGTATTTCATCAGGTGGTTCGCCAAGCCAGCCAGCTGAACTTTTTCGGTGGCGTGGGAACGATTTTCTCCTCCAGGCCGATGGTCGTGACGGCCAAGTCTGGCGCGTTGGTGCATTTGATGCGTTCGCTGCGCGCGCTGAAGTGGTTCGTTCAGCAGCATTGCCTGTTCGCGACGCTCTATCTGATCGGCGCGCTGGTGCTTTGGTCACTGCTGGGTGGCGCGATGTACCGCATGGTCGCCGTCCGCAATGCCACAGGCGAAAAGCTCGGACTCGCGGGCGGACTGGCATTTGCGAAGGAACATTTCTGGTCGTATTTCACCGCGCCGCTGACCCCGCTGCTGGCGCTGGCGATTCTCGCGGCCGTCGTGACATTGATTGGCCTCGTGGGGAGCATTCCTTCCTTCGGGATTTTCCAGGTCATCGCGGCGATTCTGTTTGTGGTGGTGCTCCTTGTTGGCCTCGCCTCGGCGCTGACGCTGGTGGGGATGACCTTCGGCGTGGGACTGATGTTCCCCGCCATCGCCGTCGAAGGCACAGACCGCTTCGATGCCGTCAGCCGGAGCTTCAACTACGTCTTCGTCCAGCCGTGGCGGCTGGTGTTCTACGGCGTGGTGTGTCTGCTCTATGGCGCACTGAGCTATCTCTTTGTGCGGACGGTGGCGTTCTTGTCGCTCTTGGCAGCACACACGATGCTCAAGTCCGGCGCGATCGGCGGCGGCAGTGCGATGGGCCCCCAGGCCGACTGGGTCGACTCGATCTATCCCGCTCCGACGTTCTGGGACTTCCACAGCTATAACTTTGCAGCGACGGGCACGGGTGGCGACATCGCCGGGGGCGTTCTCTCGGTATGGGTCTATCTGGTCATCGCATTGGTGGGGGGCTATGCCCTGGCGTTTATGGCCTCCTCGTCGACGGTACTCTATACCATGCTTCGCAACACCATCGACGGCGCAGACTTCAGCGACGTCTATCTCGAATCGGAAGACGACTCGGACCCGCTGGTGGTCACCGTCAGTGAAGAGCTTCTCGCGAAGGAATCGCAACCCGAGGTGTCCGCCCCTGACGCGGACGCTCAACCGGAGTAGCCATGGATACGACAGCGAACATTGCCGTTCTGATTCCCTGCCACAATGAGCAGGCGACGATTGCGAAAGTGGTTTCCGACTTCCGTCGGGAGCTGCCTGATGCGCGGATTTGTGTCTTCGACAACGACTCGACCGACGGCTCGGCCGACTTGGCCCGCGAGGGTGGCGCGGAGGTGTTCTATGAACCGCGCCTCGGCAAAGGACACGTCATCGAATTGATGCTCGAAACCATTGACGCCGACCTCTATGTCATGGTCGATGGCGACGACACCTACGACGCATCAAGCGTTCACGCATTATTGGAGGAAGTCTCCGCAGGCCGGGCGGCGATGTGCGTCGGTGCGCGTGTCGCCAGCGAATCCGAAGCATTTCGCCCGATGCACGTGAGCGGGAACTGGCTGGTACGCAAGCTCGTCAATCGGCTCGGTGGAGCGCGGCTCTCGGACATCCTCAGCGGCTATCGTGTGTTCAATCGTCGCGTCGCCAAGTGCTTGCCCGTGCTGTCGAGCGGTTTTGAGGTCGAGACCGAAATGACCATCCAAATGCTCTTTTTGCGGATGCACATCACCGAACTTCCCACGCCCTATCGCCCACGTCCCGAAGGCAGCCGCTCGAAATTGCGCACCTGCCGCGATGGGTCGCGTGTGCTGTGGAAAATTTTCACGCTCTTCCGCCAGCTCAAGCCGCTGACCTTTTTCGGCCTGATCGCGATCGTGTTTTTCCTGCTGGGCTTTGCCGCGGGCGTTCCGGCGATCCATGATTATCTCACTTTGCCCAACCATGAAGTCAAGCACGTCCCGTTGGCGATTCTCTCGGTGGGACTCATGCTGATCTCGGCGGGAAACCTGTTCCTCGGCGTGTTGCTACACAGCCTGAACTGGCGATTTATCGAATTGCACAATGTCCTCGCCCGGAGGAAGTGACGGCGCGAATTGCGTCCCGGCACTTGAGTCTGGCGCGGGAATGACTATACTGGAGAGATGCAGGCCGCTACAGAAGTGGCGGACAACCCTATAAGGAGATGCACATGACTACATATCAAGGACAGCTCGTCGCGCCGATGGGTGCGAGATTCGCAATCGTCGTTGGACGTTTTAACGAATTCATTACCTCCAAGCTCCTCGGCGGCGCACAGGACGCATTGTTGCGTCACGGCGTGGACGAGGAAAACATCGACATTTACTGGTCGCCTGGCGCGTTCGAGATCCCGCTGGTCGCCCAGCGCGTGGCCGCAACGTTGCAATATGACGCGGTGATCTGCCTCGGCGCAGTCATCCGCGGCGGGACCGACCACTATGGCTATGTCTGCAGTGAAGTCTCCAAGGGCATCGCTCAGGTCCAGATGGAATATTCGATCCCCGTTTCATTCGGCGTGCTGACATGCGACACCGTCGACCAGGCCGTCGACCGTGCGGGCACCAAGAGCGGCAACAAGGGCTCCGAAGCCGCCGTCGCCGCGCTGGAAATGGTCAGCCTGTTTGACGCCATGCCCGAAGAAGAATTTGAAATCCCCTTCGACGACTATGACGAATCGTTCGACATCGACGACGAAGGTGATGACTCCGACGAAGCTCTGGATCAGGAAAGCGAATAGTGAGAATCAATATCCACCGGGCACGACGCCTGGCCCTGCAGGGCCTGTGCTGTCTCGACGCGCGCAATGGCGAGGATGTCCTCGTCGAAACGTTTTTGCGTGACAGTCGCGAACCCAATGACATCGTCGAAAAGGCCATGGAAATTTTCCGTGCTGTGTGGGAAGCCAAGGCCGATTGCGACCAACTTCTCAGCCGCCATGCCCGGCGGTGGGACTTGGGACGCTTGGCGCTGGTGGATCGTAATATCTTGCGCCTTGGGGCGTGGGAATTGCGAAAGGGCAAAACGCCCTTTAAGGTGATCATTTCCGAGGCGATCAAGCTCGCGCGTGAATTTTCGACGGCCGAAAGCCCGCGATTTGTCAACGGGGTACTCGATGCCATCGCTAAAGATCTGCAGTGTGACACGAAAGAGGAACCCAGCGAATGAGTTTGTTTTCTCGTGCCATCCAAAAAATTTCCACCGGCCTCAGCCGAACCAGGCAGCGCTTTCTCGGCGGGCTCGGAAGCTTGCTGACCGGGCGAAAAGTCGATGCGGAACTACTGGACGAACTCGAGGCAACGCTCATCCAGGCCGACCTCGGGGTTCACAGCGCGGTCAAAATTTGTGACGATCTTCGTGCCGCCGCCAAGGACGGGCGCATCGCCAAAGGCGAAGAAGTCATCGACTTCCTCAAGAACGAACTCAAGACCTATTGGCCGGAATCGGACCGCTCGATTTCCTATGCCGAGTCTGGCCCGACGGTGATTCTCGTCGCGGGCATCAACGGGGCGGGAAAAACGACCTCCATCGCCAAGCTCGCCTACCAGTTCCACTCCGAGGGCAAGCGCGTCCTGCTGGCTGCGTGCGACACCTTCCGCGCCGCCGCCCAAGAGCAGTTGACGATCTGGGCCAACCGGATCGGATGCGAAATTATTACGGGCAGCGAAAAAGCCGACCCTGCCGCCGTCGCCTTCGACGCGGTGTCCGCCGCCAAGGCCCGCGACGTCGATGTTCTTCTGATCGACACGGCCGGGCGACTCCACACGCAAGATCACCTCATGCGTGAATTGACCAAAATTCGCGACGTTGTCCGCAAACAACTCCCCGCCGCGCCGCATGAAGTTCTGTTGGTACTCGACGCGACGACTGGCCAGAACGCCATCAACCAGGCCAAGGCCTTCCTCGCCGCCATCGAAGCGACCGGCATTTTCCTCGCCAAGCTCGACGGCAGCGCCAAAGGTGGCATCGTCGTCGCCATCCGAAACGAGGTCAATTTGCCCGTGAAATTCATCGGCCTCGGTGAAGGCTATGATGACGTCGAGCCTTTCGATCCGGAGACGTTTGTCGAAGCGTTATTTGCCTGATTGCGTCGCCATGGAAATGGCGTATTGAAAACGCACAATCTGGATATCAAAACCAGAGTCGCCGAATGATATGTACCCAAGAGAAGCTGAGTTTGATTTCTATATAGGAAAACCAGCATTAGAAACGGGTTATGAGTGATTTCGGGCTGTATGTTCTGTTTTTTGTTTGAAATGTATTGATTTTCATCGGGAGGTAAAATTATACTTACTTGTCAAAAGCAGAACGGGTGGGTGTTCCCACATTTCAAAAGAAAAGGAAATCGCTATGGCCAAGCGCGACCCCCGCGGCGACAGCCGGTATCATGTCCCGAATCTTATGCGTGGTATGAAGATCATGGAGTATCTCAGTAGCCGCCCCGAAGGCGTGAATATGATCGACATCGCCAAGGCGTTGGAAATGCCCAACAATAGCGTGTTTCGCATTGCGATGACGTTGCTGGAGCTGGGATATCTCGACCGTGACGAAAAGAGCAAGAAATTTACTCTCACGCGCAAGTTGTTGGCGCTGGGCTATGCCGCCGTCAGCGAGCGTTCGCTGTTGGAAGAGGCGCTTGGCCCGATGCGCGCGTTGCGCGACGAGGTGCGCGAGACGGTCTTGTTGGCGACGTTGCTGGAGACCGATGCCATTGTCCTCGAACAGGTTTCCGGGACGCACCCGTTCCACTTCAGTATCGACGCAGGCCGCCGCGGCTCGTTGCACTGTAGCGCCCACGGCAAGGTGTTCCTCGCCTGGGTGCCCGACAAGGAGCGCGAAGAGTTGCTTTCCGCGATTGAGATGACATATTACAACGAGAACACGATCACAAGCGTGGAGGCGATGCGGAAGGAAATTGAAGTGATTCGCGCCCAGGGCTATGCCGTGGACCATGCCGAAGAGCTTGCGGGGGTGCATTGCCTTTCGGCCCCGATTTTCAACCAGAAGGGGTATCCCGTTGCAGCGATTACGGTTACGGGCCCAGCCGACCGGATGCCCGCAGGGGACCTCGAGCGCATCGGGCAGCTCGTACGCCAGCGCGCCGATGAAGTGTCCGCCAAGCTGGGCTATGGCGCGATGATCGGCCGGGAGGGTTAACCCATGATTGCATGGTCACTGAGTCCCGCACAGAAATTTCTCTTGATCGTCCTCGCGGCGAGCTGGCTGTGGACTGCAATCCGCACCGGCTGGATGGCCAAGCGCCGAGGCCGCAGGCAATGGCTGTGGACGCTGATTACGATTTGCTGCTCGGCCTTGGTCGCGGTGGTGGTGTTTTGGTGGGACGACAGCCAGAACGTCGAAGCGACCGACCTGCCTAGTGTGCGGCGGCGCAAGCGTCGGCGCGGCGAACTTGACGAGGATGACGAATCGTGAACGCGCGTCTGCTTTCAATTGGCGAAGAATTGCTCTCGGGCGCGATTGTCGATACCAACAGTGCGTGGCTGTCCAGCGAGCTGGCGGAGCTGGGCGTTGTGGTGTGCGGGCACGAAAGTGTCGGCGATGACCCCGACGCGATGGCCGCAGCGATTTTGCGCGCGGCGGTGGAGTGTGACGTGGTGATTTGTACAGGCGGGTTGGGTCCGACGGCCGACGATTTGACCCGCGAGGTCCTGGCCAATGTCGCCGGGGTACAACTGGCGGAAGACCCCGATGCTCTTGCGCGGATTGAAGCTTTTTTTGCAGCTCGCCATCGGCCGATGAGCGAGTCCAATCGCATTCAGGCGCAGATCCCCGTCGGGGGCCGTGCGCTGAGCAATGTGTGCGGGACCGCGCCGGGGGTCGAGATCGCACTGAGCGGCGCGCGCGTGTTTGCGTTGCCGGGTGTGCCGTCGGAAATGCGCGAGATGTTCGCGCGTCACATTGCTCCGGCACTGGGTTCGGGCGATGCGATTCTGCGGGAAACGGTTCTGATCTGCGGCGTGGGCGAGTCGCGCCTGGGCGAGCGGATTGCTGATTTGATGCAGCCTGGCCGGGCGGTGACCGTCGGCACGGGCGCAAAGCCGGGGGAAGTGTCGATCCGGCTGCGATCCACATCGCGCGAGGCGATTGATGCGGACGTGGCCGAGCTGAAATCCCGCCTTGGCGACAATGTCGTCGGCATGGGCGAGGCGTGCAGCCTGGCCGGCGAGGTGGGGCGGTTGCTCGCGGCGCGCGGCGAAACGCTTGCCACGGCCGAGAGTTGCACGGGCGGCGCGATTGGCGCGTACATCACGGCCATCAGCGGATCGAGCGGGTACTATCGCGGCGGCGTGGTGACCTATGCCAACGAGGAAAAACACAACATGCTCGCGGTTCCGATGGACCTGCTCGACGGGCCAAACGCGCCCGGCGCGGTCAGCGAACCCGTCGCGCGAAAAATGGCCCAGAGCGTCAAGGCCCGCACTGGCGCGACGTGGGCGATCAGCGTCACCGGCATCGCCGGCCCGACCTCGGACGACTCTGCCAAGCCCGTCGGCCTGGTGTATATCGGCATCGCGGGCCCGGCCGGGACGACCGTCAGCGAGAATCATTTTCACGGCGGGCGCAACGCCGTCCGCCAGCGCACCGTGATGACCGCGCTGGACACCCTTCGCCGGGCATTGGGCGCACAGGGGTAGATTTTTCCCCGATCCGACTGGCCGCAGGGTTGACAAGTGGGGGTAAATCGCAATAATAGCCGCCTCACGCACCCGTAGCTCAGCTGGATAGAGCGCCTGCCTCCGGAGCAGGAGGTCGGAGGTTCGAATCCTCTCGGGTGTATTCGGGTGCGTCTTGTACGCCTCGCGCGTCGCAAAGGCCATTGGCCGAGGCGATCATCAGGGCCGTTAGCTCAGTTGGCTAGAGCGCCTGCTTTACACGCAGGATGTCACTGGTTCGAGTCCGGTACGGCCCATCTGCCGCTGGAAATCCCCTTCCAGCGGCTTTTTTGTGCCTATAATGATCCCGAGTACCGATCACTCGCACCGGAGGTCTCTCGATGAACGCCTCGCTTTCTTTTCTTGCCGTCGCGCCCGAACCTGCGACACTGATTCTACTTCTCGTGGGGTTTCTCGCTTTGACCCTCCGCCGAAAACACCATGGTGCGTGATCTGTAGGGGGCTGCCGTCCTGAACCAGCAGGAATTGTTGCCATAATCCGTCGTCGGGGGACTTTCTGTGAAAAGAGGTAGATTGTATGAAAGTGGGGGGTTTGTGTTGCACGAATGGGGGGAGTTGGGGTAAAATGGTTGAATCCCTATAACAAGGGGTGCGGAGAGAGTCTAGGCACTTCCCGCAGAGACGCGCGCTTTGCGTCGTTGGCGAATGCTGGCGGCGGCGGGGTGTGTGTCCCGTGATGGAATGAAATGCCGAACCCAAATTGGACCGAACTTAACCGGAAGGATTGAATGATGAAGCAATGGAAATGGATCTCAGCAATGGTGCTTGGTGGCGTGCTGTTTGCCGCAGCGATGAATCTCCAGGCCCAGGCGCCCGCAGGCAAGATGCGTGCGACGGTGGTTGTGACGTGTGATGTTCGTCAAATTTTCCGCGACTACCAAAAGGCCAAAGACCTGATGGTCGAGATGCGCAAGCGCCAAGTCAAAATCGAAGCCGAGGGCGAGCGACGCAAGACCGCCATCGAAAGTCAGCAAAAGGGTCTCGAAGGCCTCAAAGAAGGCAGCCCCGAACACAAGCGCATTGTCGCCGCGATGCAGCGCAGCATGATTGATCGCGAAGTGTGGATGCGCGTCGAAGAGCAGGGCCTCATGCAGGACCACATGCTCCAGACCAAGGCCATGCGGGACGAGATCGTCTCGGTCGTCAGGTACCTCGCCAAGGTCCAGGGCTTTGACGTGGTGATTCAGATGAACACCGATGCCGGCGCAGCGCGCAGCCCGCAGGAACTCATCGCGCAGATCGCCAGCAAAAAGGTTCTCTTCTCGTCCGAGAAAGTGAACATTACGCCGAACGTGATCTCCTTGCTCAACAACGCCTACGCGAAGGTGAAATCGGGCCGTTAGGAACAGGCATGAAACCGCTGGAAACAACATCACAGAACGTGGCCGAATTGCTCGGTGGGCGCGTCGAAGGCGACAGCGCGACAGAGCTTTCGCGTCTTGCGTCGCTGGCGTCGGCCGGGGCGGGGGAATTGACCTTCGCCTCCTCTGCCAAGCACGTCTCGGCCTTGAGGGCCAGCGCGGCCTCTGCGGCCATTGTCCCCGACGATCTCGACGTGGGCGATGTATCGCTGACGCTGATTCGCGTGGCCGATATGGATCGCGCCATCGCAACGCTCTTGGGCGACCTGTGCGACGCGGAAGACCTGCCGGCGGTGGGGGTTCACCCCTCGGCCGTGGTCGACGAAACCGCTCGCCTCGCCGAGGGTGTCCGCATTGGCCCGGGCGCAGTCGTCGGTGCAAACGCAACCGTCGGCGCGAATACGGCACTGTGCGCGGGCGCGGTACTCGGGCGCGACGTTCTCGTCGGCCAAGATTGCGTGCTGTGCGAAAACGCCGTCGTGCGCCAAGGCTGTGAACTTGGCGACGAAGTCCGCATCGGCCCGTCGTCGGTGGTGGGCTATGACGGATTCGGATATTTCTTCCGGGACGGCAAGCACAACAAAGTTCCGCACGCGGGCAACGTCGTCATCGAGTCGGGCGTAGAGCTTGGCGCGTGTTCGTGCGTGGACCGCGGAAAATTTGGATCGACGCGCGTGGGCGCGGGCACGAAGGTTGACAATCTCGTGCAGATCGCCCACAACGTCCAGGTTGGCCCGGCGTGCATTCTTGTTTCGCAGGTCGGCATCGCTGGCAGTACGACGCTCGGAACGGGCGTGGTTCTCGGCGGCAGCACGGGGATTCGCGATAACATCCACCTTGCAGACGGCGTACAGGTTGCGGCCTATGCCGCCGTCGCCAATGATCTCGAAGCGGGAAAAACCTACGCGGGCGTTCCCGCCAAGGAAGCCCGCAACGCCTATAAAGAAATGATGGCGCTGGGCAGACTGCCCGACGCGCTCAAACGCATTCGACAACTGGAAAAACAGATCCGCGCTCTCGAGTCTCGCCTCAAGGACGAATAAGAGGAACCTACTTATGCAAATGCAACACACCATCATGAAGTCCGCCACTGTCAAAGGCAAAGGGCTGTTCAGCGGCAACGAGTGCAAGCTGAAATTTTGCCCCGCCCCGGAAGATACGGGGATTGTCTTTCTCCGCGTCGATCTGGACCCGCCGGTGGAAATTCCCGCCGATGTCCAGTTCGTGACCAAGCGCGACCAGCGCACGACGAGCCTGTCGCGCGATGGCGCGAGCGTGGAGACCACCGAGCACGTTCTCGCTGCGGTGTGGGGAATGGGAATTGACAATCTTCGGATCGAACTCGACAACTCGGAGATCCCCAACATTGACGGCAGCAGCTTGCCGTTTGTCAAGGCACTCCAGCGTGCAGGCCTCGAAGAGCAGGACCTGCCGCGCGACGTGTTTGTCATTGACGAGCCGATCGTCGTCAGCGATGGCGAGGCAACCATCGCCGCGCTGCCCGGCCCGCAGGACCACCTCGAAATCATTTACAATCTGGAATATCCCTGCCGTGCGGTGGGCAACCAGCTGATTAAATTCCTCCTGTTCCAGGACGACTTTGCCGAGGTGCTTTCGCCCGCGCGAACGTTCTGCCTCGAAGAGGAAGCGCGCCAGTTCCAGGCCATGGGCCTCGCGCCGCACCTCACCGCCAAGGACGTCTTGGTCATCAACGATGCCGGGCCGGTGGACAACAAGTTCCGCTTCGACAACGAACCCGTTCGCCACAAGGTTCTCGACCTCGTGGGTGATGTCGCACTGCTGGGCCGTCGGTTTTATGGCCGGCTTCTCGCTACGCGCAGCGGCCACGACCTGAACCAGCAACTCGTCGACAAGCTTGTCGAGGCCATCGCCGCCAGCGAACACGCCGACGCGCTGAGCGAACCCGTGATGGACATCCGCAAGATCATGAAGCTCTTGCCGCACCGCTACCCGTTCCTGATGATCGACCGTATCGTCCGCATCGAGGGAGACAGCCTTGCGGTGGGCGTGAAAAATGTGACGTTCAACGAGCCGTTCTTCCAAGGCCACTACCCGGACCTGCCGATCATGCCGGGCGTGCTGATCATCGAAGCGATGGCGCAGCTGTCGGGCATTTTGATGAGCCGCCGACTCGAACATGCTGGCAAGACGGCTGTGCTGCTGAGTCTTGACCGGGTCAAACTTCGTCGGCCCGTGCGGCCTGGCGATCAGCTGTTTATCGAGGCCGAAGCGCTCAGCGCCCGAAGCCGTACCGGCCATTGCCGATGCAAAGCAACCGTCAACGATGAACTGGCCGCCGAGGCCGAAATCAAGTTCATGCTCGTTGACGCGGAACCGTATTAATCTCTAGGGGGAATGACTCATGGATGAATTTTCAACAACCATTATCGAACCGGGCGCCAAGATTGGCGAGAATGTGGACATCGGTCCATTCACCTATATCGGCCCGAAGGTCCGCATCGGCGACGACTGCGTGATCGATTCGAACGTGACGATCACGGGCAACACAACCATTGGCGCGGGATGCCATATCTTTCCCAATTCGGTCATCGGCGTTGCGGATCCCGAAGGAAGCTCTGCCGCGCCCAAGTGCATCATTGGCGAGCGGAATCTGATTCGCGAGCACGTGACGATCTATGGCGGCACGGGCCGGAAACCAACTCGGATCGGGACGAACAACCTCATCATGGTCGCGTCCCAAATCGGGGGCGGAGCGAACCTCGCCGACCACATCCTGCTGGCGAATTCCAGCTTTGTTGCCGGCGGCGCGATTGTGGAAGATTATGTTCGCGCGAGCGCGTTTTGCCATTTCGAAAAGGGCGTGCGTGTGGGGAACTACAGTTTCGTCGCGGGCTATGTCCACGCCGACCGGGATGTGCCGCCCTATGCCATCGTCCAGGGTACGCCCCTGCGCGTGCGCGGCGTGAACAGTCATAATCTCAAGGCGTGCGGCTTTGGCGAGAGCGACATCCGTACTCTCAAGCGCGTTTTCCGTGACATCTACAACGGCACGGGCGAGCTGAATCTTGACGTGGTGAACGACCTCGCACGCGACAAGACGCTCCCGGCGATTGTGACCGATTTGCTGAAGCTGCTGAAGAAGTCAGCGCGGAGGAAGTAGCATGGATTCGATAGAACTCCTGCGCGAAATTGACCCCGCCGCAAAGGTGGCTCCCACGGCGGAGATCGGCCCGTATACGGTGATTGGTCCGAACGTGACGATTGGTCCCAAAACGATCATCGGCCGACGCGTGACCATCCAAGGCCATACCGTCATCGGCTCGGGCAACCACATCGGCGACGGCTGCGTGCTGGGCGTGTTGCCGCAAGACCTGAAATTCCGCGGCGGCGAAACCCGCCTCGTCATCGGCCACTCCAACCGCATTGGCCGCAATGTAACCATGCACTGTGGCACCGAATCGGGCGGGTGGGTGACGCGTCTGGGTAGCGAGAATTCGCTCCATGAAGGATGCCACGTTGCCCACGATACGTTCATCGCAGATCGCTGTGTGATTGGCCGTTCGACGCAGCTTGCCGGCCACACGTCGGTCGAAACGGGCGCGGTGATCGGGGCCCTCAGCGGCCTGCACCACTTTGTCACCGTCGGGCGCTATGCCTGCGTGGGGTCCTATACGCCGGTGCGTCGCGACGTACCGCCATTCACGATTTATGGTGGTGAAGAGGGCAGCCAGGCCCAGCCTAGCATTCGCGGCCTGAACGAAAAAGGAATCCACGCGGCGGGGCTCAAAGGCGACGAAGAGGCCGAATTGCGCCGCGCGCTGACGGACCTGTTTGAAAATGAAACGGCCATGCAGTCCACCGTCGAACAGCTGGAAAATCTCGGCGTCGAAGGCGAGGCCGCACGGCTGTGCAAATTCCTCCAGAAATCGCTCGAAGGAAAATTCGGGCGTATTCGCGAGGCCTATCGCGGCAAAGTGCCGCCCGAGGCGGTGGAGCACATCCCCGCCGAACTCCTGGAAAAAATCCGCGCGACCATGTCGATCGTGGAAAGCTGAACCCAAGATGATCAAGAAAGACATTCTCATGGAACTGACACAACTGGGCGTCATTGGCGCCGGCGGACGCATGGGGCGGCGAATCGTTGCCCTCGCGGTCGAAAGCGAACAATTTGACGTGATGGCGGCGACGGAATTTCCCGGCAGCGACTATGTCGGCCATGACGTGGGAACCCTCGCGGGCATCGGCACGTTCGGGCTGAACATCGCCGAATCGCTCAATGGCCATCCCGACGTCGTGATCGATTTTTCCCTGCCCGAAGGCACGGTCGCTGCGCTAGATGTCTGCCGCCAAAAGGGCGTGCCGATGATTATCGGCACCACCGGCATGACCGAAAGCCAGCTCGCCCATCTCGCCGATTGCGCGTCGGAAATTCCGATTGTGTACGCGGGGAACTATTCGATGGGCATCAATCTGCTCACGAAGTTGATCGAACAGGCGGCCAAGACGCTCGGCCTCGATTACGACATCGAAGTCACCGAGTCGCACCACCGCTTTAAGAAAGACGCGCCGAGCGGGACCGCGCTGATGCTGGCCAAGGCCGCATGCGATGGCCGCGGGGTCGACCTCAATGACGTTGCCGTCCAGGGCCGCCACGGCCTCTCGCCGCGCACCGAAGGCGAGATCGGCATCCACGCGCTGCGCATCGGCGACACCGTCGGCGAGCACGCTGTGCAGTTCGGGAACCTCGGCGAAACGATCACCCTCAGCCACTCCGCCCACACGCGCGACACGTTCGTGCGCGGCTCGCTTCGCGCGGCCAAGTGGATCATCGGCAAAAAGCCCGGCCTGTACGACATGTGCGACGTCCTGGGCCTATAGAGCGACTAACGACACAGACAACCATGAAGGATACTATGATGAATCACTTTGCAGACCGTCTTCTCGCCGCGATTGACCAGAAGGGCTCGCCCGTGTGCGTCGGCCTCGACCCGAACCTCACGCGCATGCCGCAGGAATTTCGCAATGGTGCGACGGTCGACGAACAGCTTGCCGCGATTCGCACCTTTTGCCGTGGCGTACTGGACGTGGTCGCGCCGATCGTCCCGGCCGTCAAGCCCCAGAACGCCTACTTCGAAGCGCTCGGGCCCAAGGGCAGTGCGCTGTATTTCGAGCTGATTTCCTATGCCCGCGAGCTGGGTCTTCTGGTGATTTCCGACGCCAAGCGCGGTGACATCGGTTCGACGTCGGCGGCCTATGCCGCTGCTCACCTGCGCGGGGAAGCCGCCGCCGATTCGCTGACGGTCAATGGCTATTTTGGCGCGGACGGTACGCAGCCGTTTGTCGACGCTGCCGCCGAGACTGGCCGCGGGCTGTTTGTGCTCGTGCGGACCTCGAACCCTTCGGGCACGACGATTCAGAATTTCACCGACGCGAGCGGAAAAATGTTCTATCAGCACATGGCCGAACAGGTCGCCGCCCTCGGCAGCCAGTGCGTCGGCGAGCGGGGCTATAGCGCGATTGGCGCGGTGGTTGGCGCGACGTGCCCAGCCGAGGCGCGCGAGTTGCGCGAGACCATGCCGCAGCAGATTTTCCTCGTGCCCGGCTATGGCGCACAGGGCGCGACGGCTGATGATTGTTGCGCAAGCTTCAAGGCCGATGGCACGGGCGCGATGGTCAACGCCTCGCGGAGTGTGCTCTATCCGGCTGGGGGCGACGGGGCCGATTGGAAAGACGCCGTCCAAGCCGCCGCGAAAGACTTCGCCGCCGACATCGCCGGAGCCATCGCACGACTCTAACATTCCGACTTGAGCCCAGGGCCTGCTCGCGATTTGACAAGTCGCAGCAAATAGGGAGACATTGCGATGACGGGAAAAACGAAACTTGTGATTGGGATGGGTGGACTTGCTCTTGTGGGTGTTTTTGCTTTGGCTGGATTTGTGGGATGTACTGCCCTTGGAGGTGAAGGGCCACCAACGACAAACACCTCGAGTGAATCATTCAAGACGCTCGCGGAAAAGGTCGCGTTTTTCAGAAAGTATGTTGGGGGCGTTTTGGTTATTGAGGAGTTGGATTTCCATATTCGATATGACAACAATACATCCATAATCCCGGCTCCCAGTGATTCGAATTTTCGTGCTATCGCGCGTGTCCCCGCGACTGATATTGCGAAGTGGATCGAGGGACATGACCCGGTGGATGCACCTGATGCTCAATTCGAAGATATATCTTGGATTAAAACGCTTCCCGGGACGGTGACGCGTACCGGACCATTTAAGTGGTATAACAAGGGCTTGCGGTATGTGGGAGTAGATGAGGCCAATTCAATTATTGTATATTGGTATTGGAAGTTTTAGCGGGGCGAAATCCGGTTGGGTTTTGTTTGGACGTGTGGTATACTAGTCCAATGCGGTGGATTTTGCACGTGGACATGGACGAGTTTTTTGTGGCGGTCGAGCGGCTGTATGACGAGTCGCTCGCGGGCAAGTGTGTATTGATTGGGTCGAAGTCGCCGCGGAGCGTGCTCTATCCGGTCGGGGGCGACGGGGCTGACTGGAAAGACGCAGTCGAAACCGCCGCAAAAGACTTCGCCGCCGACATCGCCGGAGCCATCGCACGACTCTAACTTTCACTTTGACCGTAGGGGCGGGGCTTGCCCCGCCCAAAGATGAGAAAGGAATCCCGTCATGCCAACCGTATTGCGTCTCAATGGATTCCGCTTTTTCTTCTTCAGCAATGAAGGGAATGAGCCGCCGCACATTCATGTGGAGCGGGGTGAATGTTATGCGAAGTATTGGCTCGGGCATGTTGAACTTGCTAAAAGCGTTGGATTTCGCTCTCCTGAATTGACAAAACTGCATAAAATGGTTATAAAACATGTAGACCTTTTTGAGGAGAAGTGGCATGAGCACTTTGGCAGTACAAACTGACGCGATGGCGACGGGCGTGGAATTCACGGCCGACGATCTGCATGTTCGACTTGCGGATGGCCGGGTGGTGTCTGTGCCGTTGATGTGGTTCCCGGCATTGCGAGATGCCAATGAAACCCAGCGCGCCAACTTCCGTCTGATTGGCGGCGGCGTGGGAATCCACTGGCCCGATCTCGATGAAGATATTTCCGTCGAAGGCCTGCTCGCGATTTGACAAGTCACAGCAAATAGGGAGATTTCATGAAAGTATTATTGAAACTGTTGCTTTGGTTGGGCGTGGCATTTGTGCTACTGGTGGGGTTTCTGGTGGTCACGGCTTTCTATAGCCCCAGCGGCGTTTGGCCCGCAGACAATTACAGTACGGAGTTTAAATCGCACGAAGCAAAGGTCGCGTTTCTGGAGACGTACGTTCCGTTTCCCAAACAGCCGCGTACATACATTGATTTGGATTTTCATGTTTGCCATATGGGGACCAAGGGATGGCTTTCTGGCCTTGGTCCGACGGAGTGGAATATCAAAGTGATTGCCAAGGTGCCACCGGAAGAAATTCCGAATTGGATCAAGAAGCTTACACCAATTGAGACGATACCGGAGGATATGGAATGGGTGAAAACTCTGCCTGGATCGGTGAACCGGATCGGCTCGTTCCATTGGTAGGCGGATTCAAGTCTCTAACGTGACACGTGAGTGAAACAAAAGCGGTGAGCGG
>JABGPZ010000026.1 GCA_018644725.1 Phycisphaerales bacterium
CTCGAAGTTGCCCAAGCTGGGATATCGAATCTGGATTCCCGCGGCCAGTGTGTCCTTTGGGACAGATAGCGTTGTTGGCGGCTCGTCGAGGCGAAGTATGCAGAAGGTCAACTTGGGGATTCAGATTTTGCTACCCGCGACGGCGACGAAAATTCCCAAGGTGCGCATTGGCGGCAAACCATGCAACAAATCAGCGGTGCCAGCTACACCGACGACTGCACCGAAACCCACAGTGTTGAAACCCGCTCCGACCAAGCCCTAGGTCAAGCTCGAAGATGCGCCAACGCTTGATGGTGTCAGGCTTCAGGGGGCGCTGGCTTGGCCCTGCGGTCATTTCATCGCGATGCGTTTGTATTTGGATCGGCGGTGGAGCAGGTGCTCGGCGTCGGTCTTGAGGACGAGGTCTTCGTATTCCTGGAAGTTGCCCTCGAAGAAGCGGAAGCCCTTGCCGGCCTCGAACACCAGCAGGTGCGTGCAGACGCGGTCGAGGAAAAATCGGTCGTGACTGATGACCATCGCACAGCCGGGGAAGTTGAGGATCGCCTCTTCCAGCACGCGGATCGTGTCGACGTCGAGGTCGTTGGTCGGCTCATCGAGCAGCACGAAGTTTCCACCGCGCCGCAATAGTTTGGCAAGGTGAACGCGGTTGCGCTCGCCGCCGGAGAGGTCGCCGACGCGCTTTTGCTGCAGCGGGCCTTTGAAGTTGAACCGCCCGACATAGGCGCGGGAGTTGATCGTGTTGTTGCCGAGGGAAATTTCGTCCAGGCCGCCGGATATTTCTTCGTAGATCGTCGCGTTGTCGTCTAGCGCGTCGCGGTTCTGGTCCACGTAGCACAGCTCGACGGTATCGCCGAGGTCCACCGTGCCCGCATCGGGCGTTTCCTGGCCAACGATCATGCGGAAGAGCGTGGTCTTGCCCGTTCCATTGGGGCCGACGACGCCGACAATCGCACCGCGCGGGAGGTTGAAGTTGAGATCCTCGAAGAGCGTTTCGCCATCATAGCCCTTGGCGAGGCCTTGGATGTCGAGGACCTTTTCGCCGAGGCGTTTGCCGGGCGCGATCTGAATGACGTGCGCGTTTTTGGCCATGTGGGCCTGCTGATTGACGAGTTCGTCATAGGAGCTGATGCGCGCCTTGGATTTGCTACGTCGACCTTGGGCGGTCTGCCCGAGCCAGGAAATTTCTTCCTTGAGCGATTTCTGCCGTTGGGATTCCTGCTTCTCGGCGAGGCGCAGTTTCTCGGCCTTGAACTTCAGCCATTCGCTGTAGCAGCCTTCGAAGGGGATCGCGCCGCCGTTCTCAATTTCGAGAATCCACTTGGTGATGTTGTCGAGGAAATAGCGGTCGTGGGTGACGATGATGACCGTGCCGTGGTATTCGCGCAGGGTCTGCTCCAGCCAGAGAATCGTCTCGGCGTCGAGGTGGTTGGTCGGTTCGTCGAGCAGCAGAAGGTCGGGTTTTTCCAGCAGCGCTTTGCAGAGCGCGACGCGTCGTCGTTCGCCGCCAGAGAGAACGCTGGCGAGGGTGTCGTCGGGGGGCAGGACAAGCGCATCGGCGGCCATGTCGAGCATGCGGTCGATTTCCCAGCCGTCGCAGGCGTCGATTTCGCCTTGGAGTTTGCCCATTTCGTTCATGAGCTTGTCCATGGCGGCATCGTCCATCGGCTCGCACATTTCGGCCGAGATTTCGTCAAAGCGTTTGAGCTTGGCGTGGGTCTCGCCGAGGCTGTCGAGCAGGTTTTCACGGACGGTCTTGTCATAGTCCAGCTGCGGTTCCTGATCGACGTAGACCACTTTCATGTTCTTGGCGAGCTGGGCGTCGCCGTCGATGTCGCGGTCGAGCCCGGCCATGATTTTCATCAGTGTACTTTTGCCACAGCCGTTCTCGCCGACGATGCCGATCTTTGCGCCGTAGAAAAACGACAGGCTGAGATCGTGGAGAATCGTATTGTCGCCGTACGACTTGGAGACATTCTCGAGGGAGAAAATAAATTGCGGTGCCATAGCTAGTTGTCCTCGCCCGTCTCGGCGGAAATGGAGTTGTAATAGGAAATCGCCACGCCGCGCAAGACGAGGTCGTCGACGATGGCCTGGACGAGGTCGGAGTCGTCGATGTCGCCACAGATCAGCCGCGCGTCGCCGCCGGTGAGGATGACGAGTGGCCAGTTGCCCATTTCCGTCGCGTAGGCTTCGATGAAGTGCCGCATCGCGCCGCGCAGGCCGTTGACGATGCCATTGCGGATCGCGTCGGCGGTGGACTCGCCAAAGACGTGAGTGGGTTCGGCGAGTTCGACTTCGGGCAGCTGGGCGGTTTCGCGTTCCAGCGAGCGCAGTTGGAGCCCGCAGCCGGGGAGGATGGCGCCTCCGAGGAAGACGCCCTCGTCGTTGACGGCGTCGAAGGTGACCGCCGAGCCGAAATCGCCCACGACGCAGGCCGTGCCGAGGTGGTCATAGGCCGCGACGGCCGCGCAAATCCGGTCCACGCCAACGGTGGAGCAGTCGTCAAAGGCGATCTCGATCGGGAGTTCCAAATCTCGCCCAACGACGAGAAGCTCTTCGCCGATGGCCTCGTCGAGTTCGTCTTCGAGGCGCGAAAGAGTCGTCGGGTTCACGCTACACGCCACGACGCGGCGGGGTTCGGGAAGTTGCGCCCACAGCGCGGTGATGGCGCTGGCGAGGCCAGCAAAGTCGGGCGCGGCAAAGCTCTGCGCCTCGGCGAGGGTTTCGCCGCAGACGGTTGCGAGTTTGATGGCGCTGTTGCCGCAATCAAAAGCCAGGACGGCCGGGATGCCTTCAGTGTTCGTGAATTCGGTCATGAGTGGTCTCCAGAAAAGTGCCCGCGATTGGGGTGCGGGCTTCCAGCCTGCGAGGATATGGCCTACAGGCGTTTGTCTCTTTGAATTGTATTGGGCCCAGAGGGATTCGAACCCCCGACCAAGCGATTATGAGTCGCCGGCTCTAACCGCTGAGCTATAGGCCCGGCCGAGCGCAAAACGCTCGTAGGGGCCGTTATTGTAAGGAAAACTGTACAAAGGTCAAGGGGAGAAACAAAAGCAGAGAGCGGCCATGAGAAATTAGAGCGAATCGGCACAAAAAAGCCGCTACCCGAAGGCAGCGGCGGAGGTGTACGGTATGGCCTGGTGTGGCTAGGATCGGCGGCGTTTGAATATCGCGACCCCGCCGAGGGCAAGCAGGCACAGCGTCGTGGGTTCGGGAACGGCGTATGTGCTGAAGCCTGCCGTTGCGAAGTCGGAGGGGTTTACACCGCCGGCAACGTCTTCGCTGATGGCGTTGTGGTCGGTTGCGCCGGCGATGCTGGCGAAGGTGACCTCCCATCCTTGGCCGCGTTCGAGGTCAGTATTGGCTTCGAGATAGTCCCACGTCACAGCGATGTCGATGAAGCTGGTGTCGCCGAAGTTTGTGGTCGCCAGGGCATCGATGGTGTCGCTGTCAGTGCTTCCGTTGTCAGTGCCATCGATGGTGCGGAGATATCCGTCGCGGCTTCGGCCGTCGCCGTTGATGTCGTTGGTGAGTTTTTTTCCGGCGTTACCGTCGATGTCATCAAATTTGTATTGAGACCATGCCGGACCATTGTCGGCAGTGCGGACCATCATTTCCAGGCCGTGGGAGCTGATGCTATTGGACTTGGAATCCCACGCAAAGCCATAGTCGGCCTTGCCGTCCGTACCATCGACGAGGTGCTTGGTCGCGGGGTCCATGTCTTGATCGAGGACGTTGATCGCAACAATGTGTGCACCTGACGGTTCATTTGTCGCAACATCATCGGCATCGACGCGCATGCGGAAAAATACGTGCGTTTCGGTGGAGTCCCAATATCCGCCCCAATCGTCACTGTCGCCCACGAAGTCGAGGTTCGCTGTTTGGCCATCATCGCCATCGTTAATTCCCATGATGGGTTTCCAGTCGGTGGTCCAGCCACCTGTGGGGTCTCCATTTTCCAGAACGTTGGTGGTGGCTGCCGTCGAAACGCCCGCCACGCAAAGAATCAAACCGAGACAAACCTTGCGCATAGTCGCATTCATAATCCTGCTCCCTCAGAGATGGCCCAGACCGGTACTGCTATATACCAATCAAGGTCGGTTGAAATGAATCCCCTCACACCGCGACGTGGTTTCGCTGGAGAGGGCTCACTCTCCGTATGCGACGAACCGATGTAAGTAGTAGTTTTCTAAAAGTCATCATACCTTCTTACTGCGGTGAGTCAAGGTCGGATTATCAGAAAATAACAATAAAAAGTGTAAACAAATGGGATCCTATCCGTATTGTTTATAGGGGGTTAAGGGCTGGTACGGGTGCGGGAAGGGTGATGGGTCTCAGGATTGGAACGGAAGGAGAAAACGGAGAAAACACAGACAGAGTCCAACGGCTCCGCTGGAGCGTCGCAGTTGGGAAGGAATACGGACAGAGGCAAAGAAATGGAGAAAGAGGGTGGGGGTGGGAGCGTGGCGGGTTGTATTTACAGGATTTCGCCAACTCGCCTTGCCGGCTCGCTTACTGCGTTCGCGAGGCGTCGGCTCGTTGCCGGAATCCTGTCGCAGACGCAAGCTTTGCTTGTTTGCGTCGCTTGCGCGTCGCGCAAGGCCGATACAGAAAAAGAGATCAGCAATTGCTGATCTCTTTTTCAATATCGGGGCGACAGGATTTGAACCTGCGGCCTCTTGACCCCCAGTCAAGCACTCTACCAAGCTGAGCTACGCCCCGAGGCGTTCATCTGTCTTCCGCCGAAACGGAATGGGGAATGGCTAGAACCGGACTTGAACCGGTGACACCCGCCTTTTCAGGGCGGTGCTCTACCAACTGAGCTACCTAGCCAAAGGTCTGCGGTCGGCAGGACGCAATATAATACGCATTTAGCGAAAAGAGTCAAGCCGAAAACGAACTTTTTCTCCTTGGTGTGCTTTGGGTTTGTTATACTGCCTCTAGACGGATAAAAGGTCTTTTCACACCCAAGAGGTATACGATGCAACGACGCGAATTTCTCCATGCTACGGCCATCACCACCCTTGCCGGCAGTGCGCTGCTCCGCGCCGCCCAGCCCAAAGCCGCTCGACCCCAAAAACCGATGAACATTCTTCTGCTGATGACCGACCAGCATCGGCCCGACGCGCTGAGCGGCTGTGGCGATCCGCTCGCCAAGACTCCCGCGCTCGACAAGCTCGCCGCCGAAGGTGCTACGATGCGTGAAGCCTATTGCCAGTTTCCGCTCTGTGTGCCGTCTCGCTCGTCGATCCTCCTCGGCCGTTATGTCCACTCGATCAACACTTGGAGCAATTCCGCCTCGCCGATCAAGGGCATGGTCTCGCTGCCGCAGCACCTGCGCAAACAGGGCTACAAAACCGCGTGCATCGGCAAGCTCCACGTCCATCGCGACACAAAGACCGATTGGGATTTGTCTTGGTCGGCCAAGGAATTTTCGCCCGCCAAAAAGCTCGCCAAGGACAAGAAAACGATGAAATTCCGCACCCTCGACTATCCCCAGCTCGGCCTGCGCCTCGACAAGAAATATGCCCGCTATGGCGCTCCGTCGCCCTACGTCGAGAAAGGGCATATGGAGTTTGCCGTCAAGGACAAGACCATCGAATTCCTCCGCAAAAACAAGGCGAACCCGTTCTTTGTGCAGTGTTCGTTCCTCAAACCCCACGCGCCGTTTCAGCCGCCCAAGAAGTATTGGGATCTCTACAAGGATGTTAAAATTCCGATCCCCAAGGCCATCGAAGAGGACAATGCCGACATGCACCCGTATCTCCAGACGCGCGGGGAAAGTTGGGGCGTGTCAACGCCGACCAACGATGAGATCCGCGACGCGATCCGCGGCTATTATGGCTGTGTGGCGTTTTGTGACGCAATGTTCAAGGAAGTACTCGACGAGCTGGAGCGGCTGGGCCTTGCGGAGAATACGCTGGTGATCTACACGTCCGACCACGGTGAAATGCTCTGGGATCACGGGCTGTGGCACAAAAATTGCTTCTTCGATCAGTCGGTGCGCGTGCCGCTGATCATGCGACTTCCGGGGGTGGTGAACAAGGGGGTGTCGAGCAAAGCACTCGTCGAGCTGATTGATTTGTGCCCGACCGTCTTGGACCTCGCGGGTCTGCAGCCGCTCAAGGGTCAACAGGGCAAATCTTTGCGTGCGCTGCTGGCGGGCAAGACCAAGACGCATCGCGATGCGGTGTTCAGCGAGGTGCTCTATTGGGGGCACGGAAAGATGTCGATGATTTATGACGGCCGACATAAGCTGATCGCGCCGATTGGCAAGGAGGGGTTCGAGGAGTTGTATGACCGCAAGGTCGATCCGGGCGAGTGGACCAATGCCGTGGCTGAGGCGGACAAGGCCGACGTGCTCGCTGTGCTGAGGAAAAAACTCGACGCGTTAAACAAGCTGGATGTGCGTACGGGCAATGAGGGCAATCCGCCCAAGCCCGACGAGAAGCCCACCTGGAAGAAAAAGAAAAAGTGGAAAGACAAGTGGAAGAAAAAATCGGAGGCCTCCAAGGCCGAGGCCGAGAAGGAATAAAAAAACGGGCTATCCGATGTGGATAGCCCATTTTGATTTGATACGGTGGAGAACGGTTTGCTGGTTAGTGTTTCTTCCCCGATTTCTTTTCCGATTTCTTCCTCGGTTTTTTCTCTGATTTTTTCTCCGGCTTGTTGCGCTTGTAGTTGGGGTTGTAGCTCACCGGGAAGCGTTTCGATGGGGTCTGATCGGCCATGATCGCGCGGATGTGGACGATCACCTCCGGATGCTTCGCGGAAATGTCTTTCGTCTCACCGAGGTCGCTCTGGAGGTCGTAGAGGCGGATGGGCGCATCTTTGTCCTTGTAGATGTCGGTCTGGACGGCTTTGTAGTTGCCGAGGCGCACGGCCTTCTTGCCGCCTTGCTCGTTGAATTCCCAGTAGAGATATTCGTGGGTCTGGTTCTGCTCCTTGCCGAGCAGCGTCGGCAGATAGCTGATCCCGTCGATGGCCTTGGGCGCATTGACGCCGGCGATCTCGCAGGCGGTCGGCAGGAAGTCCCAGAACGCGGAAAGGTGGTCGCTGACCGTGTTGGGCTTGATGTGCTTCGGCCAGCGCGCCATGGTTGGTACGCGAATGCCGCCATCGGTGAGGCTGCGTTTGAGGCCGGTGAGCGGGCCGTTGGAGTCCCAGAATTCCGGATCGTGTCCCCCTTCGTGGTGCGGGCCGTTGTCCGAGGTGAAAATGACGATGGTGTTCTCGTCGATCTCAAGTTCCTTTAGCAGCGCGAGGAGCCGGCCTGTGTCTTCGTCGAGTTTCGCCATCATCCCCGCGAAGCACGCGATGGGATTGGTGATGGTTTTCGCGCCACTGTACTTGGCGGTTTTGCCCTCGAACTGCGGATAGATCTTGCGGAAGGGCGCGACGTATTTCTCGGGTACCTGCATCGCCGCGTGGGGGATGGTCACGGGCAGATAGCAGAAGAACGGTTTGTCTTTGTTGTCGCGGATGAACTTCAGCGCGTGGGTCATGATCAGGTCGTGGCTGTACTTTTCGCCGTTGAGCATGACCTTCTTTTTGTTGTGGTACACGTGTTCGGGATAGTAGTTATGGGCGTTGCGCTGGTCGAGGTAGCCGTAGAATTCGTTGAACCCTTGTTTGCCGGGCGTACCGGAGGAGTTGGCTTTGCCCAGGCCCCACTTGCCGAACATGCCAGTCGCGTAGCCCGCTTTTTTGAGGAGCTTGGCGATGGTGACGGTGTTGGCGGGGATGCTCGGTCCGCCGTTGCCACGCTTGGCGCAGTGGCCGGTGTGCAGGCCCGTCATCAGTACGCAGCGACTCGGCGCGCAGACCGTGCTGCCGGAGTAGTGCTGGGTGAGTTTCATGCCCTCAGACGCAATGCGGTCGATGTTGGGCGTCTTGAGTTTCTTCTGGCCGAAGCAGCCGATGTCGCCATATCCAAGGTCGTCGCACAGCAGGAAGACGATATTGGGTTTGCGGGCGGGTTTGTCTGCTCGCAGGGCGCTGGGCGCAGCGAGGCCAATGGCACCGACGGCGGAGAGGGTTAAAAAATCGCGGCGTTTCATGAGAGAGCCTTTCGTACTATCGTGTTTGGTCTGTCACTATGAAAAACGCACGCAAGGGCGAACCATTGCGTGCGTCGTGTGTGGTTATTTCGATGCCAGCGCGTAGGGCAGGAGGACGTTCACCAGCGGTTCCATGCGGGAGTGGTATTCCGCAGGGATCATCGATTTGACGATTTCTGTCGCCAGCGCATTAAAGGAGCTCTTCGACGAAATTGGTTCAATGAGTTGTCCGCCTTCGCAGGTGGGGTATTTGGGTTTGTAGCCTGGCTTGGGAATCCCGGCCCGGTAGCCCGCAGGCATGATGGCTTTGAGGGTTTTCCCGCCGCCTGCGGTGGCAACCTTCTGGAAGTCCTCCGAGGCCCCTTTCAGACGCAAGGAGTGGATGACAAAGCCTTTTTTCTTTGCGTTTTTGGCAATCTTGCAGGCGAGTTGTGTCGATTTATTCGAATTTCTTTCTTCTTTCGTGCCGACGAACGTGGAGGAGGAGTCCCCCACGAGGATGATGAGTTTTTTGGCGGATTCGGCTTTGGACCACGGCTGTTGGCTCAGAGCGCTTTCGAGTCCGCCCGCGATGGCGCAGCCGGGGTGGAGGAAGTTGCCACTGTGGGGCTGGAATCCTGCCAAGCCTGCGGCCATGGCGGTAGTGTTGCTGCTGAGAGAATACAGTTTCTTACAGCCAAACACGGGGGCCGGCCGCGTTTTGTGGTTGACCTTGAATGTCTTGCAGCACTTGGATTGGATTGTGTGATTGGTTTCGTGGCGGAACAGCGTCACGCCGATGCGTGGGTCTGGGCAGATCAGCCCGGTCATGGTCATCAAGCTCCCGAGGTTGCTCGCGATCCACTTCATTGGCCCGCCCATCGAGCCGGTGGCGTCCATCACGAATGCCAGGTCAAACTGCTCGACAGTGAGCTTGCCGAGTTCGAGGTTTTCGTTCCATTCGGGGTTGTTGGGGTCGAGGATTTTACGCGGCGCAGGCAACAGGAACCAGGTCTTGACGGTTTTGTAGTCGGCGCAGGGTTTGGACTTGAAGCTGGCTTTGTCAGCATATTCTCTCCAGGCTCTTTGGGCCTTGAGCCAGTCGCCTGGTTTGTTGACGTTGCCGACGGCCGTGATTTTGGCCAGGCCGCCGAGGACATATTCGAACTTGTTGGCGGTTCCATCGCGGCCGAGACCACGGATGCAGTTTCTGATGAGCGTTTCGTCTTTCCAGTGGGCAACGAGTTGGCGAATCGCGATCAGCATGCGAGTGTCGGTGGGGTCTTTGTGGTCGGCCCGGCTTAGGATGGTGTAGACGCTCTTGGCGGCTTTGCCATCGAATGCGTCAGGCTTGAAGCAGGTCAAATGCTGAAACAACCCCACGCGAAGTTCGCCGCGGAGATAGTTTTTCATCGCGTCGTCGAGGGCTTTTTCGATCAGATCGGCGTGCTGTTCTTTGGTGAGGTCTTTCATGCGCGGGAGCATTGCCTGGAACGCCATCGCACGCACGAGGGGGTCTTTGTCCTTCAGGGCGGTTTGGTGGATCGGTTCGAGGGTTTCCTTGGCATCCACCTTATTCATCCCGACGATCGCGATGCAGCGGAAGAAGCGCTCTTTGTGCTCCAGTGCATCTCTGTAGAGCGCATAGGCGTAGACATTACGTCTTTCCACGCGTTTTTTGTCATAGTCGGAGAGCGGTTTGCCTTTTTTTTGCGGGGAAACGGGGGTGATGATAGGACTCAAAGGAGCTTTGGCGACTGCTTTTTTGTCGGGCTCTTTTGAGGAGTTCTTTGCGGCAGTTTTTTTTGCAGCAGCTTTTGCGGCAGCGATCTTCTTTTCGGTTTTTTTGAGCTCGGCTTTTGCGGCCGCCAGTTTTTCTGCCGCTTTTTTTGCAGCGGGTTTTTTTACAGACTCTTTTTTCGAGCCGCCCTTTTTTGAGTCGGTTTTTTTCGCGGCAGACTTTTTCGTGTCGGCTTTTTTTGCGGCGGGTTTCTTGGCGGAAGACTTTTTATCAGCAAACGTAGATGAAGGCATCGCCAGCACGCCGCACAGCAGGGCGATCAGAATGGTAAGGCTCATAACATAGTGTGAGGGGAAGTGCTTCATTCGAATCTCCTGAAGGGCAGATGGGGATTTTCTTGGGCGTAGATTGTCGTTTGGTCCCCGCGAAAGATCAAGGTCAAAATGAAATTTTGACTATGCCTCCGCCGGAACCGTAGCGACAATTGGAATAACGCAGGAAAGGGCAAATCATTGCCTGGCGAGTTTGCGGCGGGCATGGATCGACCTTCGGATTGCGAGTCGGGCAGTTCCGCGTCGCCCAGCGCCTTGGATTAGCTCTTGGAGTAGGTCAGGAGGACTTTCACCAGCGGCGCGATGCGCTTGTGGTAGCTTTCGGGGATGATCGTTTTCATGATTTCGTTCGCGAGTGTGCTGAACGGCGTGTCGCTGGAATAAGGGGCGATGAGTTGGCCATTTTCGCAGGTCTTGTACTTGGGGACAAATCCCGCCTTGGGGATGCCTGCCTGGAACCCGGGGGGGAGTTTCGCTTTGAGCGCTTTGCCGCCACCCGCTTCGGCCACCGCGACATAGCCCGGCAGTTTTCCCTTGAGTATCAGGGAATGAATCACGAACCCGCGGCCCTTGGCGGCCGTGGCGAGGGCCGTGGCGACCTCGGTCGAGCGTGGCGCGGCGGAATTGGTGATTAGGGAATCGCCGATGAGAACGATGATTTTTTTGGCGCTTTCCCCCTTGGCCCAGGGTTGCTTTTCCAGCGCCTGTTTGAGTCCACCTGCCACGGCGCCACCGGGGTGGAGATAGTTGCCGCCGAAAGGCTGGAATCTTGCCAAGCCAGAGGCCATGGCCGAGGTTTTTCCGCTGAGGGCGAATAGCGTCGCGCACCCAAAGATAGGGCCTGGTTTGAATTTCTTTTTGCCTTTCTTTTTGCCTTTGGGCTTTTTAGTTCCTGTGGGTTTATTCTCGGGACTAAATGGTTCCTTGCAGCAGGGGGCCTGGATCGAGGGATCCAGTTCGTGACGGAACAGCGTCACGCCGATGCGCGGGTCGCTACAGACCAGGCCGACCATGTTCATCAGGCTCCCGAGATTGCTTGCGACCCACTTCATCGGGCCACCCATCGAGCCAGTCGCATCCATTACGAATGCGAGGTCAAATTGCTTGATGGTGAGTTTATCAATCTCGAGGTTTTCGTTCCATTCCGGCGCGTCGGGATTAACAATTTTCCGCGGCGCGGGCAACAGGGATGTCGCTTTGAGCGTTTTGCGGTCGGCTTTGGGCTTGGGTTGGAGAGTGGTGGCCCTCAGCCATTTGGTCCACGTGGCCTTGGTCGCCGTCCAGCTGGCCTTGGCGTTGACTTGGCCGACGGCGGGAATTTCGGGATTGAGCCCGCCGAGGACAAATTCGTATTTGTTGGCCGACCCGTCGCGGGTCATCGCACTGCAGCAGCGGGTAATTAGAGCTTTGTCTTGCCAGTGGGCCATCAGATTGCGCATCTCGATCAGCACGGGCGTGTCGGCTGGGTTGAGGTGGCTACACTTTTGCAGCAGAAAGAAAAAGTCTCTGGCGACCGCGCCCTTGAGATCGTTCGGAGCGAAACAGCGCAGATGCTGAAACAGCCCCACGCGCAGCTCGCCGCGCAGGTAGCCCTTGCGAGCATCATCGAGTGCTTTGGTCATCAGGGCGGTGTATTGCTCGTCGGTGAGGTCTTTCATGCGAGGGAGCATCGCTTGGAATGCGAACGCGCGCACGATGGGGTCTTTGTCGGTCATGGCGGTGTCGTAGATCGGCTTGAGGACATACTTGGTATCGACCTTGTTCATGCCGACAATCGCGATGCAGCGGAAAAATCGATCTTTACTCGCCAAAGGCTCCATGTAGAGCGCATAGGCATAGCGGTAGCGTCGTTCGATTCGCTTTTGGGTTTCGGTGGAAACTTTCGAGGTCTTGGCCTCACTGGTCGTATCGGCCTGGATCATGCAGACGCAGATGCTAAGTGCGACGAGAAGTGCAACAAAGCGGAAACGGGAAGCTATCATCGTAATCTCCTGTTGAGGTGGTGAAGAATATCCATTTTAATTGTCGTGTCTGAGGGCGGAGAGGTCAAGGGATAAAATCGGAACCCACTTCATTATAGGCATGCGGTGGGGCGGAACCTCTATAGAGCCATCGCGTCGTGGATGGCTTGGGCAAGGCCCTCGGTAGCGATGTGGTCGGCAACGGCGTGGGCTTCTTTGGCCCCCTTGGCCATGGCGACTCCGTGGCCAGCGCGAGAGAGCATGGTGATGTCGTTGACCTCGTCGCCGAAGACTGCGATCCGGTCGGTGGAGATGTTGTGCATCGCCGCAAGGCGCGTGATGGCGTTCCATTTGCACACCGTGCCGCGGAAGAGTTCGATCACGGTTACGTCGTAGGTCGGCACGTAGATCGAGTGGAGATTCACGGCCGGGGCAAATTGGGCGCTGAGCGTCGCGCAGATCTCGTCGGCCCGCTCGGGGGGGATAAACGCGAGCATCCGCAGCACGGGCGGGGTCTGATCGTAGGAAGCGACGACCTGGGTGCGTTGGTCGGGCAGCTTATTGAGGAAGCGCTCGTTGACGAAGTCATAGTCTTGCGATTTTTGGACGACGTGGGCGAGCCCGGAGTGGTAGGGGTCGGTGGTCGCCACGGCCGAAAGGCCCATCGCGACGAGTACTTCGGCGAGCTGTTTGGCGAGATCGGGCTCCAGCGCATCCGACCAGAGCGTCTCGCCGGCAGGGGTCGCGATAATGCTGCCGCCGACGAAGACCATCGGATCGGCGTATCCCTCGATCCCGACCCGGTCCCAGACGTGCATCGTTTCGGCCTGATTCCTGCCTGTGGCAATCGTCACGCGGACCCCCCGGCTGTGGGCAAGGCGGATCGCGTCGACCACATCGGGGCAAACGGACTGGTCGCGCCGGGCGAGGGTACCATCGACGTCGAAGGCCATGAGTTGGATTTTCGGCTCGGGTGTCATTGTGTTCTCTCGGGTCGATCTGCTATACTGTGGGCTGGACGAACCATTCTACGCATGAGGCACCCAAACGCAATGACAGAATATACACTGAGCGATTTTGATTATGACCTGCCCGCCGAGCTGATCGCGCAGGCACCCGCGCATCGGCGCGAGGCGTCGCGGCTGTTGCATGTGTGCCGCACGACGGGCGAGATGGCCCATCGCGGGTTTGTGGATCTGCCGGAGTTGTTGCGCGAGGGCGATTTGCTGGTACTCAACGACACACGCGTGATTCCCGCGCGATTTTTCTGCCAGCGCGAATCCGGCGCGGCCATCGAGGGGCTGTATGT
The DNA here is from genome assembly GCA_018644725.1 of Phycisphaerales bacterium. Taxonomy (GTDB): domain Bacteria; phylum Planctomycetota; class Phycisphaerae; order SM23-33; family SM23-33; genus JABGPZ01. The sequence goes on from JABGPZ010000026.1 coordinate 13,383, forward strand.
CCAGCCTGCCAGTGAAGACGGCGAATGGATTGTCCTGCTGAAAAATGCCAAGCGCTGCAAAGTCGGCGAGCAGATTTGCTTTACGAGTCCCGACGGCGACCCCGTCGAGGGCTTGGCGCTGGAGTTGCGCGAGCGTCTTGGCGCGGGGCGTTGGCGTGTCGCGCCCAACCCGCCGGGTGAGGCCGAGGGGATTCTTGCGACCGTCGGCATCACGCCGCTTCCGCCCTATATCCGCCGCGACGATGGCACGCACGACGACGACCCCTCGCGCTATCAAACGGTATATGCCCGCGAGCCGGGCGCGGTGGCTGCGCCCACGGCCGGGCTGCACTTCACCGACGAAATTTTTGCCCAGCTCGCCGAACGCAACATCACCACTGCGCGCGTGACGCTGCATGTGGGCCTCGGGACGTTCGAGCCTGTCAAGGTCGAGGCACTCACCGAACACGACATGCATCGCGAATGGTACAGCGTTACCCCCCAAGCAGCCGAGGCGATCAACGCCGCGAACGACGACCCCAATCGTCGCGTGGTTGCGGTGGGTACGACATCCGTGCGAGTGTGCGAATCGGTCGCGCGCAAGCACGACGGGCGGATGGTTGCGGGGGCAGACTGGACGAAGCTGTTTCTCTATCCCCCGGCCGACTTCCATGTCATTGATGCGCTGGTGACCAATTTTCACCTTCCCAAAAGTACGCTGCTGATGCTGGTCTCGGCGTTGTGCGAGCCTGGCGGCCATGGGGGTGTCGAACGGATGCGCGCGGCCTATCGCGAGGCCATCGCACAGCGATATCGGTTCTTCAGCTATGGCGACGCAATGTTGATTGAGTGAGGAATTTTATGCTCGAGAGGATTGTCCAAAGCGAGAGGATTGACGCGCTCTGCGAGGCCGTCGCCCAAGGCGGCGCGATGTCTCTGGGTGGTGTGTGGGGCAGTGGGGCGGCGGCGATTGCGACCGCACTCCATCAACGAACCAAGCGGCCTGTCGTGCTCGTCGTCGGGCATCTCGAACAGGCCGACAACGCGCTAGATGACATCGAATTGTTTACGGGCGAATCGTGTGGACTCTTCAGCGCGTTCGAGGCCCAGCTCGCGACCGACCACGTTAACGAGGAAGTGTCTTCCGAGCGCATTACGTTGCTCGAACAACTCGCCGCCGGCCACGCGCCGGGCGTGATCGTCGCGCCAATTTTGGCGATGCTTCAGCCCGTGCCCACGCCCGAGGCCCTGGAGGCCGGGTCGCGAGAGATTCGCGTCGGCGACGAAATTCCTCCGGACCAATTGTGCGCGTGGCTCGTCGATGCGGGCTATGAACAGTCCGACCCCGTCGACCTCGCCGGGCAGTTTGCGATGCGCGGGGGGATCGTGGACATCGCGATTTCTTCCAGCCGAGGCGCAGTGCGGCTGGAGTTTTTCGGCGATGAGATCGATTCGATTCGCCGCCTTGATCTCGATACCCAGCGCAGCGACGCGCCGCTCGAGTCTGTGACGCTTACGGCGTTGTCAATCACCGATGCGATGGCGCCCGAGCTGGCCGACCGCTCGACGGTGATTACCGATTATTTGCCCGAGGACGCGATTGTCTGCCTGCTGGAACCGACGGAACTGACCGAACTTGCAGATAAACTCTACGATCGAATTCGCGATGATCTCGTCGACGACACCTCGCCGGTGGCGTTGCGGGCTGTGGACGAAGTCTTCGGCGCGTTCGATTCATTCACTCGCGTGGGGATGCAACTTTTCAGCGGCAAAAGCGCCGACCGCAGCCTGCGCATGGGCATCCGCAGCCTCGAACGTCTCGCGGTGAACACGGCCGAGGCGCTGGACGAACTCACCACTCTCAGCAAGGCCAACGACGTGTGGGTCTATTGCGAAAACTCCGCCCAGGAAGAGCGCTTCGTCGAGACGCTCGATACGCACTATCCCGAGCTCGCCAAGCGCGCGACGCTGTTGCGTGGCCGGCTGAGCGAAGGGTTCTATTGGCCAGATCAGAACATGGTCGTCGTCGGCCACCACGAAATTTACGGCCGATTCAATCGCGTGCGCAAAATTCGACGTGTGCGTGCGGGGCGGCCTGTCCAGTCGATGCTCGACCTCTCCGAAGGGGACTACGTCGTCCACGTCGGCCATGGCATTGCAAAATTTGAGGGTCTGCGTCACCTCGAAAAGGACGGGAGTGAAGATGAGTATCTCCGCCTGAAGTTCGCCGAGGGCGCCGCGCTCCATGTCCCCACAAGCCAGATCCACCTCGTGCAAAAGTACATCGGCTCGCGCGGCAATCGCCCCACGCTCAGTCATCTCGGCGGTGGGCACTGGGCGCGCACCAAAGAACGCGTCGCCGAGGCCGTCAAGGATCTCGCCGAGGGCATGCTCAAACTCCAGGCCATGCGCCAGAACTCCAAGGGGTTTGTCTATCCCCGCCGTAGCGAGCTGCAGCGACAGTTTGCCGACGAATTTCCCTACACCGAAACCGAGGATCAGCTTGCCGCCATTGGTCAGATCGACGGCGACATGGAAACCACCCGCCCGATGGACCGGCTGATTTGTGGCGACGTGGGATTCGGCAAAACCGAGGTCGCGATGCGCGCGGCACTCAAGGCCGTCGAGGCCGGACGCCAGGTCGCGATCCTCGTGCCGACGACGGTTCTCGCCGAGCAACACTCCCGCACCTTCGGCGAACGCTTCGCCGATTTTCCGGTGACCGTCGCATGCCTCTCGCGGTTTCGCACGGCCAAAGAAACCACCAAAATTCTCAAACAACTTCAGCTCGGCCAAGTCGACATCCTCATCGGTACGCACCGCATCCTCTCCAAGGACGTGCGCTTTCCCGACCTCGGCATGGTCATCATCGACGAGGAGCAGCGCTTTGGCGTCGAGCACAAAGAACGCCTCAAACACCTCCGCGCGATGGTCGATGTGCTGACGCTCTCGGCGACGCCCATCCCGCGTACGCTCCACATGGCGCTGCTGGGCCTGCGCGATATTTCCAGCCTCGAAACCCCGCCGATGGACCGCCGATCGATCCACACCGAAGTCGTTCCCAAAGACGACACGCTGATCCGTACCGCGATTTTGCGCGAGCTCAACCGCGACGGGCAGATCTACGTCGTGCACAATCGCGTGCAGACCATCGATGGCGTGGCGAATCACATCCGCTCGCTCGTGCCCGATGCGCGGGTGGACATCGTTCACGGGCAGATGGCCGAAAAACCGCTCCAGAGCGCGATGGCCCGCTTCGGCCGATGCGAAACCGACGTCCTGGTCAGCACGACGATCATCGAATCGGGCCTCGATATTCCGACCGCGAACACGATGATTATTTATGAGGCCGACCGATTTGGCCTCTCGGCGCTGCACCAACTTCGAGGCCGCGTCGGACGCTATAAACATCGTGCGTACTGCTATTTACTGTTGCCGGATCGGCGGAGTATCAACCCCGTCGCGCGCAAACGTCTCAAGGCCGTCGAAGACTTTTCCGACCTCGGTGCGGGCTTTCAGATCGCGATGCGGGATTTGGAAATTCGCGGCGCGGGGAACATTCTCGGCCCGCACCAGAGCGGATTTATCGCGTCGGTGGGATACGAAATGTACTGCCAATTGCTCGAAACGTCAGTGCGGCAATTGCGCGGAGAAGCGCCGCCGCCGAACCGCAATGTGCATGTCGAGTTGGGGATTGACGCGTCGATTCCGCGGCGGTGGATTCCGGCGGAACGCCAGCGCATGGACGTCTATCGCCGGCTGGTGTTGACGTCCGGCCAGGAGCAATTGCGCGAGCTGCGCACCGACTTGATGGACGCGTATGGCCCGATTCCGCCTGCGGCCGAAACGCTGCTGGAGGTGGCTGAGGTCCGAATCCTCGCCAGCGGACTCGGGGTCGAATCGATCTACCTTCACGCGCCTGACATCGTGTTCAAAATCTCCAGCTTCGAAGCCGCCGAGCCGATCTTCGTCAACCCGCAGGGCCCGGTCCGGCTGATCGATGATAAAACCGTCCACTGGCGCCCGCCCAAGAATTACCTCGAAATGCCTACCCTCCTGCGTGTGATCCTTCGCCGCCTCCGCAAAGCAACCGGGGAGTAGGAAATTCGGAACTGGAGGGCATGCAACAAAACCCTTTCGCATTCTACATTGTTACTGGATGTTCATTCGTTCTTTGCGCGACAATTTGTGCGTGGCGTAGTAATTGAATTGTTGTTTGAGGTGTTGTTTCTCTGCGGGGTCGGTGATGTGCAACGCCGTCAACAAATCGGCAAACCACCACTCCATCAAGTCTGCGGAGAGGGCTGCGTTTTTTTGACAGCGGTGGGCGAAAAATCCTGCTTCGGACATGAGTACAGTGAGGTTGGGTTCGTTGTGGAACCGGGAATATTCGAAGTCGAGTAGATAATCCTTACTTTCCCCATCGCTGTTGAGAAGAATTGTGCCGAGATTCATATCGATATTGTTGCACCCTGCATGAAACAGCTGGACGAACAGGGGGGTCGTCCGTTTCAGCAGTGCCTTGCACTCCTCTTCGTTGCCGCGGGCGTCGTTCAGCAAGGTGCCGATCGTCTGATGGTGATGGATGTGTTCCATGAGGATCATATCCAGAGTGGGGTTTCCGAAACGATTTTTCAGAAGCCCGTGGCCGTAAATGTTTGGCACAGGAAGGTTCCGATTGGCCGCGACCAACAGCGCGTTTGCCTCGCCAAACCCAAAGCGGGTTTGTGAAAACTTCTTTGTATGATAACGCATCTTCTGACGGAATCGCGTGAGTGAGAAGAGTTTCAAGACGAAACTATGAAATGTATTTTTTTCATCCTCACAGCGAATACGGAGGACGAATCGGCGACCCCTATTATTGAGGAAGTCAGCGTAGTCGGGGATCTCATTGTTTTGGAGAAGGGCCTCGGTGGTTTGCATGGCAAGGTGGACCACAGAAGCATACTCGGGCAATTGCAGACGAAATACGGTCCGATTCGATGGATTGTACGTGTGGGGGAGATGATCGAAGATTGGTTTACTGTTGCTCATTGGAGTTATATTTTGATGGGGGAAGGAGTAAGTGGAATAAG